>NZ_BJDW01000008.1 GCF_005405345.1 Enterococcus viikkiensis | reverse complement strand
TACGACGAAGCAGAAGGAATTATATGAGGCGTTAGGGGTTGCCCCTCCCTCGTTATAAATTCCGGGAATTCAGGTTAAAGATAATAAGATCAACGCCAGAGATAACGGATAAAGGAGCATCAAGACAGGCAATGACCATTGGATAATGTTGTCTAAGCCGGCGTTGGCAACCACAAAGGATGTTATTGCGGTGATTCGCAGCCAGCTTTTATAACTGATCTTAGGAAACAGTTTATGGAAGTCTTGGGCAAAAGAAACGAGTAACCCCATCGCGGTAGTAAAAACACCTAGTGTCACTAAGATGCCTAAAAATACACCGCCGAAAGTAGATAAATAATAACGGATTAGCTGAGATAATGCGACACCGCCATTGTCAGAAAGTGGAAAACGACTCAAACTCATTGCACCAATTAGAACCAAACCGAAATAGAGGACGACTTCTAATAAAACACTGAGAGTCCCGGCTTTGGCAGTGACGGCAGCGGTATTTTTCTTGAAGCCCATCGCTTTGACAGCCCGCACGAAGGTCACACTCAACGCAAGTAAAGCAACGGCATCCACGGTATTGTAGCCTTGTAAGATGCCATTGGTTAAACCATGGGTCAGATAAGCGTGGGTTGGCTGATGATTTAAATTTCCCATAGGCTTTAAAAAAGCAATTAGAAATACAACGGCTAATAATGCGAGAAAAATAGTATTCAAATATTTTCCGATATATGCCACGAGCTTGTTTTGATGAAGTGTTAGGAAGTAGGCTAAGCCAAAAAATAGAGCGGTAAATACGAGCATACCGATTCCCAAATAGTGGCTAGGCAAGAAAGGTTTTAGGCCAATTTCAAAGGCTGTGGCTGCGGTTCTTGGCGTTCCAAAAAAAGGACCGATTGTTAAATGAACGAGGACAAGAAACAGCGCAGCGAATTTTTTGCCAACGGGTCGAGCAAGATCGTACAAGCCATCGCTATTTGTTACCACTACTGCCAAAATCGCCAATAAGGGGAAAAGTGCGCCCGATATCGCAAACCCTAGACTGGCGGAAAACCAATGGCTTCCGGCTAATTGACCTAAATGAACGGGGAAGATGAGATTCCCAGACCCAAAAAACATTCCGAAGATCATAGAGCTTAATACGACTAATTCCCGTGTTGAAGGTGTTCTTGTAGTTACTTCCATTACTAATTCCTCCTAAAATATACGTGTCTGATCTAAGCTGTTTCTGATGAATAGCACTAATGTCAATTTCCAAAAATTATCCCCCCTCTCAATAAAAAAAGCCCTTTTCCCGAGATACAACGGGAAAAGGGCTCGAATAATCGAACGGTACCACCTTTTTAAAACTTATTTCACGGACGATGACAGCGATCCGCTAGCCAGATAATGGTGGCAGCCACGATGTTCTACGTATCGACATCGACTCAGGAATGATGTTCAAAATAAATAGGATTGCTGTCTCACACCAATAACAGCTCTCTGCAAACCCTAAGCTACTTTTACTGTTTCCTTCAACGTTTTGCTATGTTTGATTTTTTACTATCATAGCAGAAGTTGAAAATTTTACAAGAATATTCTGTAAATTTTTTTGTAAAAAGTAGTAATCGTACTAAAAAACAACTAGGACCAGTAATGGCCCTAGTTGTAGCTGTTTGCCTTATAAATAATCATCCTCGGAGAAGCCGGTATTACGGTAGGCTCCTTCGTCCGCGAAAAATTTATTATAGCGCTGTTTGAATTTGCGGAAGGTGAAGACGACGAAAAGCTTGATCATGGAGTAGATCGGAATACCGAAGATCACACCGACTAAGCCCAGCAGATCGCCCATGACTAATAAAACGACTAAAATTGTAATTGGATGGATCTTTAATTTGTCCCCCATTACTCGTGGGACTACTAGATCGCCATGGAGTAACTGCACCACGAACCAAGCAATCACGAATTTGACGACCATGAAGGTTGAATCTTGAAAGGCGATGAAAAGCCCCGGCAGAAAGGCTAGGAATGAGCCAATATATGGGATGATACTCAAGATGCCGGCTGCCAGCGCGATGACAGTAGCAAACTGTAAGCCGAGAATCAAGAAAACGACCCAATAAATCAAGCCCAGCAGCAAGGACGCGATGACTTGGCCTTTTAAAAAGGCACCTAGTTGTTGATTGGCAATCTTGACTAAGGCACTGACATCCATTCGAAAACGTGGTGGAACCAGATCCATAAAGGTTTTGTACAGTTTGTGTGGACTCTGAATCAAAAAGAAGGCGATGATCGGCCCGGTAAACAAAGTGATGGCTGTGCTTGAAACGGCAGAGAAAAGCGTGCCGAGGCCTTTCGCGCCATCTTGCCAATTATTTCCCAAGTAAGAAAGCGCATCTTTTGAGAGTTTATCCAATGAGTTTAACGCTTCATCTGAGGAGGCCGCAAACGGTGTCGCGTCTAACAAATTTTTGATGGCTTGTTGGAAATCATCAACATATTTCGGAAATTGCTTGATCAAATCTTGTGCTTGATCTTGAATCACAGGCACGAGTCGGGCGCCACCGAAGAATAGCAGGCCAAAGATCACGACATAAGTCAAAGCGATGCTGATGGTTCGTGACAAGCCTTTTTTACTTAAGAAATTCACGATCGGATTCAACAAGTAATACAAAAGCAGCGCAAAGATCATGGGTGGCAGTACGGTACTAATAATGACTACCAAAGGTCTGAAAATAAAGGAGACAGTATTCAATAAATAAATGGCTAAAGCACTTAAAATAACCAGACCAATCAGGTAGTAGGATGTTTTACCACCAAAAAACTGAATCAGTTTTGAGGGTTTTTCTTTTTCCATAGGGTGGACCTTCTTTCTTCCGTTCATTTTGAAAAAGATGTGTTGATAGCTGATCTATGAGAGAGCCCGCTATATTTTTAGTATACCGAATGTCCGTAAGACTGTATACTTTTGCGAATTTTTGCAAAAAAATGATAAGATAAATGGACGGATAGTAAGAGAGAAATCTATGCCCTTGAAATCAACTTAATTTTTTCGCTTGGAAAAAATAAATACATGAATAGGAATAAGGATGCCAGTTCTTCTTCTTGCGTAAGCAAGAGTAGTAGGATGATATACGGCATGAAGATCAAACTTATTTTTCTGTAAGAAAAATAAATACATTAATAGGAATAAGGATGCCAGTTCTCCTTCTTGCGTAAGCAAGAGTAGTAGAATGGTATACGGCATGAAGATCAAACTTATTTTTCTGTAAGAAAAATAAATACATTAATAGGAATAAGGAGTATACCCATGACTGATTTTAAAACTTGTCGCGATTCGCGCGTAATCCAAACACATCGGATTTTCCCTTTTGATTTGAACCCGTTTGGTTATTTATTTGGAGGAAAGCTGATGACTTTGATTGACGATGCGGCATCCATCTCGATTTCCCGTCATTGCCGCAGAGGAGCGGTAACTGCTTCGTTAGACAATCTAAATTTTTTGAAACCTTTGCACGCCAATGATTCTGTTTGTGTGAAGTCCTATGTTTCGGGCAGCCATAATAAATCGATGGAAGTCTTCGTCAAAGTGATTGGTGAGAACCTTTCCACTGGAGAACGGTATTTGGCTGCGACTTGCTTTACGACCTTTGTTGCGGTACCTTCTCATATGAATCAAGAAACGGAATTCACCGTGCCACAAGTAATACCTGAAACGGATGAAGAGAAGCTGGTTTGCGATGGCTATGAAAAGCGTCGGACGGCGCGACTGCAAGAGCGGGATGAATACAAGCATTTCGCCTCTTTGTTATCGACCGAGCTACCTTGGTCAGATGAAGGCAGCGGGGATTAAGGGGATCATCGCCTCAATGAAAGAACAACTATTTTTGACTAGCCTCAGTGAGTAGCTTTCTCGCTCATTGAGGCTAGTCTTTTTGTTTAAATAGTTATTACCATAGACGCCAATCGATTCTGTGGGGTTCTTTTTCTAACTGCTGATAGTGATGTAGAAAGTAAGCTTTGTTATACTGGCGGGAAAATTCGCCCAAAGGTTGAGAAAAATACAATAGTAGTGGTCGTTTACTTAACAGGCGGGTGAAAGGAGTATCCGGCATCGATAAATAGTCAAGAGGAGATGTTCCTTGAATCGTAAAATGAAAGAGGTCACGACGTATTAAAGCCAAACCGTAGCAAGCAAATTCAGCCTGAAGTAAAACACTTCGACGTAAGATTGGCAGAGCCAACAGCGGACCAGATAGCAGTTCTGCGTAATAGCGGTTGTTGTGTTTGTGTAGCTTTTTTATGGTCAAAGGGTTGATCCAACTAGTGTAGCGAATGTCTTCTAGAGGAAGGAGGGTGAAGTAAGGACAGAACCAAGCAGCTTTATAAAAATTGGTGCAGTTCAGTGTCTTCAAGCACGTACGGATTAGCTTATAATCTGAAAAACAGTGGGCTTCAGAAAATTGCCGCAAGACGGTTAGCCCATTGCTTTCGCTATGATAAATTTTTTCTGCAGTAAAAATTAAGACGCCCCGTTGATCTGGAATTGACACAATACAATGGATTTCAAGTAGACTGGTTGGGTTAAAAGGAATCGCTTGTTTTAAATAATCGTCCCATTGTTGCGACCACTGCTGGTCATCCAGACAGGTTGACAGAATAAATTTGTTCATAAAATAATCCTCCTTCAAAATTTATTTATATTTATAGATTTACTATAAGCTAATAAGTAATGAAAAATGGGTTCTTTTTTTTTACTGAAAGAAAAAAATAAAAATCATTCAAAGTTGAATCATCTATCTGGGAGTAATTTATCCATTCTTTTTGTTTTTCGAAAAAAAAAGAATTTATTACATCGAAAAAAGAACGCTTTTTTTACCTCGTAAATAGGATAAAAAAATAATAGTTCACGCTGAAGGGTATAAATTCAAACGACGGGGAAAAGACCGGGAGTTTTTTTTATGAATGCTAATTTATGAGAATAAATTGGCGAAATAAAAAAACTCATAAAAAATTTATTTTTTGGATACGCATGGAGGCAAAAACATTCGTTAGTAACTATGAAAGGGATATTTTTTTACGAAAGAAGGAGGCGAGATCATGAAAACACATCCTTTTACTGCACAGCAACTGTTTCGGCTAAAACCGATCACATTGGAAAGACGAATCCAAGCATTTTATGACGAAAGCGGTGATGGGACAACGGTGATCAAGCTGGTCCGCTTGCTGCAAATTCGTGATAGAATAGGAACAGAAGATTTGGGAATGCCGTGCTTGACATTGGTTCGAACACTTTATATAGCTCATCCGACGCGCACTATGAAGCGTTATGTCTATTATTTTCAAGCTTATTTTTCGGCTGAGGAATGGGCCTATTTAGTGCAGTCATTTTTTGCGGAACTGCCTTATTTTTTGTTATGGAAAAAAATCCAGACCGTGAAGGCAGTCTGTCAATTAATGCCATATGCCTTCACCGTTCCCTAGTTGCAGGTTAAAGGAGCAGAAAGAGAGTAGCTGAATGAATAAAAAGAGGATTAATTGGAAACGTATGCCTCCAACGTAGAATCTTTGGATCAGCGGTGAGTGTTACCAATCAAAAAATTATGTGATCGACTCAATTGTGGATCGTATTGGTGGTGGAGATGCGTTTACTGGGGGCATATTGCAAGGATTGTTAACCAATGAACCTCCGCAAGAAATCATTGATTTTGCCACGGCTGCGGCTGTCTTGAAGCATTTTGTAAAAGGGGACTGCAACCAATTTAGTCAGGTAGAGGTACGAGCGTTTTTGGAAAATGATAGTGGAAAAATAAACAGATAAATCGAAATCGCAAACAAATGTAGGATAAAAAGAAGTACATGCCAGATGTTAAGCGTGGCGTGTACTTCTTTTTATTCGTCAACTTGGGAAAAATCGTCTAATTTCAATCTCTGCCGATTCAGGAGAATCAGAAGCATGGACAATGTTCTCAGTGGTACCTATCGCAAAATCTCCGCGGATCGTGCCGGGGGAAGCCTCTAGGGCATTCGTTGCACCAATCATTTTTCGGACGATTTGGATGACATTTTTTTCCTCTAAAATCATTACAATCGCTGGCCCTGAAGTCATGTAAATCAGAAGTTCGTCAAAGAATGGTTTGTCCTTTAAGTGGGCATAATGTTCTCTAATAAGTGACTGATCGAATGTCTGTTGCTGCATTTTTTTAAGGATTAATCCGCGGTCTTCAAAGCGTTGAATAATTTTTCCTATTAGTTTCCGCCGAACACCGTCTGGTTTGATAATGACTAACGTTTGTTCCAAGTTGCTCACCCCTTCATAAAATTTTAAACAAAGAGCCTCGATCTCAAAATCAAGGCTCTTTGGTATGTTGACTAACGTTGGTGTTGTGGCTTTTTAAGGGTTTCCCATTTCCAGTTTTCAACTTCTGGAATGTCTGTTCCTTCAGAACGAATAAAGTCGTGGTGGAACTGAAGGGTTTCATCCATTTTAGCTGAAAAATCTGTTGCTTTCAAATCATAGACAGCATTTGCTGCGTCTTGAGCTAAGTGGAAACGATCCATTTCGCTAAAGACACGCATATCAAATGGGGTAGTAATATCGCCGTTTTCACGGTAGCCGTGGATATGGATATTATGGTTATGACGTTCAAAGAAGATATCGCGAACCATGCCTTCATACCCATGGAAAGCAAAGACGATTGGTTTATCCGCCGTGAAGATTGCATCGAATGCTTCATCCGATAAGCCTCTTTGATCAATCTCTGGGTGGCGTAATTTCAAAATATCAACCACGTTGACGAAGCGGATTTTTAATTCTGGGAAATCTCTATTTAAAATGGAGACCGCCGCTAAGGCTTCTAAGTTAGGCTCAGTTCCTGCCGCAGCAATCACGACATCTGGTTCTTCACCATTGTCTGTACTTGCCCAATCAATGACTTTTAAGCCATTTTCGACTAATTCTTCTGCTTCGGCTGCTGAATAGAACTGTGGCCGTGGGTGCTTGCTGGAAACAATCAAGTTAATCACTTGTTCGTCTTGCATCGCCTTATCCATAACAGCCATCAAACTATTAGCATCAGCTGGTAAATATTCTCGAATGAATTCAGGTTTTTTCTCAGCCAAATGGGTTAAGATACCAGGATCTTGGTGAGTATAGCCGTTATGATCCTGTTGGAAAACAGTAGAGGTCGCAATGACATTCAAAGCGGGATATTTTTTACGCCATGCGTGAGCACTGGCCTTGCGCATCCATTTGAAATGTTGGGTCAACATGGAGTCAACAACCCGTAAAAAGGATTCGTAGCTAGCGAAGAAGCCATGACGCCCCGTCAGCACGTAGCCTTCTAAAAAGCCTTCTGCTTGGTGTTCAGATAGTTGCCCATCAATGACACGACCAACAGAAGATTGCCACTCGTCGGTACTGTCTTTCGCTTCCAGCCACTGACGATCCGTCACTTCAAAGACCTTGTTCAAGCGATTCGATTTTGTTTCATCTGGTCCAAAAATACGGAAATTTGTTGGATTTTCAGAAATCAGATCACGAGCTTGCTGACCAAAAATAATCATATCTTGTGCAGTGACAGCTCCTGGAGTAGTCGTATCGATTGCATGCTGTTTCCAGTCAGGCATCTTAATTGGTTTTGGATCAATTCCACCATTTGTGATAGGATTTTTGGCCATTCGCTGGTCGCCTTTTGGTGAGATTGCTTTTAGTTCGGCAACGATTTTTCCGTTTTCATCAAATAATTCTTCTGGACGATAAGAGTTTAACCAGTTTGTTAGCTTGTCAACGTGTTCCATATGCTCTGAATCCACTGGGATTGGAACTTGGTGTGCCCGGAACGTTCCAGAGATTTGCTCTCCAGCCCACGTTTCCGGTCCAGTCCAACCTTTTGGTGTACGGAATAAAATGACTGGCCAATTTGGCATCGTTGCGTCCGCAGCATGGCCTTTTCGAGCTTCTGCTTGAATCGCTTTAATTTCTTCGATCACCGCATCCAAGGTTTTTGCCATCATTTCATGGACTTCTTGTGGATCCGTTCCTTCAACAAAATAAGGATTCCAACCTAATCCTTCAAAGTAACTAGTCAATTCTTCGTTACTTTTGCGAGCTAAGATCGTTGGATTAGAAATTTTACCGCCGTTCAGATATAGAATAGGGAGCACTGCACCGTCGTTAACAGGATTGATGAAAACATTCGAAAACCAGCCAGCTGCTAGTGGCCCCGTCTCTGCTTCACCGTCACCAACCACGGTGGCAGCGATCACTTCTGGATTATCAAGAATCGCACCTGTAGCATGGGAAAGGGCATAGCCAAGCTCGCCGCCTTCATGAATTGACCCAGGCGTTTCTGGAGCCGCATGAGAAGCAATTCCGCCTGGGAATGAAAACATCTTGCACAACTGTTTTAAACCAGCTTCGTTTTCGCCGATCTCAGGGTAGATTTCAGTGTAACTACCGTCGATATATGAGTTAGAAACCATCACTTGGCCACCATGACCAGGGCCCTCGATATAGAACATATTCAAATCGTATTTGTTAATTGCACGATTTAGATGAGCATATAGGAAGTTCTGTCCTGAAATCGTGCCCCAGTGTCCGATCGGATGCGTTTTAAGATGCTCTTTTTGAAGCGGGCGTCTTAATAAAGGGTTGTCCTTCAAATACATTTGAGCAACTGAGATATAATTTGCGGCTCTCCACCAAGCATCTACTTTGTCTAAGTAATTTTTAGAATCGAATTCGGTTGTCATAAACAAACTCCTTTGTAGTAAATTTTACTTTTATACTTCTAGTACAATATACCTTTAACTTGTGAAATTGTAAACTATTTTTTGAAAAAAACGACTTTTCTTCAAAATAGATTTATTTCAATAGAGTTCAAGCTAGTCAGTAGATGAGGTTAAGAGAAGAAAAACGATACTAAAATAACAAACTATTTTTTAAGATAAGGGTCTAAAGTCATTATTTTTGATGATCCAGAAGAAATTTCCACTATTGAAAATAGTCTCGGTAGTGTAAAAAAGCTGGCTTATTTGGTGTTGGTCAGAACGGAAAAACCTTGTGAAATCCCTAGGGATGTTCTAAACGATATTGATCTGATTACATTGAAAATCAAGGATGAACAAGGGAAATGTACTAGTTTTAAGTTAAATTCAGAGCGTAAAAAAGCTATAACAGAATTTAAACAAGAAACTCCCTATACCGCATTGATTTACGGGCGAAAGAGAATATTTCAAGTAACCTAGCTAGTTTGATCATGGAATTAGATGGTTTCGGCGAAATAAATTGCTACCGAACCACTACCGAAAAATGAGAAGAAATGCTGCATGTGGTGAACGATTACAAAAATGTTTTGGCGTTTGGAAAGGAGGAGTATAAGTAAAAAAGGCTTGAAAGAGGCTACCTAATCAAACTAAGAATGGGTGAGTTTTAACCTGTCAGTAACGTGTATGAAAAAAGGTCACAGGAGGTTCCGCACTAGCAGATAATGGACGTGTTTCGTGCAAATAAGGGCATATTGTTCCCCCTTCAATCATATTTTAGCCGCTCCAATTTATTTAAATTGGAGCGGTATTTTGTGGACTTTGCCGCGTTATGGAAATGATTAATTGAAAGAAGACACGAACTTTTACGAGTGCTGGAAAATCCATTTGTTCTAAATACTTGTCAAAATCTGATTCCTCAAACGGCATTCCGTTAGATGAGAAAAAAAGGCTTACGTTATCTAAAAGGAGGTTTTTGATTAATTTGAAAGCAACAGAATTTTTGATCGCGATAAACAATGATCGGTTTCTATTTGAAAAACACTTATTTTATGGGATGAAGTATGCTCTTAGATAAACTATTTTTTAATAACTATCGTTTTAATTGCGATTTATTTAAAATTGTTATAATCTTACAACATTGATTTTAATCTATTTGTAATCAAAATTTAAGGAGGAAAACATTTATGATGAATATGGAAGATATCGCTATTCCAGCAGTGCCTACGATTACTGCTGAACACAAAGAATTAGTAGAAGCCGCACGAGCGACGTTATTAGATAAGGGCAAGGCGACCCCTTTTGCTTTATTAGGAACCGAGGAAGTAGTCGGAACAAATTACTGGATTCTTTGCAGAATTGAAGTTCCTGAAACAAAGGGTGACGAGATGCTGACGGTCTACAAAATTTATCAAAGCCCGGAAGGCGAAGTATCCTTGGTTGAAGCTTCCGCATTCGAGTTCGAGACAGCTTACAGTGAATCCTTTCGATTTTCAGCCTAAAAAGACGAAAGCAAGCAATGGACTGGCATGAGCCAAACAGGAATCCATTGCTTTTTTTTGCGTGTTTCGTTACTTGAAGTTAAGGAGAAAAGTGTATATGTGAGGGAAATAATTTGATTTGAAATGAGACCACTGCCGGTTGTTCCTCAACAAACCAGATAGTTGCGCTTGTTGCAAAAGGTCATTAGACTGATTTTGTAAGTAAAACGTGAATGGAGGAAGATCTATGAAATACACTGTGACAGGCGCTACCGGTAATCTCGGCAGTCGGATCATCGCCCAATTGTCCCAACAAGTCGCAACAGATGAATTGCGCGCGATTGTGCATACTCTCAGCAAAGCAACCTCTTTGGAAAAACAAGGGATCGAGATTCGTCAAGGCGATTATCTGGACGTTGACAGCATGACCGCCGCTTTGGAAGGGACCGATCTGCTGATTTACGTGCCCAGTAAAACTTATCTTGTAGAGCAGCGGGTCCATGAGTTAGAAAATAGCTTGAAGGCGGTCAAACAAGCCAAGGTCAAAAAGATTATTTTCGTCAGTTTCTTTGCGGATCAAGAAAACAATCCATTCGTGATGTCGCCTTATTACGGCTATGCGCCTCGCCGGTTGGCTTCATCCGGCTTAGAATATGCTGTCGTGAAAAATGCCTTGTACGCCGATCCACTGGTCCCGTATTTGCCCGAATTGATCCAACGAGAAAAATTGATTTATCCAATTGGTAAAGAAGCCATGAGCTTCATCTCACTAGATAATAGTGCTGAAGCAATCGTAAAACTTGCTCTCACCCCAGCGCTTAGAGACCAAGGTCAAACTTATCTTCTAAGCCAAAAAGAGCCTTATACAATGGATCGATTAGGAGAAATCATGACAAATGTGACCGGTAAAAAAATCGGGTACGAACCTGTCACCTTGGAAGAATTCTCGGAAATCTACGAATCCGATGGCGATAGCGAAGAACTTTCATCGATGTATCGCGGCGGTGCGATGGGCTTATTAAGCGGTGTGTCGGAGGACTTTCGAAAGATCACAGGACATGAGGCGGAGACGATGGCGGAATTTTTGGAGAGAGGGTATGGGGAGATGAAGGATTAGGGATTTTTTTAAGATGAAGTAAAAAGCTTCGATAATTAAACAATAAATAGCTGAATATAAGTTATCTTTAGGAAAGTACCAACCTCTTTGAACTTTCAATAATAAGACAAAAGATAGCGACCAAATCCAATTGGATCTTGGTCGCTATTTATTATATATTTTTTCTTCTTTGTTGGCCGAAGCTCTTGATTATGGGAATCGATCGCGAGTAGTCAGAATGCCAACGAACTATTATTAGTCTGATAAATCAGTAGCCAATCATTTGCAATATGTAATTCTCGTAAACCGTCTACGCTTTCTCTAAGAGCATGATCCTTCTATTTTGTTTCAAAGTTTCTCTGATCTGAGCAATTAGTAAATCGAATGCTTTTTCGAATGTTTTAACGTCGTAATTAATTTTAAGTGGCTTAAAATTTCTTTTTTTGATCAGTGTTTGTCAAATCTTCATCGAGTAAGGCAGTCCTTCATGAATACCTCTTTGGTATTAAAAGTCTCGTATTCGCTATTTTACATTTCTGCGTTAGATTGTGCTAAGTTATCATTTTTTGCCGTCATTTTAAAGTGAATTCCGTATTTTTTTACGACTTTGGTAAAATAAATTTTGTACGTGTCATCAAATCTAAGCCTCGTTCATTAAAAACTTCCACTTAATGAATTCATTTAAAACATGTGCTACTATTAACAGTTTGAAACGTTGGCATAGCAAAAATTATGCTTTATTCTCTAAAATGATCTCTCTGTTATTTTTCACAGATTTAGTTTTGAGATGAATTAATATCAATTTAAGTCGTCTAGAAATTATTCTTAGTGTGTACTTGGTATTTAGTATCAAATCTTAGACAGCTTTTCGTAGAGATAAAAATAAATAAAACTTATCTATGAGAGGATGGATGTTATGAGCCGGTCCGAAGAAAATTTCAAATAGATGATTGTTGAGCTGAATCCAGCTGAATGGTCTGTTCAGACAGTTGTTTCAAAAGAGAGCATCTTAAATCAGAATTTTCCTACTAAAACTATTAAGGATAATTTTTAAAAAGGAACGAATCAAATCTTAGCTCATCAAACAAATCTACTTAAAAAATAGTATTGTCGAAAAGTTTGGTACTTTCAAGATCCCTTTTGTTCCTTTCTTTTGCAGTCGCAAACGTGGTTTCATTGAAATTTTTTCTATCTTTTTTTGTTATTCATTTCGTGATAAAGTTAGTCTAGACGATAATAAATGGAAGTCATTTTCTTCTTAAATAAGAAAGAATGTCATTCATTTTGGAGGGATCATAATGAAAAGAAGCAGGTATTTGGTAGTGGGTCTTTTTTCAGTATTTTTATTAGCAGGATGCGGTTCAACAGAAGGAAAGGAAGATTCAGCTTCAAGTAGTACAGCAACGGTATCCTCAACGAGTAGTTCCTCAACTTCGCAAACAACTTCGTCAACGAGTGTTTCATCGACTTCAGAAACAACCACATCAACAAATCAATCATTGGCAACGACGGAAGAAACAACGAGTCAACCAGCTAATGTTGCAAGTAAAGGCGCCCAGCTCAATGACGCACAAAGAAATCAAATCAATCGGGCGTTTCTAAATTGGGCGAGTCAGCGCGCGGCAATCGGGAATATGGCGGTCAGCGAATGGTTCTTTGATCATGGTGCAGCTGGACAGGGCGACTGGTACGCTAACACGCCGGATGGGCAAGTCCAAGTCCAAAACAATAATAGGCCTGGGAAAAATGCGTTTCCGATTCGTGCGATCGGTGGTTGTATTTTTTATACCGCGAAAGATGGTGGTATCGGTAGACAAGAATTGTTTGCGGATTCTTTTGCGGCCAATTATTCGGTTAAGCTAGATCATACTAAACCGGTCAGTAAATATTTGTTAGGGGATAATGGCGTTGTTTATGAATTAAAAACAGGCAATGGGATGCCGGTAAGTACCAACACGGGATTTGGGGAATATGCGGATGACGGGAGCCAAGGGAGCTACACACCGGATTTAAATTTCCAAGTTTCAGAGGATCAAGCGGCGCAAGAGAAAGTAACAGAATTGATTCAATCTTATTGATGGCGGTTCCCGCTGAGCGTAGCGGCTGTTAAAAAGGGCAGTTGAACTGTGTTAAAACGTGAACTACAACGTGTCGGTGTTGTTCATGATGGATTCCTTTCACCTTAAATAAAACTGACTAACAATCAGCTAAATGATTTGCCATAATTTTATTTTAAAATATCACATTTGCTATACTTTCATTTAGCTAAATGGAAGGAGTGATCCCATGAAGAAAGCATTATTTGGGATGGTATTATTATTTTCAATAACAGCATTTACTGGATGTAAAAGCAATGAGTCAAAAGCGGCACATTCATCCACAGAAGCTACGAGCCAAGTTGCACAGGTTCGTTCTACAAAAGAAAGCAGTTCAAACAGCACCTCAACACACTCTACAAGTAGTTCAACGAGTCAGACGACTAGCAGCACTTCTCCAATCAGTCAAACCGAAGAATCGGCGGCAGCGTCAGAAGTTAGCACTGCTGGAACGTGGAATACGACTAAGTCAGGTGAATTACAAGGATTCATTAGCTCTTGGGAACAAGCGATGGGTCAATCCTATAAGGAATATACGCCAGGAAATAATGTGAATTTCTATGGGTTGCAATTACCAGATGGTGTAATCGGTGGATCAGAAATGCCATTATCGGTGAACAACCAACCTGTGACAGCAGCGTGGTCAGTAGATGGCACCTCATCAGCGGAATATTCTGTTATAGCGGTCTATTCTGATGCGGAAAATCGCGGACGGATGGACAATCATGTCTACTTTTTTGCTTTCCATAATCAACAACCGGTCGTTTTAGTTTCTATGCAAAATCAAGGGATGAACGACCATGCTTTTCATTTGCAGGAAACCGGAAACCAAGAGCTGAAAAACGGCTATGCCGCAATCGTCAATGAATAAAATGAAAACAGCACTCGTATATATTGCGAGTGCTGTTTTTTTTGTAGAAAAGTTTTAGGTAATTATTATCCTACCAATTAGCCAGGTTCTGTATCCGTCGGTTCATTTCTGCCCGTACATAAGGCGGCGCAAACGTTCACATGTATCCCAAAACGGAAAAGAATAAAATGCTGGTTACCGTGACCGAGACAGCTTACCGAGCGGTTGAATATTTTTCAAGCAAACACTTTAGAAACTTGGTATGATTATTTTAATACCGATGAGTCAAATTATTTTTAAGCGTTGCTGGATTCGTTACCAGATAATAATGTTGAACATGAAGAAAAAAAATTTTACAAATTAGGAGGAGATCTAATGACAACAGCGAAATGTTTGTGTGGAAAAGTGTCAATCGAAGTAGAGGCGTTTCATTCTGAGGTCGGCGCTTGCCATTGTTCAATGTGCCGACGCTGGGGATCAGGGCCACTGTTAACGGTAGCTGCAGGTTCAGGAGAGAATGTCACGATTAATGGCGAAGATTTTGTTTCTAGATACCGTTCTTCTGAGTGGGCAGAAAGAGGCTTTTGTTCAAGTTGCGGCTCGAATCTTTTTTATCATCTAATCGCCAATGACTCTTATAATATCCCGATTGATTTGTTTGAGGACCAAGGGGAGGCAACATTAGAAGTCGAGGTGTATTATGACCAAAAACCCGCCTACTATGAATTTGCCAACGAGACTAAGAAGTTAACGGAAGCGGACATTATGAAGATGGTTCAACAGCAGTTTTTGGATGAGTCGAAATAAGTTTTGGAGAAAGATTTTTGGAATTGGATCGAGACTATTCAACGAATAAGAGACTAGAGTTAAATAAACATCTATGCTATAAATGAAAATGACTTGCGACACAAAAGCCCTACTCGGCTAGGAGTAGGGCTTTTGTGTTCTCAGTTAAGGGTCCTTCGCCAATTTTTTAAACGACTAGAAAGATAGCCAGTGAGTGTGCATAAAAAGAGGACCAGTAGGAAGCCGATAATCAAGATCGCAGCCATACATAAGAAAAAACCCAGCTTATTATCAACATTAGTGTAATTATCGATCATTGCTGCTCTCCCTTTTTGTTGAATGGCCATCTTAATAAAGATCAAGCTTGGGTAGATTTTCACTAGTTTTTTTAAGTAGTAGAAAAAATGCTCTTTTAGCGTTATTCTGTTATTCATTGTGTGATCAACCGTCCGGAAAGTTATTTGTTTCAATCATACTTCGAGAATAAAATATAATCCATATGAAACGAATGTTGTTTAAAGGTTTATTTAGATATGTTTTAGGATTAGAAACCGAAAAACCCCTTTCGATTTTTTATAATCGAAAGGGGTTTGTTGGTTAAATAAAATTAACTCATCGTCTGTTTGACGGCTTCGATTACCGCATGACGAAAACCATTTGCTTCCAAAGCAGCGATGCCCTTGATCGTTGTACCACCGGGAGAGGTGACGCCGTCTTTAAGCTCGGCTGGGTGCTTTCCGGTTTCTAACGCTAGTTCGGCGGAGCCTTTGATCATTTGCTCCACGATTTGATAAGAGGATTTTCGATCGATGCCGTAAAGGACGGCTGCATCAGAGAGTGCCTCAATAAAAACATCCACAAACGCGGGTGCGCTGCCACCGACAGAGCCGATCACGCCTAAAGTCTCTTCCTGTGTTTCAAATAATTTTCCCAATGGTGTAAGTAGCTCTGAAATGGTCTTTTTAGCGTCCGCTGATAGTCCTTCAGCGTACGCGATGCCTAAGACGCCTTGATTTACCTCAACTGCAGTGTTGGGAATACTGTGAGCGAGCGGGTAGTCGGCACCTAAGACAGCGCCCATTTCATCAAGTGACACACCGCCAGCGACAGACACGATCGGGATACGTTTAGCTGTCACTTCTTCTGGTAAAGAGTCTAAAACAGCTAAGACACTGGCTGGGTTGGTGGCAATCAAAATCAATGATGTTTCAGCTAGTTCTGTTAAATTGTTGATTAAGGTCAATCCTAATGAATCTGAGACCTTTTTGGCAGTCTGACTACGGCCACCTTTTACTAACACATTTTCAGGACTGAGCGTATTTGCCCGCAGATAGCCGCGAATCATTGCGCTGCCCATTTGTCCAAGACCAAAAATACCGATTTTCATCTAAACCCCTCCTAATAGTTACTTCTTATTTATTATAAGGATGATTGGAAAATAAAGACATTTAAACAACTTGAAAATACAAAGGAAGCTCTTCTTGTTAACAAGCAACTCCCTATGCTATACATTCCCGAATGCGGGAAATGACGACAGTTGACAATCAGATCTAATGTTTTTGGATTTTTTACCCCCTATAACTTATCTTTATCAAGTAAGATAGCAGCGCCAATTGGTAAATGGATTTCCGTCAAGTAATCTTTTGAGGCAGAGGGGACATGGGACGACCGAATTTCTTCGTCTATACAAACGAATTAAAAAACCAGCGAACCTTCCCCAAAATAGAGGGGTGATTCACTGGTTTATTTTATTCGGCGATTTCGTATTTAAACACACCGTTATTCTCGTAGTTCTCCAATTTTACATCGGACAAACGACGCTCAAAGAAGGAGCGCGTGTTGCCATGTTCATCTATTTTTGCAGGCAAGATTAAGGTTGGTTCGCTCGCTGGCACGCCTTGTGACAATTGGTCTTTTAAAACATCAATGTGGCGATCGTAGACATGCGCGTCATCGATACACCAGTGCATCGTACCTAGTTCAAAGTCTAGCTGGTCGGCAATCAATCGATGTAAGACGGCGTACTGATAGACGTTGAAAGGATTTCCTAAAGCCATATCAGCTGAGCGCTGTTTAACATGCAGGTCAAGGACGCCATTATTGACTTTCCAGTTGGTCGCCCAAACACACGGTTCTAAAGTCATTTCATCCAGATCATCGACATCCCAAAGGCTGGTCATGATGCGGCGTGAGCCGGGATTATTTTCTAATTGATGTAAAACATATTCGACTTGGTTTAATTTTTCATCATGAGTAGGAAGCTTGCGGCATTTCTTGGCTAATTGGTAGCCATAGGCTTTGCCGATAGTGTTATTTTCATCGACCCATTCGTTCCAGACCTTACATTTATGGTCTTGCAGCCAAGTCACATCGTTGGATAATTCTTGCCAAATCCATTCTAATTCGACTAACGGCGTTTTTTGGAACACGCGTTTTGATTTTAAGATCGGAATACCGTCAGCCGGGGTGATTTTAAAATTGACTCCTTGGATAAAGCGTGTCGGAGCGGGCGTGCCGTCTGCGTATTTCGCACGAACTAAAGCCGGGTCTTGGTCGGTGCCCTTCTCAATGATTTCCATCACAATATCGCGATAAATTTTGTCGAAGCCAGTATATTCAGTCACAGGAATTCTCCTCTTTTTTGTGTTTGTCTGAGTGTAACACATTTACGGGAATTCGTGGATTAAATTTTCTTGAGAAGCTGTCCATTTGTATTGTTTGCCATGTTCATTTTATTTCAACGAGAATCGGATTTGAAACCCGACGTCTTTAGACTAACAATCCCGAACAATCAGCGTGTCTTTGTACTAGACGATAGCTAGATCGGTCATTTTTGGATTTAACTGGTGATTTTCTTTAAATAGAAAGCCATAATTCCAAGCCAATGGCTAAGTAGTCGCTTGCGGCGGACGCTACATCGACAGGAAGAGTAGGAGGTCGCTATTCTCCAATGTTCGGTGTATTTGAAACAATTAAGTGGTACAACAAGCTAAATTTTTATGACTCGATATGAAGAAGCTTTTAAACAAAAAATTATTGAATTCAATCAAACTGAACAGTACAACGGTATACTCAAGTGGATTGAAAAAGTAGTGGCTGAACCAATATTCAGCCGCTACTGTTTAAATAAACAAATTCAAGTTCGCACGCTCACTATCACCAAGATACGTTGCGACACCACCATACTCCACAAAATCGAATAATTCGGAACGATCAATACCCATGATGTCCATACTCATTGTACAAGCAATAAATTTGATGCCTAGGTTATTTGCTTTTTCAATCATTACTTCGAGGGAATCAACATTTTTTTGTTTCATTACATTTTGCATCATTTTAGAGCCCATACCCATCATATTCATTTTTGAAATAGATAGACTTTTAGCACTATTTGGGAGCATAAGATCAAACATTTTTGCCATCCCACGTTTCTTTATTTTTTGTTTTTTCAAAATACTTAGACCCCAGAATGTGAAGAAAATAGTGACTTCTTTACCCATAGCTGCCGCACCAGTAGCAATAATCATTGAAGCAAGGGCCTTATCTAAGTCGCCACTAAAAACAACCATCGTCGCACCATTTTTTGTTTCATGAAGCACTCCTTCAGGGGGAAGTGAATGAGGTTCTACTTCGTTTACGGTTGCTATTCCTTTGGTAATTTTAGCAACTACTTTAGAACCAATCAATTGATTGTCAACCAGGGTGTTACCAGTGTTTTTACACCAAGCTTCAATATCTGTGATGAATCCAAAATCACTAGCTTGGATTTCTAGTGTCTCTCCGTTACTCATTGTATCGATCGTTTCTTTTACTTTTAAAATAGGCCCTGGACATTGTAGGCCACAAGCATCAATAGAGAGAGGTTTACTTGATTCAACTGAAACTAAATCATTTTTTTTGCTGCTTACGATGGTAGTCTTTGGTGTGCTTAGGCGATAAGTTGCTTGTTTGTATGTTTTAAAACCGCCATCTAGATTTTTAACAGAGTAACCATGTTGCATTAAAATCCGTGCGGCATTATATCCTCGTTGGCCGACCTGACAATAAACGTAGATTGTTTGATCTTTAGGAACCTCATTGATCCTAGAACGAAGTTTCGCTAAAGGAATGACATGGCTAGTAGGTAGCTCACCCGTTGCCAATTCAAATTCTTCTCGTACATCTAGTAGATAGGCATTTTTTTCAAGAAGATTAGGAATCTCTTGCCAGTCAAATGTTTCTACCTTTTGATTCAATAGATTATCCGCAGTATAACCTAGCATATTCACTGGATCTTTCGCACTAGAATAGGGCGGAGCGTAAGCTAATTCAATAGAAGCCAATTGATCCGCTTTTGCACCAAACTTCATTGCCGTTGAAATAACATCAATTCGTTTCTCCACGCCGTCTGTTCCAACTGCTTGAGATCCTAATATTTTTCCGTCTGGAGAAAACAATAGCTTTAGAGCGATTGGGCTAGCATCTGGATAGTAACTGGCATGTGAATTTGGGTGAATATGAATGCTTTTGTAATCAATGCCTAATCGTTTCAGAGTATTCTCAGAATTTCCAGTAGAAGCAGCTGTTAGCTCGAATACTTTGGCGACAGAAGTCCCTTGAGTTCCAGGATATGCGACATCAAGCCCGTTAATAATGTCTGCTACAAGTCTTCCTTGTCGATTTGCTGGCCAAGCTAAAGGGATTATTGTCTGTTGTTGATTAACAAAATCAGTTACTTCAATCACATCTCCTATTGCATATATATCTGGATAGTTCGTTTCTAATTTCTTATTTACTTTGATGGCACCACGAAGTCCGATAGCGATGCCTGATTCTTTTGCTAAAGAGCTTTCAGGGACCACCCCTATAGAAAGAAGGGTTAAATCAGATTTTACGGTTCTCCCACTCGTTAGGATAAGTTCATTTCCTTGCTTTGAGAAAACCTTTAAACCATCATTTAGGATCAAATTGACGCCGTGCAGGTTTATTTGGGCATGAAGAATTTGAGCTAACTCAAAATCAATGTTTGGCATAACTTGAGAAGACATTTCTACAAGATTCACATGAATTCCTAAATCAATCAGGTTTTCCATCATTTCTAATCCAATGAAACCTCCGCCGACAATCGTTGCTTCCTTCACTTTTTCTTTTTCAATGTAGTTTTTGATTCGATCCATGTCAGGAATATTTCGTAAACTAAAAACATTTTTTGCTTGTTCGAACCCTTCAATTGGAGGAATAATTGCTTTTGCTCCTGTTGAAATAATTAATTTGTCAAACGTCTCTACATAGGTTTCTTTTGTTTGATGATTTAAAACAGAAACGGTTTTTTTCTGAGGATCAATCGCTGTAATTTCGGAAAAATTACGAATATCTAAATTGTATTGTTCGCTCATTCCCTCTACGGTTTGTAATAAAAGATCTTCACGATTTTGAATCGTGCCTCCTACGTGATAAGGCAGACCACAATTAGCAAATGAGATATATTCCCCTTTTTCAAAAAGAATAATTTCGTCCTTTTCATTTAATCTTCTGAGTCTAGTCGCAGCAGTTGCACCACCGGCAACACCACCAATAATGACAATTTTTTTAGACATATTTTTAGCTCCTATTCTGTAGTTAATTAATTCCAATCTTTGCTAAAGAGAATGTTGACAGGCATAGTTTATCTGTATATACAAAAGTGAATATACCCTTTGAGGGTATTTAAGTCAATCCTAATTTCGAAAATAATATATTTATTTATTCGGAAATAAAATCTGTTGACATTTTATTGAAACCATAGTTTAATATACCCAACAGGGTATGTAAAATGCTTTAATAAAGGAGAGATAGCATGTTTGGATTGTTTAATACAGTACCAAGTATTTCAGTAACTGAGTTGCAAGAAAGAGTAAAAAACACGATTCATTTACTTGATGTACGGACGCCGGGAGAATACCGGTCAGGGCATATATTGAAAGCTAAAAATGTTCCATTAAATAAGATAGATGACTATAAAGGGAGTTTGACTGAGGACGTTTATGTGATTTGTCAATCAGGGATGCGCAGTAAAAAAGCCGCAAAAATATTACAGAAAAAAGGGTATAACGTAGTAAATATTCGTGGTGGTATGAGCCAATGGACAGGTCAAATAAGAGGAGGAAAATAATTATGACAAAAATTATTATCGTAGGTGGAGTCGCTGGAGGAATGTCAGCTGCGACTAGATTACGTCGATTAATGGAAGATGCTGAAATTATTATTTTAGAAAAAGGGCCATTTGTTTCATTTGCCAATTGCGGCTTACCCTACTACGTATCAGGAGAAATTGAAGCTAGAGACAGTTTATTAGTACAAACGCCAGAGGCTTTACGTGCACGTTTTAATTTAGATGTGAGACCTTATCATGAAGTGACAGCAATCAATCCCGCGGATAAAACAGTCACAATTAAACACAACGATCAAATGATGACAGAATCTTATGACAAGTTGATTTTATCACCAGGAGCCAAACCATTTATTCCACCGATTATTGGATTAGCCGAAGCAACGAATGTTTATAGTTTAAGAAATGTACCTGATTTGGATAAAATAATGGCAAATATAGATCAGGAAGATCCTAAAAAAGCAATTGTGATCGGTGCTGGATTCATTGGGTTAGAAATGGCAGAAAACTTAAAAAAACGTGGCTTGGAAGTAGCTCTTATTGAAAAAGCTCCTCACGTTTTGCCTCCATTAGATGAAGAAATGGCTGCTTTTGTTAAAAATGAATTAGTTAGCAGAGGAGTAGAAGTGATTACTTCGCAATCGGCTACAGAATTTAAAAACCAAGGGAAATTGGTTGTTTTAGAGGATGGAACTGAATTGCAATCAGATTTAACCATTTTGTCAGTAGGGGTTCAACCTGAAACGACTCTAGCGAAAGACGCAGGAATCAAATTAGGATTACGTGGAGGCATTTTGGTTGATGATAAGTATCAAACGAATCTTTCAGATATTTATGCAGTAGGAGATGCGATTTTAGTCAAACAACAAATCACGGGTGAAGATGCCCTAATTTCTTTGGCGTCCCCAGCTAATCGACAAGGTAGACAAGTCGCGGATGTGATTGCCGGATTGAATCGCAAAAATAAAGGAAGTATTGGTACGGCAATTGTTCGTGTCTTTGGTTTGAGTGCTGCTTCAACAGGATTAAGTGAGCGTGTTGCTAGACTGGCTGGGCTTGATGTGGCAGTTGTTCATATCTCTGGAAAGGATCATGCAGGTTACTATCCTGGAGCGACAGAAGTAGTTTTAAAATTAGTATTTAATCCTAAAACGGGTGAAATTTATGGCGCCCAAGGAATTGGTGAAAAAGGGATTGATAAGCGGATCGATATTCTAGCTACAGCGATTAAAGGTGGGCTTACTGTTTTTGATTTACCTGAATTAGAATTTTCTTATGCGCCACCATTTGGTGCTGCAAAAGATCCAGTCAATATGATTGGATATGTCGCTCTGAACCAGATCGAAGGGTTAAGTAACACAATTCAATGGTACGAAGTGACAGAAGAACTCGCTAAAGGAAAGGTCTTATTGGATGTTCGAGAAAAAAGCGAATTAGCTAATGGGTATTTTAAAGAAGCGATTCATATCCCACTAAATGATTTACGCTGCCGAGTTTCTGAATTGGACCCAACAAAAGAATATATTATAAGTTGTCATAGCGGTTTGAGAAGCTATGTCGGCGAGAGAATTTTAAAACAAGCTGGATTTAAAGTAGAAAACTTAGATGGTGCATTTTCTTTATATAAAGCAGTGAGACCGGAGGATATAAAATATGTTTAGTTCAATTGGTGCAGATGAATTTTATCAAAAGTCTAAAGCAGACTCAGTGACAATTATTGATGTTAGAGAAGCAGATGAGTTTGAAAGAGGTCATATTCCATCCGCTAAGACACTTCCTTTAAGCGGATTACAGCAACACATTGATTTGTTAAGTAAAAATGAAAAATACTATATTATATGTCAATCTGGCGGACGTTCAGCAATGGCCTGTGATTTTTTAAGTAGTGAAGGCTATGAAGTGGTCAATGTGATGGGTGGTATGTCCGCATGGAAAGGAGAATTAGCCTAAGCCTATGGGGACTTGTGATAAAAATGTTCTGAATCGTTTAAAGCGCGCAGAAGGTCAGCTACGTGGGATTCAGAAAATGATTGAGGAAGAAAAAGAATGTATTGATGTTATAACCCAATTAAGTGCTGTTAGATCGAGTGTTGACCGGATTATGGGAATGATTGTCGCTGAAAATTTGAAGTCGTGTTTAGACCATCCGGAATTAGATTTAGATAAACAATCGCAGAAAGTGGAACAAGCAATTAACATGATTATCAAAAAATAAGGATGGAAAAAATATGAAAGAATTAACAGAAAAAACCTACGATCTTACAATCAAAAAAGGCTTGCATTTAGTTGATTTTTGGGCTCCTTGGTGTGGGCCGTGTAGAATGCAAACCCCAATTTTGGAAGAATTGGAGAAAGAATATACGGCAGCAGAATTACAAATGAGTAAAGTGAATATAGACGAGTATCCAGAAATTGCTAAACGATATGGCATTCAAAGTATTCCTACGATGCTTATTTTGAAAGACGGACAGTTTGTAAAGCAAATCGTTGGCGTTCATATGCAACCCCAATTAAAAAAAGAATTGAGTATGTACATGACCACTTTCTAAATGAATTTAAATCAAATTTTGGATGTATTATCAAGAAGTCGTACAGATAAATAGTTACACTTATACTAAGAACCAATGACGACCATCCACGTTACCGACAGTTGTTTGAGGTACATTTAAACTTGTTGGATCGCTTCATCCAATTGTTAGGCAAATCGGTAGATGAAGCGTGCCATAGGGAATTGACGACAGTTTTAGTGAACGATGTTTATCATTATGACGAAAATCGAGATTTTTTGACGATTCTGCGAAAAAATCGGGCGGTCTTTTTGCGGATGGTCAGAATTATGCATAAGTATACGGTGGATAAGGTGACTGAGACGGTCACAGAACTTATTCAAACGCATCAATTTTATAAAACAGAGGACTTTATTACAAATTATGTCTATCTTTTATTGACTGAGGAAGTCGATAGTTTAGAAGAGATGACTAACCAAGAGGAAACGGTCCATTTGTTGCTTGTTTCTGATCTCTCGCCAACGGAAGAAAAATTTATTATGAAAATTATCAGCCAGATTATTTATGGTAATTTTGAAACCCATCATTATGAAGGGTCACTAGAGGATAATGGTGCTCTATTCCAAAAAATCTTGACTTACGATGGCTTGATTACTACAGGAACAAGAGAAGGCGTGCCGGAAGTCTTTCCACTAGTCTCAATGGACCCTTATGTGATGCCACAATCAATTGTCGACAGCCAAAATTTAGTCAATGAGCTGTCCGAAGCTAAAAGTAAAAGTGCTAAGAAATGAAAAAAGTTCCTCACATTTGAGATTGAATGTGGGGAACTTTTTGTTGACTTGGACCGGATTATAAATAGTTTGCCAAACCGGCCGCAATCCCATCTTCATCACAGGAAAGGGTCACGTCATCAGCCACCGCTTTTAGTTCCTCAACAGCATTGCCCATTGCGACACCGATACCGGCGTATTCGATAATAGTACGATCATTTTGACCATCGCCAAAAGCAATCATATTGTAAGAATGAATTCCCAAAGCAGGAAAAACGGTGTTTAAAGCCTTCGCTTTATCAATCCCTTTATCCGTAAATTCAAAATAGAAAGGGGCCGAAAAAGCGGCAGTCACAACTTCATCAAAAGGTGCGTGAATCGCTTCAACATTTTCCTGCAAGTATTCTGATTGGGCCGCGATCAAAATTTTATTGATTGGAAAAGTGGCGAAGGCCGCGAGATCATCAATTTCGCATAGCTTGAAATTGCCGCCGCGGGATTCATATCGAATGATATTGAAATCGCCCTCCGGCAACTCCAAGTTATTGTTGTAAACGTCATTTACATACATATAGTCTTCTTTGTCAATCATCGGCATCACATCGAATTTTTTTAAGTGTTCCAAGATCGCTTGTCCGGTTTCAACACTCATGGCTTGATTGAACAAGACTTTCTTGGTCTTGCAATCAGTCACGCGAGAACCGTTATAGGAAACGAGATAACCTTCATATTTCGCCATTTCTAGTTGCTCAGCCAGTTCAAACATTCCTGTCGTAGGGCGACCGGAAGCTAAGATCACTTTGATCCCTTTTTCTTGGGCATCGAGCAAGGCCTGCTTCGTTTTTGGAGAGATCCTTTTTTTTGAAGTTAATAATGTACCGTCGATGTCCAGTACGATCGCTTTGATATCCATGTCATCACGTCCTAATTCGAGTATAAATTAAGTCTACTATTGGCTAGAAGTGATGTAAACGGTTTCGTTTGTAAATCCCGTTGGAAAATCAAAGGATTCTTAATAAGAAAAGCCAGCTTTTTAGTCTTGAAAAATCATTTCCCAATAAGGATCGTGAAGCTTCACTTCATGGACTTTTTGCCAGCCTTCTTTTTCATAAAAGGCGAGTGCCCCAAGGTTGCGAGACAAACATTTTAACCGAATCGGTCGCTGGGTAACTTTTTTGGCTTGCTGCATCAGCAAATGCCCGATGCCCAGACCTTGAAACTCGTGCTGAATGAACAAGCAATGGATAAAGTTTTCTGGTAGATAAATAGAAATAAAGCCCACGATCTGCTGTTGTTCGATCGCCACGAAAATCTGCTCATCTTGCGTATCCCGGTCGAAATCTTCTTCGTGCATCAGTAGCGGATCATTCCAGTAAAACGTCTGGCGGCGGCTCTCTAAATAAAGTTCCCGCAGACGTTTTCTATCTTGAGGAATCATTTCACGAATTTGCATATAGACAGTCCTTCTTTCAAAAAATAACGTAAATAGGGTATCGGGGTTTGCTAGACGATTGTAGTGTCCCTTTTCAGTTCGCGGGTCATGGATCAACGGTATGTATGAGTTTAGTCTCTTGCTGCTGGACTGTCAATTATTCTAGCCATCAGAAAGGCAGTCTTTTTAAGGAAAAAATAGTCCTTTCGACCCATGACGAAGGGCTAAAGTTCTTGCATAATAGGTTTATAGCAAAAAGCGACAAGGAGAGAGCCATATGAATGAACGGGAACAAATCTTGGCAGCAATTAAAAAAGGAATCTTGTCATCTGAAGAAGGGTTAGATTTATTAGAACATCTTGAAAAAAAGCCCGCTGCAGTGGATCAATCAGCAGAAGCAGTGATAGCAGATATGCCGTTGCCAGCTGAATTGGGGACTGAAAAACCAGAGGAAAGTAAACCAACTATGGAAGCAGAACCAGAATTCCCTCAAGAGAAAACCGAAACCGTAGTTATCGAAGCCGGATCTAAGTCAGACTCGTCAACGGTTAGTGCGTCAAAAGTAGCTGAAAAAGCCGAACTGGAAATCAAACCTGCGTCGCAACCTACCGATAGCGTAACTAGCTTACTCAATGAATGGGAACATATGGACACAACTGAATCCACTAACCAACAGGACTCAGTAACGGAAAAAATTGCTGAGCTCGATCAAACGTTGCAAATAAAAAGCAAGCAGCTGCGAGACAATCAGGAAGAATACCGTGAACTGAATCTGGAAGCAGAGTTAGGCATCATTTCAGTAGAAAATCAGTCACGCTATCAGCAATTAAAAGAAGAAATAGAACAGCTAGAGTCAGAGATTCAACAACTAAAGCAAGCACGTGAAACCCCAGAGACGGAGTATTATACAGCCTCAGAAGAAACACCAAACTTTTTCGGAATCCCCGATGATTTTGACCAGCAGCATTATCCACCACTGAATCGATCAACGGAAGAGCCGCAAAATTTTGTGGGACGATTAGAACGATTAATGAGTAAAACTGTTCAGACAGTTTCTGAAACAGTTAGTGGGAGTGGGGCTTTCAAGGACATAGACAAGCAGATGCCGCAGCGTAGAAATGTACATTTTAGCCATCAATTCTTATTTGAGTCGATCGATGCAACCTTACTGGATATCAAGCTTGCCAAGGGCAAAGTTATTCTCAAGGCGTGGACCGATGAAACGGTTAATGACGTGAAAGTCGATGCTGAAGTCACGTTATTCGCTGCCATTGAGGACGCGGACCCGTTGGAGGCTTTCTTGGAACGCAGCCAGATCGAGATTGACGATGATCAGATTCTGTTTCATGTACCGAATAAACGAGTGGAAGCGACCGTGACCTTCTACTTGCCAAGGCGCCACTATCAACAGGCAAAGTTGCAGCTCTTGACTAGTGATCTGCGGGTTGAAGAATTGGCAGCTAAAGAAGTATTGATTAAGTCCACTGCAGGTATTATTAGGATTGACGATATCGACGCGACGAGCTTAGAGATCCAAGGGACTAATAATCAGATCGAACTGCGAGCTGGCGATGTTTTCGAGTCAACGATTGAGACGGTCAATGGCACGATTATTTCCAAAGCGGCGATCATTAGTGGTGACTATGCTACGATCAATGGCGACATCAAGATTACTGCTGGAAATGAAACCTTGAAAAAAATCAAAGCTAGTGCTGTCGACGGGGATGTGAAAGTCGCGTTACCTAGAGGGCTAGGCTTAAAAGGAACGGGGAAAACGGATCAAGGAACGATCAATTACCGCTTCGCGAATTGCGAGACGATTCAAGAAAGAAACGAAGGAAATCAAAAAACGCTGCATTTTCAACGATTCGCGACTGAAACTGCGAAAATCACCGTTTCTTCCAAGACTGGAAATATTTTTTTAAAGGATTCTAATAGTTAAAGGAGCATCAGTGATGAGTAAAAAAATGACTAAATCACAAAATAATAAAATGTTGACCGGTACATTAGCCGGTGTTGCCGAATATTTTGGCATCGATCCAACGATTGTTCGGGTAATCTTTGTTTTTGCAACGATCGTGCTTAATGGCGGACCGATCTTGTTATATATCTTATTTATGTTGTTGATGCCAAAAGAAGCTGGACAACAACGTGATAGACAACGGGAGCAACGCCCTAAACGAGCAACAAAAGCGCAACGCAAACGCGCCGAAGACGATTGGAATGACTTCTAAGAGCTTCAAAACAATTGAATCGATTAAAAAAGTGAATAGCCAAATTGGCTGTTCACTTTTTTAGGCTTTTACCTGGTGGCGCTGTGATACAATGAGAAAGCATTAAAGACAGGGCGTAGCAAGAAAAAAATGAAAGTGGGGAGAGTATGGAAAAGAAGGTGTTTTTCTTTGATATTGATGGAACCTTGACGGATCGGAAGACCGGAACAGTCGTTCCAAGTGCGAAACGGGCGCTGGAGTTGCTAGAAAAAAACGGTCATTTCGTTTCTATCGCGACAGGCCGGGCTCACTATAAATGCCGCGGATTATTGGAGTCGCTTGGTTTAGAAAATATGGTTTGCTCCGGTGGGATGGGGTTAGTTCTCCATAATCAGTTGGTGAAAAATACGCCGTTAGATCGGGCGGAAGCGTTAGCCGTGATCCATCAGGCCGAGCGGCTAGGGATTGGCGTGCTGATTGTTTTAGATGATTCGGAAAAAGTCTATGCTGCCAATGATCTATTTCGCGAGCAAGTTGGCCCACGACAAGAACCGACAAACTATGTGATTGATCCAAACTTCAAGGTAGATGAAGCCCCAGAAATTTTTAAATTTTATTTAGCGTTGTCAAAAGAACAAGATCCGTTGATCCCAGAGCCGGAAAAATTTACCAAACTGCGTTTCGTGCCAGAATATATCATGTGTCAGCACGATAATAAAAAACAAGGGATTCTCGATGTGCTGGATTATTTAACCTTACCGCAAAAAGAGGTAGTTGTTTTTGGCGACGATTTGAATGACTTGGTCATGTTCGATCCTAGTTGGACGAGTATTGCGATGGGGAATGGAGCCGAGAAGCTGAAAGCGCGGGCGGATTATGTAACGGATCGCAATGTTGAGGACGGTATTTATAATGCTTGTGTGAAATTTGGCTGGATTTAAGCTCGTTTATACTGGTAGAAGCGACTTGAATGAGGAAATACGTCAAATTTTTTGTAATCAAACCTAGAATAATTTTGTGATTCTAGCAAGTAATGCTACGATAGAGGTAACAAATTAAAGGAGACCGTCGATGATCTCATTTATTTTATTATTCAGAAGCCTCTGGCGTATTCTAAAAATTTTATTTAAACAAGAGGAACAAAAGGCCGTTATACTAGCGGTAGTATTTATTCTAGTGATTGGGACCGTTTTTTATCATAATATTGAGGGCATGGCCTATCTTGATGCGCTGTATTTTGCGGTGATGACTCTTGCGACGGTGGGGTATGGCGATTTTATTCCCCACACAGCGCTGGGGAAAGTATTTACCATCGTCTATGTGCTGATTGGTGTAGGAATTCTTACCGCCTTGATTGCAAATTTCAATCGAGCATTGATAGAGTACCATAAAGAAAAACGTGGAACTGCCAATACGAAGGTAGAGACCGAAAAATAAGATTGAAGAAACGGCCCCAAGAACCTAATCGAAGTTCTTTGGGCTGTTTCTTGTTTTTAGGGGATCATTGACTCAAGCATTTGCTAGATTTGTTTGATTCGGTCTTTTGTTCCTGCCTTACTCAGCCATAAGTGCAGTCTACAAGGCAAAGCTTAGAGAAAGCTTAACGCACAAAATTTTTTATCAGAAATGTCTCGCTGATCAATTTTTGCGGTATAATTTTCGCAAATAGAACCTGTGAAGAAGGAGGTGCTTGAATGGCTGACGATGAAAATAAACTCAGTAGACGAAAAGGCTTTTTACCTCAGACCGATAAAATCCACTTGCCATTGGCTTTAGCCTCGCGCATCGAGTTGTTTCCGGAAAATAAGCGCCGCCCCGTCAATAAGACGGTCTTTAAAAATGAGTATTTTCAATTGACGTATAATACGCGAGATCACTCCCTAAGTATCTCAACAAAGGGGGATTTGGTTTATTCGGCGATCCCTTATGATACCGCGCGGAACTATATCCAACGAGCGGGAATCCAATACTTGATTCGGCCAGAAGGAGTTCGACAATATATCGAATTGCACCAATCAACGATTGAAAACTATTTAGTCAAAAGTATTTTTCAAGTCTCAGGCCAAAAGGTAAGCGAAAATTCTTTTGACGTGAAGCAGGCTTACAACGCGATTCTGCAAAATCCGTTACTAGAGATCCAAGTAACCGGGCGTCTGATGCAGCACGACGAGACGGGTCCACTGTCAGCCAATTTAGCCGGAAAGTTTTTATTTAGTGAGAATCTTAAAACCGGTATCTCCGGTTATCTTTCGGAATATTTGAATTTTGTTATACAGGCGACCAATGCACTGCCTTTGATGATCGACGGAGGAAATGTGCGGCTGTTGGATTCGACTGAACCAGATCCTCTATTATTAGAAAATAATTTGTCGATTCATTCGAATATCGAAACTGCCTTGGCTTTATTGCCACAGGAAGTCAAACAGGGTATCGAAAATGCGTTGCAGCTAACAAACCAGCCGCTGATCAATACTCAGCCATTATTGCGCTCAGAATATGGCAAAGAGCTCACTCATTTACGTGAGAATTATATTGCCCATAGCGTTCATCCAGATGAATTAGCCCAATCCTTTGAAAATGTCCATTCCGCCGAAAACCGGAACTTGATCAATGTACTTTCAGATATTCATGCGACTGAGGGGCAGTTGCCTTTCGTCAATCGAAACTTTAATATCTTGGCTGGAGATGTTTCAGATTCTAAGGTAGAGAATCAGGAGATTGCTGGAATCTATGTTATAGGAATGCACGAATTACTAGATGTGCTGCCAGAAAGTGCGGATACCACGACGAATGATTGGAAAAAATGGCAATCATTTTTCCACTATGAATGGTTCAAAGCTCTAACAACTGATCCAGAGGAAGCTTCATATTTGTTACCAATCGGCGATGCCCCTTTTTATGAAGTAGTGAAAGGTGAGTTGACGCAACGTTTTGCGAAAATGCACGTATTGAACAATGAAGGTTTAATCCATGAAGGTGTTCGGTATATTGGATTAACGATCCCCGTGGCGTTAGTTCAAAGAAAGGCAGCCGTTCAACGATTTCTTTTGAAAATATTGAAAGAGTTGCTGGGAGAGGATCGAGAAATACCAACGGTGATCGTCTCTCATGCCCCATTGTTTAATGAGCTGAGCCTACTGTCACCAACGAGCGAAGCGTATAATAAGGAAAATGTTTGCCAAGAACCGGGAATCGAAGAACTTTTTGCGGAATATAATATTCTCGGTGTGATTCATGGACACCATCATATCCCAGCTTCTTCCCGCCGCTTCGCAAAAGTTGTCTTTGGCGGAAAAACTCTTTTTGTGGTTTGCTCAATCTATTCAAAGGTCAATACCGGGTTTGAGTTGATGAACCTTTTAAACAGCGAGAAGTAACGGGATCTAACGAATTCGTTGGATCCTTTTTTCTTGCAAAATAATAGTTGACTTATCAACGAGCTGTACTTAAAATAATAGTTGACAAGTCAATTACTAGTGGGAGGTAGCTATGGATAAAGTTCCAGGAAGATTGATCTCGATTTTGTATCGTAAGAATCAGATCTATTTAAATACCGCGTTGAAACCCTATCACGTCACATCAGCGGAGCAGCCGGTCTTGATGTTCCTCTATGAACATCCGGGAGTGACTCAAGAAGAGATCGCTCATTATTTGCAAGTGGACAAGGCCTTAATGACTCGAACAATCCAAGCTTTGGTGCAAAAAGGGTTTGTAAGAAAAGAAAAAGATCAAGTAGACAAACGCTGTAACCGCGTCTTTTTGACAGATAAGGGAGTAACCATCAGAGAAGGCATCAAAAACAGTTTGATGGAATGGAATAAGATTTTGTTAGGGGACTTTGATGAAGAAAAACAACAAGCTATCTTTTCCATCTTAGAAGAGTTGGTAGATAAAGTGGATGCGTTTGAAAAAAATAGGGAAACCTCCGCAACGATGGATCGGTAAAAGGTTTAGCTAGGCAGTGAATAAGAAGTATGAACACAAGTGAGGAGAATAAGATGGAAGAAACAAATCCTTTAGGAACTGAGAAGGTTTCAAATTTATTAATCAAGTTTTCGATTCCAGCAATTATCGGCATGATGGTCAATGCCTTGTACAATGTGGTGGACCGCATTTATATCGGCAATGCACCTGATTTAGGCGCGAATGGACTAGCAGGCATCACCATAGGGTTTCCTATTATGATCATTCTGCTTTCCATCGGATTATTATTTGGTGTCGGAGGTGCGACACTTTTTTCCATGAAGCTTGGAGAGAAGAAGCCGCAAGAGGCAGAACTAGCTCTAGGAAATGCCTTTTCCTTGCTGCTTTTCAGTGGAGTGCTGTTTATGATTTTAGGGCAGCTTTTTTTGGGACCGGTTTTACAGTTGTTTGGTGCCAGTGAAACAGTGTTGCCTTTTGCGACAGAATATATGCGTATCATTTTCTTTGGTGCGGTTTTTCAAATCGTTAGTTTAGGTTTGAATAATTTTTTACGGGCAGACGGTCAACCAAAATTGGCGATGATCACGATGTTTATGGGTGCCGGTGTCAATATTATTCTCGATCCGATCTTTATTTATGTTTTAAAAATGGGTATGTCAGGGGCGGCGGCTGCGACGATTTTGTCTCAATTTATTTCAATGGTGTGGATTCTGGCGTATTTCTTTAGTCGGCGTAGCCACCATCAGATTCAGCTGAAAAATATGCGAATTCGCCTCCACACGGCGACGCGGATTACGGCGCTAGGGTTACCTAATTTCTTATTGCAGCTAGGAAATAGTCTGCTGAATGTGGTACTGAACATGAATTTATTAGTCTATGGCGGAGATATCGCTGTCTCTGGAATGGGGATCGTCAATAGTGTGCAAACAATACTCTTGATGCCCATTACTGGATTGGTTCAAGGGGCGCAGCCAATCGTTAGTTTCAACTTTGGGGCTAAAAAATATCAGCGGGTCAAAGAAGCACAGAAGTTAGCGATCTTAACCGCTACGACGATTGTCGTCGTTGGTTGGATCCTCACCAGAGTGGCGCCAGAGCTGTTAGTCAGTCTGTTCAACCGTGAACCAGAGTTGGTTGCTTTTGGCAGCAAAGCTTTACGGTCTTGGTTTTTATTTTTACCAGTGATTGGCTTTCAAATCGTCGCGTCAAACTTTTTCCAAGCCACTGGACGGACTCGTTCTGCGATCTTCTTGACCTTGACGCGGCAAATCATTTTATTGATCCCAGCTATTTTGATTTTCTCGCGACAATGGGGAATGGACGGTTTACTACATGCGGCACCATTTGCTGATGGAGTTTCGGCAGTATTGACGGGCATTTGGTATTACATGGGGATCAAACAGTTGACGAAAGAAGAGACACTAGCGACAGTTGATTATGAAGGGTAATTTAATTCATAGAAATAGGTAGCGAATCAAGCGAAATTGCTTGATTTGCTTTTTTCATAAAATAGAAAAAATGTATCTAATCATCCTGAACGCACAAACGGTCGGGAAAACAGGAGTAATCCTTGCTTTCAAAAGGTATGATTTGAAGAAATAAAACCGTCTAGGAAGACGCGTCACTCCACAAGTATTTGATTTTATGGGTGAAAGTTCGAATCGAGTAGTTATTGAGGATCAGGTCCTGCTTTTTACTGTGTCCTCAAGGGCTAGAACAGAAATGATTGTCTGATCAAAATGTCCATCCTAACACCTGTAAAGTGCCAAAGCGATCAAAGTGGGTTATTATCCAACGCCTCAGCAACGGAATTTACTTGTGAAGGGAAATCGAAAATTTCAGTTGGATTATTATTTATTAGAAAAATAATAAAGTGAAGGCTCTTGACGTGCGTATGGATGGGAGCCTTCACCTTTTTTGACTGAAAAGATCTGAGCCGCACAAGTTGACTTTTATCAAAATAGGTTTATACTGAATTTAGTTAGCCGGCTAATCAAATTCGAAGGAGAGACTCATGGAAAGATTTACGTTCAAAGATCGCCCCAACAATCAACGGATGAAGTTGACTATTGATCAATATGCGAAATCTTCAAATTCAGAACGGTCACTATTGTTTTTAGAACTGCAGTGGACCTATCGTGAGATGCAGAAGGCTTACGATCAGGTCTTAGCGCAGTATGGTTTGTCTGAATCAAAGTTTATTATTTTGATGTTTCTGAATTCAGCGAAAGAAAACAGGCTGCTACCATCTGAATTGGCAGAAAAACTCGGGGCTTCACGAGCTACCATTACCAAGCTGTTAAACAGTATGGAAAAAGAACAGCGAATCAAAAAGATCCCGTCGCTAATAGATAAACGGGCGGTTCAGATTCAAATGACTGATGAAGGGAAAAAAGCTCTGGAGGCTTTTTTGCCGGATAATTTTGAATTTGTTAATACGCTGATGGAGGAATTGTCTGAAAAAGAGATCGACCAGTTTTTCTACCTATTAAATAAAATTAAACAAGGCACCACCAAATTAACGAAAGAAATGGAGTAATAAAAATGAACGAAAAGAAAATTGAGCTATTAAAAACCTACTTGAGCCTATACATCAACCACTTTGTTGTTTTAGAAAATATGGATAAGGAAGATTCTCCTTATGTCGTTTTAGATGTCCGTAACGCGCCAGCACAAGTAAAAAAAGATCAAATCAAAGGGGCAATTGCGATGCCTGCTAAAGATTTAGCAGACCATTTGGCAGAATTGGATAAAACTAAGACCTATATTGTCTACGACTGGACTGGCGGGACAACGTTAGGAAAAGAAGCTCTGTTGATTCTATTATCAGCTGGTTTTGAAGCCTATGAATTGGCCGGTGCGATGGAAGGATGGAAAGGCATGAACTTGCCGATTGAAGAATTATAAAAAACGAGTAGTTAACGAAGAACGGATCGTTAACTACTTTTTTTTCAGGTAACCCTATTTCATAACCGACAGCGATAGAATGAAACCCATGAAAAGAATCAAAAACAACTGCAAGGCTTTCTTTATAATCGTAGGGAACAGGTGGTCAGTCAGAGACATGAACTAACTATCTTAGATCGGATTGGCGCTGGCGATGCGTATGCTGCGGGTATTTTAGCTGGCTATGCAGAAGGTTGGTCATTAGTCGAGACGGTCGAGTTTGCAACAATGAATGCCGTTTTAGCTCACACGATTCACGGCGATGTTCCTTTGACGACCAAAGAACAGGTTCTCACGGTATTAAAAAATCCCGGTATTGACTTGCTTCGCTAATTAGAAGAAATATGAGGATAAAAAGCTGAACCCATTCACGAATGGGTTCAGCTTTTTATTATTGAATAAGACACTGAATCTGATGGGCTTCTAATATCTCCTTAAAATAATCTAGCTCTTCAGAATGGAGCTGCGGGACATCGTGCAAGGGATAGTCACGTTCTAGCAAGGTATACTTTTTTTCACCAAACTGATGAAAAGGCAGGAGTTCGACGGCTGTGATGTTCATTTGGTTGAATAAGTTCACAAAAGCAGTGGCATTCTCTGGCCCATCATTGAAGTTAGGGATTACTGGAATCCGGACGATTAACTGCTGCTGTTTCTCAAGGGCTAAGGCAAGATTTTTCAGGATCGGCTGTAGTGAGACACCGGTTCCAACTTTGTGCTGCTCTTCATCGTGATGTTTCACATCAAAATAAAGGAGATCCACTTGCTCGAGATAGTTTTTGAACACTTCTGCTTTAGCAAAGCCGGTGGTTTCACTGGCAGTATGAATACCTTTTGCTTTTAATTGCCGCAGCAATTCGGTGGCGAATGCCGCTTGATATAAGACTTCACCTCCGGAAAGAGTGACGCCACCTCCAGATTCTTCGTAAAAGACGTCATCTTTCATGACTTCTTCGATGATCTCGTCGATTGTTTTGTACTCACCCACCATCGTCGGCGCCTTCTTTTGAGCGTCCCACATTTTTTCTGGCTTTCCGGCTTGGGACTCGGGATTGGAACACCAGTAGCAACGTAAAGGGCAGCCCTTGAAAAAGACTACGGTCCGAATACCAGGTCCGTCGTGAATACTAAATTTTTGGATATTGAAAATACATGCCTGATCAATCATAAGAAGCCCTCCTTTTGTCAAGTTGAGTGTATCACAAATAATTATTAACGTAAATATTATATATTACGTTCGAAATACAAAACGTACGTAAAGTTGTTAGAAAGAGAAAATTGTGATAGGCTAAAGCCAATGATAGAAGTGAATGGAGAAGTACGTATGTCAAGAGAAGAAGAGATTTTGGCGATCGTCAGTCAAAAAAAGAAAATCGAAGTAAACGAGCTTTCGGAATTATTGAATGTTTCGAAAGTAACGATCCGTAAAGACTTAGACAAATTAGAAGCTCGGGGACTTTTACATCGCCAGCATGGCTACGCATTGTTAAACAATATGGACGACATCAATTACCGCTTGGCACAAAACTATGATTTAAAACACAAAATCGCGTTGGAAGCTAGTAAAATCGTCAATGATGGTGAGGTGATCATGATCGAGTCTGGCTCGACTTGCGCACTTTTAGCAGAACAATTAGCCTTTAATCGTAACGACATCACCATCATTACGAATTCCTGCTTTATCGCGTCTTATATTCGAAAGGCCGAATCCGTCAAAGTGATTTTGATCGGTGGGGAATATCAAAAAGAATCGCAAGTCAACGTGGGACCATTAGTCAAGCAAGTGATCAGTGAATTTTATGTCGATAAATTATTTGTCGGGATTGACGGATTTGACCAACGCCGCGGGTTTACCGGTAGTGACATTACACGTTGCGATACCACTCGCACGTTAGCGACGGCTGCCAATCAAACGATTGTTTTGACCGATTCTAGCAAATTTTCTCAAAAGGGTGTCGTTTCTGAGTTTGCTTTCAGTGAGATCAGTAAGGTGTTCACTGATCAGCAAATGGATCAAGAAGCATTGAGATTTTTGAAAAAGCAGGGGATTGAGGTATTTACAGTATAAAATCGAGAACAGACTTCTGTACTAATAAATGTTCGATTACCTACTCGTATTGCTTGTTAGAAAACGTAATATGTACCTGATTGTTGTCAGCCTTTTTAAGATATTGCACATTTGTGCAATATCTTTTTTCATTTTGGAACCGTTTTAAATCCGCTTGACTGTATTTCTATTCACATGCTACTATATTTACGAAAGAAGATATAATAAGTTACGAATGAAAAACGGAGGGCTAATCATGAGTATCCAAACAAAAGAACTGAAGGCACCGTATTTTGGGCAATTATCGGATCGAATGAATCGTTTTCGTGAGTCTGTTTTGACGAAAAAACCGTATATTGATGCAGAACGGGCGTTGCTTGCGACGGAGGCCTATCAACAGCATCAAAATCAACCGAGTACAGTGAAACGGGCGCTGATGCTGCAGAATATTTTAGAAAAGATGACGATTTTTATTGAAGAAGAGACGCTGATCGTAGGCAATCAAGCTTCTTCTAATCGAGATGCACCAATTTTTCCGGAATACACGATGGAATTTGTTCTGAATGAATTGGATTTGTTTGAAAAACGTGATGGGGATGTGTTCTATATCACGGATAAAACCAAAGAAGAGCTACGCTCCATCGCACCATTTTGGGAAAATAATAATTTACGGGCCAAAGGCTGGGCACTATTGCCAGATGAAGTCAGTGTTTTTATGGAGACCGGTTTTTTCGGAATGGAAGGCAAGCTGAATTCTGGCGACGCTCATTTGGCGGTAGATTATGGACAAATGCTGCGAGTGGGGTTGAAGGGGTATGAAGAACGAACGAAAAAGGAAAAAGCCGCACTAGATTTGACGATTCCAGAAAGCTTGGATAAGTATCAGTTTTACAAAGCAGTCTTAATTATGATTGACGCGGTAAAGACTTTTGCGGAACGCTTCTCAGCGCTGGCTAAAGAAAAAGCGGAAACAGCGAATCCTAAACGGCGGGAGGAATTATTAGAAATTAGCCGGATCTGTGGAAAGGTTCCTTATGAACCAGCTGAAACGTTTCAAGAAGCGGTTCAAGCGACATGGTTCATTCAATTACTTTTACAAATTGAATCAAATGGTCATTCCTTGTCTTATGGACGTTTTGACCAATACATTTATCCTTATTTAAAAACGGATTTGGACAAAGGGACGATTACGGAAGATCAAGCGGTGGAACTTTTGACGAATCTTTGGATCAAAACCTTAACAGTCAATAAGGTCCGTAGCCAAGCCCATACGTTCAGTAGTGCAGGTAGCCCGCTTTATCAAAATGTCACGATCGGCGGACAAACCCGCGATAAAAAAGATGCAGTTAATCAGTTATCGTACTTAGTTTTACGTAGTGTTGCCCAAACCAAATTGCCGCAACCGAATTTGACAGTACGTTATCATGCGGGGTTAGACAATCGTTTCATGAGTGAGTGTATCGAAGTGATGAAACTAGGTTTTGGCATGCCGGCGTTCAACAATGATGAGATCATTATTCCCTCCTTCATGAAGGTAGGAGTGACGGAAGAGGATGCCTATGATTATAGTGCGATCGGTTGTGTGGAAACGGCGGTTCCGGGAAAATGGGGTTATCGCTGTACCGGTATGAGCTATATGAATTTCCCGAAAATTTTGATGATTGCTATGAATGATGGGATTGACCCTGTTTCAGGAAAACGCTTTGTTCAAGGCTATGGACATTTCAAAGAGATGCATTCCTATGAGGAGCTTCAAATGGCTTGGGACAAAACGGTGCGTGAGCTGACCCGCATGAGTGTGATTGTAGAAAATGCGATTGATTTAGGATTAGAACGGGATGTGCCTGATATTTTATGCTCAGCATTAACTGAAGATTGTATCGGCCGCGGCAAGACCTTAAAAGAAGGCGGTGCGGTCTATGATTTTATTTCTGGATTGCAAGTCGGGATCGCTAATATGGCGGATTCATTAGCAGCCATCAAGCAGCTGGTTTTTGATGAAGAAAAGGTCACACCCAAAGAGTTGTGGGAAGCTTTGATGACGGATTATGCAAGTGAACGTAGCCAAGAAATCCAGCAAATGATCTTAAATGATGTACCAAAATACGGAAACGATGACGATCGTGTCGATCAATTAATTACAGCAGCCTATGACAGCTACATCGATGAAATTGCCAAATACCCCAATATGCGCTATGGAAGAGGACCAATCGGCGGAATCCGCTATTCAGGAACGTCATCGATCTCAGCGAATGTGGGCCAAGGAAAAGCAACCATGGCGACACCGGACGGCCGAAATGCGTGGGTACCGCTGGCAGAAGGCTGCTCCCCTTCTCATAACATGGATAAAAACGGACCGACAGCTGTATTGAAATCTGTGTCGAAGTTGCGGACCGAAGCTATTCTTGGTGGTGTTTTACTGAATCAAAAGGTCAATCCTCAAACACTTGCCAAAGAAGAAGATAAACAAAAATTGATCATGTTGCTGCGGGCTTTCTTCAATAAGCTGCATGGGTATCATATCCAATACAATGTGGTCTCAAGAGAAACCTTGATTGATGCGCAAGAACACCCAGAAAAGCATCGTGATTTAATTGTTCGTGTGGCTGGTTATTCGGCGTTCTTCAATGTCTTATCGAAGGCGACACAAGATGATATTATTGAGCGGACGGAGCATAGGTTGTAAATGCATCAAAAGACAAATAATTAAAAGACTAGGCAGATTCTAAGACTCAAGAATCTGCCTAGTCTTTTTATGCTGGTCGAATTTAACTTTTTGAACTTACAGCCGCAATTTTTTCCAAATGAATATCCGGAATAAAAGTCTTTAATTGTACCTTATCAATCGTACCGTTTGTTTCGAATTGAGCGTTGGAGATGCCACAGGCCATAGCATATTTAATGGCATCTTCAATTGAAAAATTCTGACTAATGGCATAAGCCATACCGCCAACCGTAGAATCTCCGCAACCTGTTGTATTAACGATTGAAACCTGGGGAATCCGAACGTTGTAAATCGTTTCATTATGCTTGACGATGGCGCCGTTACCGCCGCAGGAAATCATGATCGTCTCAATCTCGGCAAAAAGTTTTGTTTCTAAGATGGTGATGATTTCTTCTAATGAATCGATCTCTTTTCCAATCAATTCACTTAATTCGTGCGTATTAGGTTTAATAAAGCTAGGCCGAATAGCAGGATTTGCTAAACAATGTTCCAATTGCTCACCGGAGATATCCATCAATATCGGGAATTCATTGCCTAAACGTTCCCGTAGAAACTGCAATAGTTTGCCGTGAAAATTGGGATCGTCGGAATTGACGGAACCGGAAACACAAATCACCTTGATGGGGTATCTATTTAAGAGCAGAGCAAGATGTTGGAAGAACCTTGCTTCATCTTTTTTTGATAAATAAAGACCACGCTCTACTAACTCTGTATGAATATCATCATCGTGCATGATAGTGATTGCATTACGAGAATTGCCGTCGACGGTCAAAAACTCTAGTTGATATCGATCTTCTCCTATTAAGGTATCTAGGATATTTTGACCAACTGGGCCGCCAAGGATGCCAGTTAAGATGACCTTCCCACCTGACTGTGCAATGACTCGACCCGCATTAATCCCTTTACCGCCAATGGAAGTATGAGGGTTTTCTACACGATTGACTTGATCTAGCGTAAGCGAAGGAACTAAGTAATTATAATCCATCGATGGGTTTAGGGTAATTGTCAAAATCATGCATGCTCCTCCTTCAAAATCTTAGTAAAGGTATTATAGTAATCACGAGTTGTATTGGTTAACTTATCATCTGTAATCAAACAATCGATATCTGACAACGAATAGAAGGTATAGACATCAGACCGATTGAATTTTGAACTATCAGCCACGACATATTTCTTTCTAGCGTGTTTAAAAGCAACACGTTGAATTGAACCTTCAACAGGATTAGCAGTGGTTACATTATTGTCAAAAACACCATTAGTAGCAGCAAACGCTCGATCAATGTTGATGTTATCGAAGCTTTTTTCAGCGATTTCACCATAAAATTCCTCCGTTGTTCGAGAAAACTCTCCGCCGGTCAGCAAGACTCGATAATCCGTGTTATGAATTAAATAATTAAAGGCCAGCAAACTATTTGTGATGACAAATAAGTTTGCTTTTTTGATTTCGGGCAAGGCGTGGAGCATAGTTGTTCCTGCTCCAATATAAATCGTATCATTATCTGAAATAATACTATTCATTACTTTACCGATAAATTGTTTTTCGGTCACATTCGTATCGATTTTTTCTTGGGTCGATAATTCTTGCTCAATCTTCTCTAGCTTTTGAGCCCCACCATAAATTTTTACTAATAGCGATTGATCTGCCAGTTCATTGATATCTCTTCTGATCGTCATATCTGAAACATTTAAGTTTGTCGATATTTCTGGAATTGATAAGTAATCGTTCTTATGCAGCAAAGTTAAAATTTTTTCTTGCCGCTCCTTTTTCAACATAGAAAACACTCCTTAATAAGTAAGCTCTTACAAAATAGTCAGTCAAGCTAGAATTCTTATATACAATTAATAGCATTAGAAAAGGAAAAATGCAAGCAAAAACTGTTAAGTTGTGTTAATGTTTGTTAAATAAATCAGAATATTTTTGAAAATAAATGTGCTTTTTTGATTAAAAAAAATAAAGAAAGCGTTGACAAATGAAAACCAGCGGTTTATATTTACATTGTAAAACAAAATTTAACAAATATTAACAAAACGTTTCAACGTTTATCAGAAAGGAGCGAAATGATGAATTACAAGGAGATGTTCGATCAAGAACTGATTAGCCTTGAGTTGAAGGGAGAAAATGAGGTCGAAGTTTTTCGGCAGGTTGCGGAACACTTAAAGGAGCTCGGATTCGTAAACGAGGGTTACTTAAACGGGATCATCGCTAGGGAAGAAAAATTTCCTACCGGATTGATTACCCAGCATGTCAATATTGCACTACCGCATTCTGATCCAGAGTATATTGAGAGGCCATTTGTGTACATTGCTCGCCTTAAAGATGAGGTAAAAGTCAAACAAATGGGTGATAGCCAAGAAATGAAGGTGAAAAATTTATTTTTCTTGGGTATTAAAGATCCGAAAAGTCAAGTTGGTTTACTGCAAGCTTTTATGGAATTATTCATGAAAGAAGAGTTTGTCACTGAATTTATTAACGAAAAAGATATCAATAAAACCTATCAATTGTTTACTAACAATATTTAATAGAGAAGTTTAGGAGGAATTTATGATGAAAAGAAGACTGATTGTAGCATGTGGAAGTGGCGTAGCAACAAGCCAAACAATCGCGAGTAAGATCGCTAGTTTGTTAGAAGATGACGGAATTGATTTCCCGGTTGATGCGGTTGATTATAAATCGATTCAAACCGAATTACCCTCAACTGGTATTTATGTATACGTTGCGCAGCCAGATGATGAAGTCTTAGAAAAAGCTGATGAACTTGGTGTTAAGGTTTTCCCAGGAATTCCTTTCTTGACGGGGATGGGCTCAGAGCAGATTTATGATGATATCAAAGCGTTAGTCGAATAAAAAAACTTACTATAGAAAGAAGTGGGAAAAGTGCAAATATTTCAAGACATTATTAATTATATCTTAGGATTGGGTTCGGCGATTTTTGTTCCATTGATCATCTTGATTTTAGGATTAGTTGCCGGAATGAAATTAAAGAAAGCATTTATGTCAGCGATTACTTTAGGGATCGCTTTTACCGGAATGTCGATGGTAATCGGTTTTATGTCCAACGCAGTTAGCCCGGCTTCAGAAGCATTAGCTAAAAATACCGGTTTAAATCTTCCGGCCCTGGACTTGGGATGGACTGGAGCTGCGAGTATTACTTGGTCATGGTCTTACGCATTTGTCTTTTTCGCAGTTGTCTTAGGAGTTAACTTTGTCATGTTGGTTTTGAATTGGACGAAGACACTCAACGTTGATATGTGGAACGTTTGGGGCAAAGCGTTGACGGCATATCTAGTGTATTTTATCAGCGGCAGTTTATTAGCTGGTTTTGCTACAGCAATCGCGCAAGTAATTTTAGAATTGAAGATGGGGGATATGTTCCAACGCCATATCGAAGATTTAACAGGCATTCCATTGGTAACGGTTACTCACTTAATGAATATTTCAGCGGTACTTTTGTTGCCAATCAATATTATTATGGATAAAATTCCTTTCTTTAACAAACAGGCAGATACTAAAGCTTTAAAGAAAAAAATCGGGATTTTCTCAGAAAACTCAGTAATGGGCTTCATCATCGGATTGGGCCTAGGATTAGCTGCGGCATACGGTGTATCAGGTTCATTGAACTTGGCTATCCAAATCGCTACAGCGATGGCATTGTTCCCAATGATCTCTAAAATGTTCATGCAATCACTTTCTCCATTAGCAGATGCGATGTCTGAAATGATGAAGAAACGTTTCAAAGATCGCGAAGTCTATATTGGTTTGGACTGGCCTGTATTGGCTGGTCGTTCAGAAATTTGGGTAACAGCGATTCTTTTAGTACCGGTCTTTATTGGCTACGCAATTATTTTGCCAGGCAACGCAGTTTTACCCCTAGCTGGGATTATTAACTATTCTATCGCAGTCGGCGGGTTGCTATTAACTGGTGGGAATCTTGTCAGAATGCTGATCATGGGTGTTATTTCAATGCCAATCTATCTATACGCAGCAACTTATTTAACTCCGATTTTAACTGGTTTAGCAGATAAAACCGGAGCGGTAGACGGAATTAAAAAAGGTCAGCAGATCACGTGGTCATCAATTGAAGGGCCAGAGTTTCGAATTTTATTTGCTGAAGCTTTTAAAGGAAATATTTTAGGAATCGTTGGTGCGATCGTCTTTATTGCCATGTTTGTTTGGTTGTACAAATACATGAATAAAGTCAAGGTTCCAAGCCAAAGGTACGAAGCAACAGTAGATAAAAAAGTTAGTGGCGTGAAAGTCGCTGGTTAATTCAAACCATTGAAGGGTAGGAAAATCGAATGACAAACAATAAAGAAAATAAAGAAAAAGCGAAATGGTTAGTAGTTCTCTTTCTTGCGATTATTAGTTTTCTCTTAGCCTTCATGACCCAGCAGCTGATCTTTAATTTTATCGCCATTATTTTGGCAATCTGTGTATACAAGTATGGCAATCCGATCTTATTTAAAGAATACGATGGCCGCAGAAAGCAAAAGTACAAAGAAGCGATGGAAGTCAGAAAAGCGGCTCAAACTGCGATTACTAGTAAAAAATTTTTCAAAAAATAGAAAAGGTGGTCTCGACTATGTCAGACGGACGGATGATTTTTGAGAGAGAAAGAGAAGATTTAGCACGGATTGTGAAGTTGATCTTCGCACGAAAGAATACGAATGTTGCGGGAGGAAATTTTTCTTTCAAAACAACAGATGATTATGGAAAAGAATATATTATTATGACCCCTACAATGATGTCAGAGGCTTATTTAGGTGAGGTTTCGCCAGCTCAGATTTTAGTAGTAGAACCACACACTCGCAAAGTGATCGACGGAGTAGGACAATTAACACGGGAAATTAATTTGCACGAAGCGGTCTATGATACAAACCCAGAAATTAAAGCGGTACTACATGCCCATGCCCCAAACGCGATGTTTTGGGCAACTTCCGGATTGGATATGCCCAACTTAACGGAAGCGACTCAAAAAATTGGCTATGTGCCAGTGCTTGATTTTGAACCAAACTGTTCGACGGAATTAGCTGAATTGGTTTCTACTTATATGGAAAAAGAGCAGTTAGCAATTCCAAACATGTTACTATTAAATAGTCATGGCGTTTTAATCAGTGCTCCTGGTGAAACAGGAATCGAAGCGATTCACAAGGCATTGCAGATTCTTGATACAACAGAGTGGAATGCAGAAATTGCCTATAAGCAAACGATTTTTCAATCATTAGGTCTATTAGACGGCTACTATTCAAAAGGAAAACAAATTGGCACGATCGAAGATTTGAAAGATCATACACCAATCTACAATCGGGAAGAAATTTTTGCTGGCGGTGATTAAAGTTAGCTAAATTACTTGAGCAAGAAGATCTCGTAGGATTTTCTTGCTCAAGTTTTTTTTGTTTAATAATGATCAAATAACGAAACTAAAGCTAGAACATTTCAACAAAAATGGATACCATAAAGAGAATAGAGGATATTGAATGTTAAAAACGAGCGATTTTAAGCAATCATGTCTTTGTTAGAAATAAATGGAACCATTCGTGTAAGTGATATTATGGATAACTTGTCAGTATCTGATATGACATTGCGAAACCGAATGATTGATGGGTATTGATCCGATCGCCCACTTGTTTCTTGCTTTTAACAAAATAGTTTTTTGCCAGGTATTGGCAACCCACTTGTCTTCTAAATACTCACAAATGATTTTCAGCTTTGGTTCAAAGTTACATTTCGTCATAAAAATACCGACCTCCAAAGCTCAGATTTTGGTCTAACTTTTGGGGATCGGTTCAGTAAGATGAGTTTTTAATTATCTCAAATTTGAAAATGCACCAAACTTCGTTAACAGTTCGTCAAAGCCTGGGACCGTTTCTTCGCGGTTCCAATCGCGTTGTAATTCGCAAGCGAGTTGGGCGATTGACGTTAATTGCGCGCCGGCTTGTTCGACTCGACGTAAGGCAGTTTCGTGAGCAATCGTTGATGTACCACCAACAGCATCGACGATGGGATAAACTTCGTAACCTTCTTTTAATGCATCTAAGGTTGGGAAGGTTAAGCAGGCTTCGGTCCATAAAGCTAGGATCAAAATTTTCTTCCGTCCAGTGGCTTTAATCGCTTCGTTGTATTCTTTATCTTCCCAAGCGTTGATGGAGCTGCGGTCATACGAGGGTGCATCTTCGCCGACTGCTTTTTTTAAGACGGGGATCGTATCGGTGTTCCAACCTTTTTCGACATTTACTGTAGAAAGCACAATCGGGATATTGTAGAGTTTGGCTAACTCAATCACGATCTCGGTGTTGCGGATCAACTCAGAACGGTTCATGGAATTGATGGAATTGATTTGGGTGGGTTGATAATCAATTACCGTCAATACGGTATTCTCTGGAGAAAGTAAATGATCATCGGTTCGTTTTTCATAACTTGTCATAGGTGACACTCCTTTGAATGTAATACATTTATTGTACAGCGAAGCAATCAAAAGTACGAAGAATTTGTCTTGGAAGTGAAACCCCTTTCCAGCCAGTGGTCAATGGACTAGAAGGAATTTCTTATTGAGGCGTTGCCAATAGATGCTCTAAGAAACACTTGGCAGCATTGGGAAAAATAGTTTCATTTTCAATGACATTGATTGCTTTATTTGGCATTCATTTTAATTTGAAGGCTACCCATAAGGCGTCAGGAAACCAACAGGTAAAAACGAAAATGATCGTTAGTATCGAAGGGGTACGAGCACTGCTTTTTCTATAGAATACTTAAATTTGTCGCTGGATCAATGATATCTTCCAGTTGAAATTGCTGATCTTCGTAAGTCAAAGTGAAAATCGTACAATTAGGAAATGAGCGGATTAATTTAGGCTTCTCCTTTTGCCAAATCGTCTGTAAGAAGCTAATACAAGCACCGTTATGAGAGACCGCTAGTACTATGTGATGATCGTCTTGCTTCATGATTTGGTGAAGGGCTTTGGTCATTCTTGTTTGCACCTGAACCATCGATTCGCCGCCAAATTGTACATAAAAAGAGTCAAAATATTCCTGCCCTTGTGGCTGTAAGAATTGCTGCTCGCCTTCAAAAGAACCAAAGCCCATCTCTTTCAACGCTTTGAGCCGCTGATAATTTTGACTGTCAGAAACGATTTCCAAAGTATCGCTGGCTCGTTCTTGGGTAGATGAGTAAAGGTGATCGAAAGCGATGTTGTTCTCTTTGAAATAATCCTTCGCCCGTCTTGCTTGCTGAATTCCTTTTTCGGTTAAAGGGGAATCACAAGCTCCTTGAACTTTTTTTAATTGATTAAACAACGTTTCTCCATGACGCATTAAAAATAATTTTTTCTTCATTTTTGTCCTCCGTGGATTCATTAACTCAATACTAGCAAATAAAAAATGAAAGCGCATCAAAATTTAAAAAGGGAAGATTAAATGCTAATTAAAGAAAAGCCTTATAGATAGCCTGTTAAAATCGGGAAACGTCCAAACCAAATCTTTTTAATAAAATAAAAAAATACACTCCTCCTGATTACGGGAGGAGTGTCGACTGAACTTTTGGTGATACTAGGAACGATTGATTTACAAATAGGGGTTCCTATAGCATGAATTAAATAACTATATGAAACACCGAATAGTTTGTTTTTTTGATGCGGAAAGCGGTTGCTTTCGCTGCAGACAAAGTGCTATAATTTTTGTAGAAAGAAAATGGATAGTGATTGCATTTAGCAAGCTAAACCTGGTAACAAATGGAACGTTCAGAACGTTTATTTGTTGGCAGGTTTTTGACGTTTAGAATGCAAAAACGCTAAATTTTAAGATAAGTGAGGAAGAGTAAATGACATTTCCAAAAGATTTTTTATGGGGCGGAGCCACTGCGGCTAATCAATGTGAAGGGGCTTGGGACGTAGATGGAAAGGGCGAGAGTATTCCTGATCATATGCGGGCTGGAGGATTGCACAAACGACGCGTAATGACCCCAACGATCGAGCCGGATGGCTATTATCCTAATCATGATGGGATCGACTTTTATCATCACTACAAAGAAGATATTGCCTTGTTTGCAGAGATGGGCTTTAAGGTTTTCCGCCTAAGTATCGCGTGGTCACGGATTTTCCCAAAAGGCGATGAAACGGAGCCCAATGAAGCCGGCTTGGCCTTTTATGATAAAGTCTTTGATGAATGTAAAAAGTACGGCATCGAACCGCTAGTCACGATCAGTCATTTTGAACTGCCGTATGCGTTGGCAGAAAACTATGGTGGTTTTGCGAATCGCAAGACAATTGATTTCTTCGTTAATTTTGCGACAACGCTTTTTAAACGTTACAAAGACAAAGTCAAATACTGGCTGACCTTTAATGAGATTAACTTCGGAACCTTGCCGATGGGTGGGCGTAATTTATTAGGGATTTTAGGTGAAGATGACGAACAACGCCGTTATCAAGCCTTGCATCATATGTTTATTGCGAGTGCCAAGGCAGTAAAAATCGGTCATGAGATCAATCCTGATTTCCAAATTGGCTGTATGCTGGCCTATATCACAATGTATCCTTTGACCTGTAAACCAGAGGATGTTTTGGCTAGTCAAGAGCTGGTGAAAAAGCTGAACTGGTTTTGTGGGGATGTCCAAGTCAAAGGGAAATACCCTTACTACATGAAGAATTATTTTGAAAAGCACGGTATCCAAGTGGACTTTGAAGCCGGCGATGAAGAGATTTTGCAAGAAGGAACGGTGGATTATTATACTTTTTCTTATTACATGACCAGCTGTGTGGCCGCAACAATTGGCGAAAGCGATGATCGTGTTGGCGGAAATCTATTTGGCGGTGTGAAAAATGAATACTTAGAAACGAGCGAGTGGGGGTGGCAAATTGACCCAATTGGACTGCGTTTCACGCTGAATGAATTGTATGACCGGTATGAAATTCCATTGATGATTGTAGAAAATGGTCTGGGAGCAGTCGATAAAGTCGAGGCAGATGGTTCGATCCATGATGAATATCGAATGGATTACTTCCGCCGCCACATCGAGGAAATGAGCAAAGCAATCGAAGATGGGGTGGATCTAATCGGCTATACTCCGTGGGGCTGTATTGATCTCGTTTCTGGCGGAACCGGAGAAATGTCGAAACGCTATGGCTTCATTTATGTCGATAAAGGCGATGAAGGCAATGGAACTTTCAATCGTAGCAAAAAAGACAGTTTTGAATGGTATAAAAAAGTCATTGCAACCAACGGCGCAGAGTTAGGTTCAGAATAAGAAAAAAGATGGACCCCTTAAAGGGGTCCATCTTTTTTTCAACTTAAACGGTTCACTTGCTTGTCCCGCACCGTCAATTTTTTGGAAGTAGCAGAAAATAGTGAAAGCCAGCTTGCCAGTAGTGCGTCGATGGACGAATGATCCCGCCATAAAGAGGGCTAAGCCAAGCAGAAGTATTTTTTTCCGCCTCATAAATCGGCCATTCACTTTTATGCAATCGTTTTCGTTGCCTTTTTTGCGGGAGCAGTTCATACTAAACGAAAATTTGATTGGAGTGAAAAAGATGACAACAATGGTATTTGTTAATTACCCCGTGAAAGATGTGCAGGCCTCCACAGAATTTTATGAAAAGCTAGGATTTAAGAAAAACGAAGAGTTTTCCAATGAGCGCTCTAGCTCCATGGTTTGGGACGATAATTTTTGGATTATGTTGTTAGAGTACGATTTTTATAATTTATTTTTGAAAGGGAAGAAGATCGCAGACACACAGACACAAAGCGGAACCCTAACAGCTTTTTCAGTAGAAAGTCCAGCAGTGGTAAAAAAAATCGCGGAAGCTGCGAAAGCTAATGGTGGCAGTTATCATTCTGTTGAAATGGGGATGCAAGAAGATCAAATGTTTAGTTTAGAAGTCGTGGATCCTGACGGTAATCAGTTTGAGCCAGTTTGGATGAAGATGCCTTAAAAAAAACAACCGTTAAGCCGCAGATGAATCAGGGCTTGGCGGTTGTTTTTCAACATTCAAGACCTATAAAGATCGTGTAAAGAAATTGCTTCAAGTTTCACACTATCTTTAGGTCTTTTTTTTTATGCTTTGGTTGTAAGAAAGAGCTTCATTGGGAAAGGAAGAGGAGTCATATGATGATTATTTTAGGGATGATTGGTTTTTTATTAATGGTCTATCTTTTTTGGTGCTTGTTTAGGGGGAAAGCTTATGAGTAGTGTTATCTATCAAGGTTTATTTTTCTTAGCAATTCTAATAATTTTGGCAGCGCCATTAGGTTGGTACATCAAAAAAGTAATGCAAGGCACCCCTCCACGAGGCGCTCGTGTTCTTCAGCCGCTGGAACGGTTCTTTTATAAAATAATCGGCCCACTTAGTCAAAAAGAGATGACTGCGGGGCGCTATATTTTAAACGTGATCCTGCTGAGTGTTTTTTCTTTGATCCTGCTGATAGTGATCTTAATGACACAGCATTGGCTACCAGGCGGCAGTGAAGTAAAAAATTTGTCACTGCCTTTAGCATTAAATACCGCAGTGAGCTTCGTGACGAATACGAATTGGCAGGCTTATGCCGGCGAGACTACACTGTCTAATACGGCGCAAATGTTTGGGCTGACGGTACAAAATTTTGTTTCCGCAGCAGTAGGAATTGCGGTATTATCCGCATTTCTGCGGGGACTCGTGCAAACAAAGAAACGTTTGCTGGGAAATTTTTGGCAAGACGTAACCCGTAGCTTGGTCTATATTTTATTGCCGCTTTCCCTTATTTTAGCCCTGGTATTGATTTCTCAAGGGACAGTCCAGACGTTTCAAACAGGGCAGACCTATCAGAGTTTAGAAGGAAAAAATCTCTGGCTGTATCTTGGTCCGGTAGCTAGTCAAGTGGCAATCAAGCAATTAGGAACGAATGGCGGTGGCTTTTTCGGTGCCAATTCGGCGTACCCTTTTGAAAATCCAACGCTTATGACGAACTTTTTAGAAAACTTAGCGATCCTCTTAATTCCGGTGGCTTTAATTTTTACTTTTGGCTTTTGGGTGAAGGAGTGGAAACAAGGCCGTACAATTTTGATCGTGTCAGTATTTTTTGTGTCGCTGGCTTTCATTGGAGTAGCCTTTAGCGAATATTATGGTCCGCAATTTGCTCATGTGTTGGGATCAACGAACTTGGAAGGAAAGGAAGTCCGCTTTGGAGTGGGCTGGTCCAGTTTGTGGGCGATCGGGACGACTGCCGCTTCCAATGGCTCGGTTAACGCCATGTTGGATAGCTTCACACCTTTTGGCGGAGCGATCCCAATGTTTTTGATGCAGCTGGGAGAGATTATATTTGGTGGAGTCGGTAGCGGACTATATGGCATGTTGGCATTTATTTTATTGGCCGTTTTTATCGCAGGATTGTTAGTCGGTCGGACACCGGAGTATTTGGGTAAAAAAATCGATGCCTTTGACATCAAAATGGCGAGCTTAGTTATTTTGACGCCCTTGATGCTAACATTATTTGGCACAATGGCTCTGGTACTGCATCCGGAAGTTTTAAGCTGGCTGACTAATCGTGGACCTCATGCTTTTAGTGAGTTGCTTTATGGAGCGACGTCATTGGGAAATAATAACGGCAGTGCCTTTGGCGGTTTATTGGCAGACACAACTTATCTGAATCTAATCGGTAGTCTCATGATGTGGGTTTCAAGATTTGTACCCATCGTTGCTATTTTATTATTGGCGGAGAATATGGGTGGGAAGAAACGAGCAGCACTAAGTTCTGGTACCTTGTCGACTGTTAGTCCGACTTTTGTGTCGATGCTGATCATTGTGATTTTAGTGATCGGTGCCTTGAGCTTTTTACCAGCGATGGCGTTGGGACCAATTGCCGAATTTTTTACATTTAAGTAAAGGGAGCGAGTAGAAATGAAAAAAATATATTTGTGGGCAGCGAAACAGGCGTTTAGAAAATTAGATCCGCGTCAACAAATTAGAAATCCCGTCATGTTCATCGTCTATCTAGGTGCGATCGTGACAACGATCTTATGTTTTTACCAGACGGGCGTGCCTCTATGGTTCAGCCTATCGGTCACCGTCTTTTTATGGCTGACGCTGTTATTTGCGAACTTTGCGGAGGCGGTGGCAGAAGGCCGAGGAAAAGCTCAGGCGGACAGTTTGAAGCAAGCGAAGAAGGAAGTTATGACCTATAAGATCATGAATCTTTCTGACATTAAAGAGGAAAATTTCATAGAGCTGCGTTCTTCAGATTTGAAGCGCGGGGACCTAGTCTACGTTCGTTCTGGAGAACAGATTCCCGCTGATGGTGACGTGATTGAAGGTGCAGCTTCCGTGGATGAAAGTGCCATTACAGGGGAATCTGCGCCAGTGATCCGAGAATCTGGAGGGGATCGCAGTGCTGTTACAGGCGGAACGACGGTTGTTTCTGACTATTTGGTGATTCGTGTCACTTCGGAGAATGGGCATTCCTTTTTAGATAAAATGATCGCGATGGTCGAAGGAACCCAACGGAAGAAAACACCTAATGAAATTGGATTACAGATTTTTCTGATTACCTTGACGATTATTTTTCTTACGGTCGCTATCACGCTTGTCGCCTTTACCGAGTTCAGCAGTCAGCTTTCTGGAAAAGGCGGTGCGCTGTCATTGATAATCGTGATCGCACTGTTGATTTGTTTGGCGCCGACAACGATTGGAGCATTGATCTCGTCTATCGGGATTGCTGGCATGAGTCGTTTGACAAAGGAGAATGTTATCGCCATGAGCGGCCGAGCGATCGAAGCAGCCGGCGACGTGGATGTGCTTTTACTAGACAAAACAGGAACCATTACTTTGGGGAATCGCCGAGCCAGCGAATTTTTACCCATAAATGGTGTCAGTGAAAAAGCACTAGCCGATGCCGCACAATTATCGTCATTGGCAGATGAAACGGCGGAAGGGCGTAGTATCGTGATTTTAGCGAAGGAACGATTTGATTTGCGGGAACGAGAATTTCAACAGTCGGAAGTTAAATTTATTGATTTTAGCGCAAAGACCCGCATGAGTGGGATCGACTACCGGGGCGATGAAATACGTAAAGGCGCCGCGGATACCATTAAAAAATATGTACTCAGTCAAGCCGGAAATTATCCGGCAGAGTGTGACGAAATAGTCGCAAAAATCGCTCGTGCCGGAGGGACTCCCTTGGTGGTTATTAAGAATCAGCAGGTAATGGGGGTGGTCTATTTGAAAGATATCGTGAAAAACGGCGTCAAAGAAAAATTCTCAGATATGCGAGAAATGGGCATCAAAACAATTATGATCACCGGGGATAATCCTCTGACTGCTGCGGCGATCGCCGCTGAAGCGGGGGTCGATGATTTTCTAGCTGAAGCGACACCAGAAAATAAAATGGATCTGATTCGCCAATACCAAGAAAAGGGTCACTTGGTTGCGATGACTGGTGATGGGACCAATGATGCTCCCGCATTGGCTCAGGCTGATGTAGCAATGGCAATGAATACGGGAACTCAAGCAGCAAAAGAAGCAGGCAATATGATTGATCTGGATTCAAGTCCAACGAAATTATTGCAAGTTGTTCGTATCGGAAAGCAGCTGTTGATGACCCGGGGGGCGTTGACGACCTTTAGTATCGCCAATGATATCGCGAAATATTTCGCGGTCATTCCAGTATTGTTTTACGGTATCTATCCCCAACTAGAGCGGTTGAACATTATGGCGTTAGGGAGCCCATTGACCGCGATTCTTTCAGCCGTGATCTACAATGCGCTGGTGATCGTCGCATTGATTCCTTTAGCGTTAAAAGGGGTAGACTATAAGGAAAAACCCGCTAGCCAAATTTTACGCCACAATTTATTGATTTATGGGTTAGGTGGAATTGTAGCACCTTTTATCTTTATCAAAGTGATCGACCTGCTTCTTTCACTGATTATTTTATAGGAGGACTAGACGATGAAAAAAAGTATCGCCAGTAGCTTGCGTTTTCTGTTGTTAAGCTTATTGGTTTTCGGAGGGCTTTATACCGCATTGGTTACGGGTTTAGGACAATTATTTTTTTCTCAGCAAGCCAATGGCAGTCAAGTAATTGTTAAAGGACAAACCGTTGGGTCAAAGCTGATTGGTCAAAATTTTGATCAGCCGAGTTATTTTTCTGGCAGACCTGAAAAAGTCAGTCAGCTATCGCCGCTTTCCACAGAACAAGAGAAAAAAGTTGCCAATCGGACTAAGCAACAATTGCAAGAAAATCCAACTGAAAAACAAGTACCAAATGATTTAGTCACGGCGTCAGCCAGTGGCGTCGATCCTGATATCAGCGTAGCAGCAGCGAAGTTCCAAGTCGATCGGGTCGCCAAAGAGCGTCAGACGAATCCTGCTAAGATCCATGTTATAATAGAAAAAAATAGCCAGAAGGATTGGCTTTCACAGCGGCGTTTCGTGAATGTCTTGTCTTTGAATTTGGCTTTGGACCGCATAATACCAATAAAATAGCTTTCTACGATTCTCTAGTCAGTAATGGTTAGAGAATTGTTCTATATCGCTAGAAAAAAGAAAAGGGGGATCAGCAGGATGGATGGAAAGCAACACCAGCCAGAACAGGCGGACTGCGCGCCAGCTGGTGACGGCGCTCGCGGCAAGCTGCGGGTCTTTTTCGGCTTTGCAGCGGGAGTAGGAAAAACGTACGGGATGCTGGTAGAAGCCCATGAGCTTTTATTAATGGGAAAAAACGTCGTGGTAGGCTATATCGAGCCTCACGATCGACCAGAGACGAATCGGTTGCTAGCAGGTTTACCTCAGATTCCGCCTAAAAAAATTCCGTATAAGCAGATTGTATTAACCGAACCCGATATCGATGAAATCATTCGTCAAGCTCCTGAGATCGTTTTGATTGATGAGCTGGCCCATACGAACGCGGAAGGCTCTCGAAATCGAAAAAGGTATCAGGACATAGAGGAGCTGCTTCATGCGGGAATCGATGTTTTTACTACCGTCAATGTTCAGCACATTGAAAGCTTGAATGACATCGTGGAAGAAGTTACCGGTATCGAGGTGAGAGAGACGGTTCCCGATACTTTTTTTCAGCAGGCGACCCTGAAAGTGATTGATGTCGAACCGGATGAATTGATTTCTCGCTTAGAGCAAGGGAAAATTTATTCAGATGTCAACGCGCAGCGGGCTTTACAGAATTTTTTCATCCCACAAAAATTGGATCAGTTGCGGGGCTTAGCGATTCAACGAGCTTCTGACCATATCAATCGTTTCAGTGGGAAGACGCTTCGAATTCAAAGTAAGCTGCTGACGATCGTAGATAATGGGTTTCCTAGAATGACGGAAAAATGTCTCCGTTGGACCGCCCGACTAGCACAAGGCTTAGGTACGGAATGGGTAGTGATCCAAATTCGTTCTCAAGAATCGTCGATGACGAAGATTCCTTTGGCTGAGAAGCTTGGGGCGGAGGTGATCAGTATTGAAGAAGATGGCAGCTTCGAAACTATCGTGGAGTATGCCAAAATGACCGGTGTCACGGATATTATCATGGGAAAAAATTTACAGCAACCGTGGTATGAAAAAATTTTCGCAGAAGACTTAGAGGATCGATTGTTGAAACGGTTGGCGGATACCGAACTGCATCTGATTCCTTTCCAAGAAGTGAAGACATCTTGCTGGTTTAGAACCCGTAAAGTAATCGAAGGCGGCGGAAAGGATCTGTTTATTGCTTTAGGGGGCGTGTTTTTAGCAACGATTGTGGCAGAATTGATGCAATACTTACATGTCGGCGATCAAAATCTGATGCTGATGTATATTTTTTTCATTTTGTTGGTGGCCCGCGTGACTTCAGGTTACTTTTGGAGCGCGTTGGCGTCGATTTTAAGTGTCTTGTCTTTTAACTGGTTTTTCGTCGAACCACTGTATTCTTTGACTGTTTACAAACAGGGCTATCCCTTTACGCTCGTGCTGATGTGCGTCGTCGCGATCATGATCAGCAATTTGATGGTTCGACTAAAAAAACAAGCAGAGACGGCAATGGAAAAGGAACATCAAATGGAGATTCTCCATGAATTGAATAAGCAATATGTTCTGGCCGAGAATCGTCAACAAATTTTTGAGATTAGTTCTACGTATCTTGCTCGACTGCTAGAGCGGGAGGTGGTGCTGTTTGATTCCAAAGGACAGGTTAAAAGCGTCCATTTTCCGACTGGTCAAAGCACTTGCCTCAGCAGTAAAGAAGAAGCGGCAGTGGCTTTTTGGACTGCCAAAAATCAGACGGAGGCAGGCAACGGGACGGATACATTAGTTGGCGCGAAAGGCTTCTATCTGCCAGTGATTGCCAGCGGGAAAACGTTAGCGGTGTTGGGGATTCAGCGCAGCAAGCAGCGTGAGCTGGAAAACGATCAGTTGAATTATTTGAAGTTGGTCTTGACCCAAATGGCGGCGATCTTGGAACAAACGGACTTAAAAAGTGAAAAGGAAAAGATCGAACTGGAGAATGAACGAGAAAAGGTCCGCAGTAATTTACTGCGAGCAGTCTCACATGATCTGCGCAGTCCATTGACCGCGATCTCTGGCATTGCAGAGACATTAGAGGACACTGTTGATCTGAAAAAAACCACCCAAAAAAAATTACTGAAAGATATCCAAAGTGAAGCGCAATGGCTAATTCGGATGGTAGAGAATTTATTGTCGATCACTCGAATCAATATGGATACGATGAAGGTAAATAAAAGCGCAGAACCGGTGGAAGAGATCCTAGAGGCGGTCTATGACCATTTGAAAAAGGTGTATCCTGATCGACAGGTTGAGGTGGCGCTGCCAAAGGAGATGATTTTCATTCAAGTGGATCCCATTTTGATTGAACAGGCGCTGTTTAATTTAGTAGAAAACGCGTTGCGTCATGGTCAACAAGACCAGCCGGTGTCATTGAGCGTGTATCAAGAGGCAGGGCAAACGGTTTTCCAAGTGGAGAATCAGGGCGAGATCCCGTTAAAGCAGTTCCAAAAAATTCAAAATAATTTGTCCAGTACCAGTGAAGTACCGGTGGACTCGAAAAATGGATTAGGTATTGGCTTGAGTATTGTTAAAACGATTATTCACGCTCATAATGGAAAAATGGAAATGCTCGTCACGAACGGTCGTACGCTTGCAAAATTGTATTTGAAGTAATTGAAAAAGTGGAGGAGACGGATGGAAAAAACGATTTTATTAATTGAGGATGATCCGAATATCACTGACTTCATGGAGGTTGTTTTACAGCAGGAGCGGTATCAGTTAACGATTGTGGACAGCGGAATGGCGGCGTTAAATGCCTTTCAAACCAACTCCTTTGATCTGGCGTTGCTGGACTTAGGGCTGCCGGATATTGATGGGATCGATCTATTGAAAATTTTGCGCAAGCGAATGAAACTGCCGATCATTATTATTTCGGCTCGTAAAAATGAAAATGAGAAGGTGAAGGCCTTGGACCTTGGAGCAGACGATTATGTCACCAAGCCCTTTGGCACCGGTGAGTTGCTAGCTCGGATTCGCACAGCGTTACGTCATCAAGGCACAAATACTGATCAACAAGTGGTGATTGAAAATAAGGACTTGAAGATCGATTTTGACAAGCAACTGGTATATAAAGAAGGCCATGAGATTCATCTCACCAAAAATGAGTATCGTATCTTAGCGTTGATGTTTAAACAGTTAGGGAAGGTCGTGACGTATCAATCATTGCTGACGGAAGTGTGGGGTCCATACAGTGACGATTCTCAGACATTGCGAGTGAATATGTCGAATATCCGTAAAAAAATCGAAAGCAATACGTTGAAGCCAGAGTATTTAATCACCGAAATCGGTGTTGGTTATCGACTTCGGGACCATCGGACAGAATAGAGTACCGCAGATAAATAATTTTTACGGCAATAATAGATAACTGAAAAATGCCCTTCAAGCCGAATAGTTAGAATTACTCATTAGAAAGGGTAAAATAAAAGAGAAAGAATTTTTCTAGAAGGAGCGAACAAATGTCTAACTATGAATTACCAAAGATCTGGCAATGGCAGGATGAAAATGATTCAGCCAGTGGCAACCGTCCCACTGCTGGAAGCCGGTTTGAACAAACGTTACCGGTTGGAGCGGCACCTTTTCAGCTGTATTCACTAGGTACACCGAATGGGATCAAGATTCCAATCATGTTTGAAGAGCTGAAAGAAGTAGGCGTAGCTGATGCAAACTATGATCTGTACAAAATCGATATAAGTCAAGGCGATCAATTCGGTTCGGATTTTACCGCCATCAATCCGAATGGGAAGATCCCAGCACTAGTGGATCAAAGTCTACAAGTGACTGTTTTTGAATCCGGTGCAATCTTACTTTATTTAGCGGAAAAATTCGGGCAATTACTCCCTACAGAATTTCACGCCCGGACAGAAACGTTGAATTGGTTGTTCTGGCAAGTGGGCGCGGCACCATTTGTGGGCGGTGGCTTCGGTCACTTTTTCGAATATGCGCCGGAACCGATGGAATATCCGATCAATCGCTATACGATGGAAACGAAGCGGCAATTGGATTTGTTGGATCAAACTTTAGCGAAACGTGCCTACATCGCAGGTGACGACTACACGATTGCGGATATTGCAATCTGGTCTTGGTATGGCCAAATCATGTTGGACAGAAGCTATCCTGGTTCAGCTGAATTCTTAAGTGTCCAGGAGTACCCTCATTTAATGGCCTGGTCGCAGAAAATCGCGGAAAGACCAGCGGTAAAAAGAGGTTTGGCGGTCACTTATCATCCGATTGAAGAACAATAAAAAAAACAATGCTCGAATTCCGAGCATTGTTTTTTATTGTTCTTCGTCTGCCAGCAATCCGTCTTGCATAGCGATCTGATTTTCTCGTAGTGTACGGATGTTTTTTTCGTAATCACGGGTATACATCACGGAAAAAAGACTGTTTAAAATATATTCAAAGGCGGTTTGGGAAGAAAAGGTTGCAATCTTAGCGAAATCATATTCCTCTTGAATTGTTAATAGTGTTTTGGTGACTAAAGGAACAAGGGCAGAATTGGGATTTCCGGTTAGCAGGATCAGTGGCACGTTTTTTTCGGATAGATAGCGCATGATTTTTTCGTAACCGGGATTGCTACCGCCGTAGGAAATAAAAAGGGCGCAGTCTTTATCTGTCAGATTTACTGCGTTCCATTGGGTATCGACGTATTCTTCGGCAAGGATCGCGAATTTATTGATTTTAATCAATTTGTTTTGAAAACTACGGGCTCTAAGCTGAGTGTCTCCTTGGGCAAAGAGAAAAATTCGTTCAGCCTGTAGCAGCTGATCGGCGACTTGATCCAAAAGGTCCGCGTCAATTTGGCGGCTAGCTTTTTGGATCGTGTTGATGGTCAGGTCCGCCATTTTTTGCGCAATTTCACTGGCGGTATCTGAGGATTCAAAAGGGAAATTTACATTGACCGCTTCGCTGCTGCGACGCTGGGTGTAGACGATTTCGGCAATCGTTTCTTTGAATTCGCGGAAGCCGGTGCAGCCGATTTTTTTACATAAACGAATAATTGTAGAATGGGAGGAAAAAGTTTTTTCCGCTAATTCTTGAATAAAAATCGTGGGAATCGTTGTAAGATGCGCCAAAATATAGTCGGCAATCCGTTTTTCAGCGAGGCTGAAGTTGTCTTGTTGTGTGAGTTTTTCGATGAGCATGGCTTCCTCCTGAACATGATGTTTACGAAAAGAAGAGTAGCGGCCTTTTTTGTAAACATTATTTTTTTAATTGTTGAAATAACTATTTGCGCCAGTTTTTCTCGCTATAATGAAGCTATTAAATAGAAAGAAAGCAGGCGAATTCATGTTAACTATCGCATATTTAGGCAACGGCAAAAGTACCAATCGCTACCACATCCCATTTTCTACTAAACTGGCAGATAAGCTCAAGATTAAAACGATCTATTCGCCATCTGGCCGGCAAAATTGGGCTCCTTTACCAGCAGTTCAATATACAACAGAGCTAGCTGATATCCTGGATGATCCAGCGATCGACTTAGTGGTGATCACTACCCCTTTAAAGTTTCATTATGAGTATACCAAAAAAGTGTTGGAAGCAGGGAAACATGTCTTAGTAGAAAAGCCCTTCACTGAAACGTCTAAAGAAGCTATCGAACTCTTCGAATCGGCCAAAAGCAAAGGATTGTTTCTACAATGTTATCAGAATCGTCGCTTTGACTCGGATTTTCTTACTGTTCAAAAAATTATCGAAAGTGGCAAACTTGGGGATTTAATCGAGATCGAAATGCACTATGATTATTTTCGCCCAGAAGTACCAGAAAATGTGACCCATTTTTCGAAAGAAGATAGCTATTTGTATGGGCACGGGTGTCATACGATTGACCAGGTCTTGAGTTATTTTGGTGAGCCGGACGAGATTCGTTATGATGTCCGACAATTACTTGGTGAGGATCGAATGAATGATTATTTTGACTTAGATTTTTATTATGGCAAGCTAAAGGTTTCGGTGAAATCCAGCTATTTCCGTCTGAAAGAACGGCCAAGCTTTGTTGTGTATGGCAAAAAAGGTGTTTTCACGAAACAGACGAAAGACCGGCAGGAAGAACATTTGAAGTTGTTTTATTTACCGAACCATGCAGATTTCGGGATTGATTTGCCTGAGCATTATGGGCTCTTGACCTATGTCGATGAGGCGGGCTATCATGAGGAAAAAGTGGTATCCGAAGTGGGCGATTACAGCCGCATCTATCAAGGGGTTCATGATGCCATTGTCAATGGACAGGAAAAAATCGTCAAGGACGAAGAAACGATTTTACAGCTGCAGATTTTAGAAACGGGAATTGCTACATTAGAAGCGAAATAATGGAGGGAAAATGATGAAATTAGGGATTATTGGAACAGGCATGATCATTAATGAATTTTTAAAAATGACCACGGAGCTTCCGGAGATCCAGCTATCAGCGATTTTATCCACTGAACGAAGTGTGCCAAAGGCTGAAAAATTGCAAGAGGAATACAAGATCGGCGCGACTTTTTCAAAGGCGGAAGACTTTTTAAAATCGGAGATCGATACGGTTTATGTCGCCGTGCCGAACCATTTGCATTATGGCTTTGCCAAACAAGCGCTACTGGCCGGAAAACATGTGATCTGTGAGAAGCCCTTTACTTTAAAATACCGTGAACTGGCTGAATTGAAAGAAATAGCCGAGGAAAAACAATTAATATTGATCGAAGCTGTTACCAATCAATATTTACCGAATTATCAAAAAATCAAAGAAGCGTTATCGGAAATCGGGCAAGTTCGTTTGATCGAATGCAACTATTCTCAATATTCTTCTCGATACGATGCGTTTCGTAAAGGTGAGATCTTACCCGCCTTCAATCCAAAATTTGGCGGCGGTGCGTTGATGGACATTAATATTTACAATATTCATTTTGTTTTAGGACTATTCGGTCTACCAAAAGGTGTCGAGTATTACGGGAATATTCAAAAAGGGGTCGATACTTCCGGTATCTTGATGTTGGATTATGGCTCTTTCAAAGCTGCATGTATTGGAGCCAAAGATTCCTTCACAGAAAGTCATGCGACAATTCAAGGGGAAGATGGCACGATTATTGTGAAAAGCCCAAGCAGCACCATTATTGAAACAGTGCTGCAACATAAAGATAGTGAGCAAAGCATCTCTGAAAAATCAACACATCACCGGATGTATGATGAGTTTAAAAAATTTGAAGCGGTGATCCGCGAAAAGGATCGTGCTTTTGCCGCAGAACGGCTGGATCATAGCTTGGCAGTCATGAAAGTCGTGGAAGAAGCTTCGACTAAAGCGGGTTTAGAATTAGGTTAAGTAAAACAGGAGTTGGGCAAAACTTTGCCCAACTCCTGTTTTTCGTTTTCACGACTAAAGATACGTATTGATAACTGCCGCCACTCCGGCTTCATCATTGCTGCTGGTGGTTTGTGCGGCGGTTTGTTTAATCAAAGGGATGGCATTTTCCATGGCGACGCTAGTACCGGCAAACTGCAGCATTTCCAAATCATTCTCCTGATCACCGAAAGCGATACTCTCAGATTGGGAGATTTTTAAATAGTCTAATAAAAAGTTCAATGCCGTGCCTTTATTCACGTCATCAGCCATGACTTCCAACCAATATTTGGCGGAGTAAGTGCTGGTGATTTTTTTGACGTTGAAAGCTGAACGTAAGGCAGCTAACTTTGTGGTATCGGGACTATTAAAAGCCAGTTTGAAATAACGGATGCCCGTATTCTTCAAATGTCCAATCAGTTCTTTAGGAGAAGTATCGGCTAGCTTGAATTGCGCATAGTAAGGGCTGTTGACCTCGGCGCTCGCAGGATCAAAGACGATCCGGTCGTCCTGTTCTGCTCGACTAGCAACGACAGTAACCTGTTTTTCTTTTGCTAAGGCGAATGTTGTTTCGACAACTGCTGAAGGAATCGTAAAACCGTTCAATACTTCAGCAATCTCGCCTTGCTCGATTCGAGCGGCATAAGCGCCATTAGAGGCTAGCGTGTAGCCATTAATAGCGAGTTTGGCAAAGGCTTCAGTGGCTGAATGGATCGAACGTCCGGTGGCTAATACAACGATTCCACCTTGAGCGTCAAATCTCCGTAATGCTTCTAGATTTTCCTCTGGGATTTCTCCTTGCGCGTTTAACAATGTTCCATCTAAATCAATTGTTGCCAGTTTCATTGAAACCCTTCCTTTATTAAGTAGTCTAATTAACCATAGAACAAAAGAGGTTCTTTTTAAACTAATACGCTTAGAAAAAGCAGGTGACAAGACAGTATCAATTTTTTCCGTTTAAGAGAAAAAAACGGAATTTATCAAATAAAGTTAAGAACATCAAGCTTTTTAATCATTTTTATTAAAAAATATCGAGACCTTTAAGCAATTTCTTTGGAAATCCATAATCAGGGGCGTATGTTGGTCTCAGAAACAGTAAGAAAACGAACAAAACTAAATAAGGGAGTGCAGATAGTATGTTTTCTAACCAAAAAGAGTTACCAATCGTGACAGCATCTGATGAGAATTATGCTCCTTTCTTAAGCGTAATGATCCGAACCTTGCTAGAGCACACCAACAGAATGACTCCAATTCATTTTTATATCATTGATGATGACTTATCCATGGAAAGTAAAAGAAAATTGAAACAAACGGTGCAACTATATTCGACTAAAGCGGCCATTGAATTCATGACCGTCAACAAAGAAACTTACAAAGACTTTTTAGTGAGCGACCACATCACGACGACCGCCTATTATCGCATTTCGTTACCGAAAACGTTCAAAAATTCCGGTTATGAAAAAATCCTCTACATTGATGCCGATACATTTATTTTAGATGACGTCACAAAACTTTATCAAACGGATTTGGAAAATAAAACAATAGGAGCGATCATTGATCCTGGCCAAACGAAAGCCTTGGCTCGATTAGGAATTGACTCGAAAGATTATTATTTCAATTCCGGCGTGATGGTCATTGATATTAAACGTTGGAATCAGCGAAACATTACAGAAAAGACCATTGATTATTTAAAAAATAATCGTGATAAAATTATTTATCATGATCAAGATGCATTAAATGCCGTATTATACGAAGATTGGACACAAATCCATCCACGTTGGAGTATGCAAAGCTCATTGATTACCGATAAGCATCCTGCTCCAACGCTTTATCATAAAAAATTATACGCAGAAGGCCGAGCAAATCCGGCAATCGTTCATTTTACCGGCCACGATAAACCGTGGAACACACTGACTGGGCATCCTTTCCAAGATGCCTATATGAAAGTGTTGCAAGAGAGTGTTTTCGAGAAAGTGGTGAATGTACGATGAGTAAACAAGATAAAATGACCATCGTCTCTAGCTGTAATGATGGATTCGCCCCTCACGTGTCAGCCCTGTTTGTATCGATTTTAGAAAATGGAGCAACGCATACAGGCCAGTACGATTTTTATGTGATCGATGATGAAATTAGTATGGTTAATAAAAAATTGATGCGAGAGACGCTACAGGATTTTGATTCCTCAGTGCATTTCTTGACGATCGATAAAAAATATTTTGAAAATGTTGTCGAGAGTGATCGAATCCCACAAACAGCTTATTTTCGGATTGCGATTCCGCAGTTATTTCGCGGTAAAGGTGTCGAGCGTTTGTTGTATTTAGATTGTGACATGATTGCCTTGACGGATGTTTCTAAATTATGGCAACTGGATTTAAAGGGAAATATTTTAGCTGCGGTAGAAGATGCCGGATTCCATCACCGTTTGGAAAAAATGAAAATTAAAACCGAATCCTATCGTTACTTCAATTCTGGTTTTATGCTAATTGATGTGAACAAATGGCTGGAGCAAGACGTGACGAACCGTGTCTTGAAATTCATTCAAGACAACCCTGAAAAATTACGTTTCCATGATCAGGATGCGTTAAACGCGATTTTACATGATCAATGGCTACCGATTCATCCAAAATGGAATGCTCAAAGCTATATTATGCAAAAGGAAGTCAAAAATCCTCGTCCAGAAGGGGAACGGACCTATGTTGAAACCCGAAAACAACCGAAAATTATTCACTACTCTGGCCATATCAAGCCCTGGAGTAAAGAATTCACTTCCCCAACGAAGAAATATTATGAGAAGTACGCAGAATTGACTGAATTTCCTGAAAGCTTCGTTTGTAAAAAGAAAAAGACCAATTATCTTTTTCAAAGAAAATCAGGATGAAATCGTTGAGGATGCAAGAAAAACCGTTTAAGCCCTAGTGCTTCAAACGGTTTTTTATGTTGCTTCAGTAGAAAGCTGATTTTTCAAAGTGAAGATTTCGTGAGCAAGTCTTTCCATCAACAGGGGCAAACTATCACGATTTGCTAGACCATCGATGAAGTAGATTTTTTTGATCTCAGGAGCAAGATCAGGCAAAGGACAATCACTGATGACGATGTCACACTTCGCCATCTGACTTGTCTGCAGCTGTAGATTATCTGTAAATACTTGTTTGATCTTTCCAATAATATCATCACTGACATAGTAGTTACTAGTACAGTTAACACCGATCCGTAAGGGCTCAACTTGACGATAACAGTCATAAAGATGGAATAAGTCTTCCAGGATCCAATCGACATTTTCCTTTTCTAAATCGGTTGAGTATTGAGGGTTTTCTTGGTTAAATACTTGATAGAATTTTCGTAGCCGCTTCATAAACACGGAAAAGGCGGGATTATCTTGTTGCATCGATACACTAGGTAAAACTAGATTTGGTTGAGTCGGCTGGAGGTAGGTAGGTATTGAATAAACGATTTCTGCAAATATTCAAAATTGCTAAGACTTGTTTGTTTTCTGGAATCGCTAAATCGAATTCCTTGATTAAAGCAGCGACTAGCGCTTTTGCGGTATCAAAGAAGGGCGAGTGATTCTCCTGAAAGAGGATGTAATGTTGATAATTTTCTTCATCAGTCCCAACTTTTGCGGTAGTTAAACGCAGAAGAATATTTAAAATAATGCGTTGTTCGTCGCAAAGGTCTAAATCAGGTTTTAAGAAATCAAGCTTTGGCTGAAGAAAAATACGATTGCTTGGGTATTTTGCGATATCTTTTTTTACGGCCTCAAAGGACGTGAAAGGAAAATTATCCGTACATAGCATCAACACCAAGGCGACTTTACCTAACTGGCCACTGGTTAAGCGATCGGCTAAATGAAAATCAAGGTAGTGGTCAACGAACTGAAAAGTATTCAATGTGTCCTTTTCTCTAAACGGCAGTTCGGTATTTGCAAAAATCCGCCAGTAAACATCGATTAAACAATACTGAATCTGAATTTCTGTTCCAACAATCTTTCGTTCCCCAGATTTAGTAAAAGAAATCGCCAGCCCGAAGAGTGCTAAAAATTGATCAATTTCCTTCATACGTGAATAAAGATACGGAACACTGTAATTGGTTTCGTGGCTGAGTGCGATAATTGAATTCACTTTGCGATTAAGTAGTGAAGTCACGATTCGATAATTCGTTGCTTCTTTACAATAAGCCCCTAAAAGTTTGTAATAGCATTCAGCACTGTCCATTCCAGCCAAATCAAGGGCGGCAAATTGATGCCGGCTAGTAACTCTTATCGTAGGAGCAACTTTTTGCTGTAGATCTTGATTTAATTCTTTTAAATAAAGGATCAGCGTATTCTCAGATATATGACAATTTTTAACTAAATAGCTGTGATTAAGGTAATCCGGATAGTTCAATAAATAATGGAATACCGCCAGCTTATTACCAACCTTTTGACTTAATAAATAAGTTTTGATTGCTTCCTTTGTCTGCATCAAAATTCTCCTAACCAATCTATTTCACTGTTTAGTATAAGGAAGGAAAGCAATTTTGAGAAGGAAACATGCTTCCCAATTATTTAAAACACAGTCATTTTCCACAAGAAAACCATAATGTAGTGTCGGGTATTTGAGTTATCCTTGAAACGATTATGGATGAAAAGGAGAATCATTTTGAAAGTATCACATTTATTTGCCGCCTCTTTACTGCTGTCTGTCACGCCAATTTCTTACCGTATGATTGAGGCAAATGCGATCAACCACCCTTCTGTCATTGCAAATGAAGCCAGCTGGGGGAACGTAAACAACATTCACTTCACCGATGAATTCTCGCAGTTTAATTCAGGCGTAGCGAAGTTGACTGTAGGAACACCTGTCGAGGTATCAAGTACTATCTCGTTTTCTGGTGATACTGCTGCTATTCAACAAGCAGTCGTAAGCTTCGAGAATGTCGATCAAGGAATTCAGATTGATTACGACAATACTATTTATTTCGATCCAGACTTAAAACAGGCGCACTTCAAATTCACGATTACTTTAGTAGCGCCTATTCCAACAGGGGCCTCACGTTTATTTACAGTAAAAGTTTCTGACGGAAATACGTCAGATCAAAATCACTTGACTCCGTACAGTCAACGCCAAACCGTTATTCAAGGAGACGATGGCGAATCACCAAGTACAGAACCAAGTACAGAACCAAGTACAGAACCAAGTACAGAACCAAGTACAGAACCAAGTACAGAACCAAGTACAGAGCCAAGTACAGAGCCAAGTACAGAGCCAAGTACAGAACCAAGTACAGAACCAAGTACAGAACCAAGTACAGATCCAAGTACAGAGCCAAGTACAGAGCCAAGTACAGATCCAAGTACAGAACCAAGTACAGAACCAAGTACAGAGCCAAGTACAGAGCCAAGTACAGAGCCAAGTACAGAGCCAAGTACAGATCCAAGTACAGATCCAAGTACAGAGCCAAGTAGCAATACCGGAGAAAATTCAAATGCTCACTTCAGAAATGATTCTAAAAGCTCTTCGGATGTTACACCCAAACGATCTGAAAATCAGCCAAGACCGGCGCCTTCTTCAATAAATACGTCAAAAAATGGGCGCTCACAAACTAAAGAATCCAGTTATAGTTTCCTGCCAAAGACCGGGGAAAGTGAGAGTAGCTTATTCATGATTGCGGGTGGATTGATTAGCTTATTAGGAGCCATTCTATTATTGAAACGAACGAAATAATCGACTAGCAAAAAAGGTGTACTGAAATTTTTTTATCAGTACACCTTTTTGCTGTTTAACTATGCAGAATGGTTTTGATTTCGGTTAATTCACTTTGACTAAAATCTAAATGCTGTAATGCCGCTAAATTGTCGTGAACGTGATCGATATTTGTTGAACCAATGACGACACTTGCAACGGTTGGGTCTTTTAATAACCAGGCTAAGGCTAGTTGCGAAAGTGTTTGTTCACGTGTATCCGCGATTTTTTTTAACGAACGTAATTTCTGTTGGGTTGAAGCGAGATTTTCTGGAGCAAGCAGGCTGCTGTTTGTCCGATGGGCAGGGAAATCAGCAGGAATTTCTTGACTACTACGATCGGTCAAAAGGCCTTCCGCCAGCGGGCCATAAGCGATCGCGCCTAATTTATTGTCCTGTAAAACATCTAATAATCCTTCTTCAGCCTCTCGGTTTAGCATGTTGTAAGAAACTTGGTGAATAACAAAAGGCGTATGACGTTCCTTGAAGAGTCTAATCATTTTTTCTGTTTGTTCTTTTGAATAGTTTGAGATACCGATGTACAACGCTTTTCCCTGTTTTACGAATAAATCAAGAGTATCCGCGGTTTCTTCAAAACTGGTCTGTTCATCGGGACGGTGGGTATAAAAAATATCGAAATAATCCAAGCCGGTGCGCTTTAGACTTTGATCCATGCTAGCGACTAAATGTTTTTTTGAACTCATGGAACCATAAGGGCCTTGCCACATATCAAAGCCTGCTTTGGAAGAGACAATCAATTCATCGCGATAAGGTTTCAAATCTGATTGAAAGACTGCTCCAAAAGAAGATTCGGCACTACCAGGCTTAGGACCATAATTATTCGCTAAATCAAAATGATTGATACCGCTATCAAAAGCATCTAAAAGAACTTTTCGGGTATTACTTAAGGGACGTTCATCACCAAATCCGCGCCACAAACCTAAAGAAACAGCGGGGAGAACCAAGCCAGTATCGGCGACTCTGCGATAACTCATTTTTTCATAGCGGTGTTCATTTGCTTGATACATATAGATTCCTCCAATTAGATACGTCAGATTAAATTTGGAAACCGGTTACCTAAATGATTTTATACTTGTTTCTCTAAAAAAACAACTATAGTCTTTTTATTAGAACTCGAAAGTTTTCATTAAGCAGAATCGTTCACTATATAATTCATTCAAGAGGCTAAATAGCTTATTATGGCTTCGTTAATGATTCTCTTTCTCGTTTGAAGCTTCTTATTTTCATTAAAAGAATTCCAGTGCTACGCTAAGTTTGAAGCGAGATGGAGGCGTTGAAATGAGTAATGTAAAAAAATTTTTGTTAACTATGATAATCGGGTTGGTGGCGTTGATTTTGGAATTTGGCTTCCATCAAAATCGTCTGGCTTATTGGCTAGTCGCAATCGTGGGTGGAATCATGACGATCACCATGCTGGTGGGAATGGTAAAAACCTTACGTTCTGGAAAATATGGAGTAGATATATTAGCTATCACAGCGATTGTCGCGACCTTGTTAGTGGGAGAGTATTGGGCGAGCTTGATGGTTTTGATCATGTTAACCGGTGGAGATAGTCTGGAAGATTATGCCAGTCATCAAGCCAGTCGTGAATTACGATCTCTTTTGGATCATTCACCGCAAATCGCGCACCGCATTGATCAGGAGACGATTAAGGATCTTGAAGTAGATGCGGTTCAGGTGGGTGATCTCATTTTAGTAAAACCCGGAGAATTAGTTCCGGTGGATGGTCGGGTGATTGCTGGGGAATCTTTGGTGGATGAATCCTCACTGACAGGAGAATCGCGACCAATCGAAAAGAAGCGTAATGACGAGATTATGTCGGGCTCTGTCAATGGTGATGGCGCATTGCGACTAAAAGTAATCAAAGCCGCAAAGGACAGTCAGTATCAGACATTGGTGAAATTAGTCAAAGAATCAGAAGCGAAACCAGCCCATTTTGTTCGGCTGGCTGATCGTTACGCAGTCCCATTTACAGCGATTGCGTATGTGATTGGCGGAGTCGCTTGGTTTGTTTCAAAGGATCCCGTTCGATTCGCTGAAGTATTAGTCGTAGCGTCTCCTTGTCCTTTGATTTTAGCTGCTCCGGTCGCATTGGTTGCAGGAATGAGTCGTTCAAGTCGGAATGGGATCGTGGTAAAAACGGGCACGACAATTGAGAAGCTGGCACGAGCGAAAAGTATCGCCTTTGATAAGACGGGGACATTGACTGAAGGTAAGCTTTCCGTTGAAAAAATTCAAGTCATAGCTTCTCATTATTCTGAAGAAGAACTAATTAAGTATGCGGCTAGTGGCGAACAAGAATCAAGTCATATTTTGGCTCGGTCGTTAGTTAGCTATGCAAAAAAACAAGAATTTTCGTTGTATCCGGTGACGAACTTGGAAGAAGTTACTGGCCAAGGAATTGAAGCGCAGGTCAATGGGAAAAATGTTCGTGTCGGTAAAGCAACTTTTGCCGGAGCAGCCAATGAGTTAGGGACTAAACAGACCGCTGTGTATGTTGCTATTGATCATCACTACATTGGTTCGATTACTTTCGTTGACATTGTGCGGAAAGAGTCAGCTGCGACGATTAAAGAACTGAACACGCTGGGAATTCAAAAAACAATCATGCTGACCGGTGATCATGCCTCTATTGCAAATACAATTGCCAAAGAGGTGGGTATCTCAGAAGTCCATGGAGAATGTTTGCCGGAAGAAAAAATTCAAGTCTTGAATGAACTGAAAGAAGTCGATCGTCCGGTAATCATGGTGGGTGACGGAGTCAATGATGCGCCAGCGTTGGCTGTGGCAGATATTGGCATTGCAATGGGAGCCCACGGGTCATCGGCGGCCAGTGAAAGTGCCGATGCCGTGATTTTAAAGGATGATCTAAGCCGAGTTTCTACGGCTGTTCGTTTATCACAAGACACCATGCGAATTGCGCAGCAATCTGTTTTGATAGGTATCGTGATTTGTGTCGTTCTAATGTTGATTGCCAGTACAGGAGTGATTCCTGCGTTACTTGGTGCCGCACTGCAAGAAGTCATTGATACCGTCTCAATTTTATCGGCGTTACGGGCGAGAAAGGATCGTTAATTTAAAAAAGATTAAGCTAAGGACAACAATTTAAAAATGTTGTCCTTTTACTGTCAACGATTGTATGCGTTGACTCTGTAATATTTTATGAGAGCTTTAAGGAATAAGCTGTGTAGTCAAATGTGATGTCTTTATTAAAACTCTTCCTTAGATAGGTTAAATTGAAGAAGAAAGGCGAACAGATTATTCAAAAACAGCGAATTATTAGTCTGTATTAAAAAATGTGGAAGGAATAAAAAATGGAGCGATTAAGAATTTTTTTCACATGTAAAACGAAAACATTTCGTCAAAATAAGTAATTTATATTTTAAATCCAAATCGTTTGAAAGCGTTTTTTGTTGTGATACACTTGTTCTGTACTCTTTAAAAATAATCACAAGTTTAGAAAGAAGGAGGAAGTTTTAATTAGAAGCGTTCGTTTAAAATTTTTATTTAAATGTTTTAGGAACCCTTTAAAGTAAAAAAGCGAGGTGCGTAAAAGTGTTTTCTTTTAAAGAACGATCCAAAATGATTGAAAAGTTAAGCAATAATTCATTTGATTTAGTAATCATCGGTGGCGGAATCACAGGGGCTGGTGTAGCGTTACAGGCGGCAGCTTCAGGGCTTTCCGTTGCGTTATTGGAAATACAAGATTTTGCTGAAGGAACGTCCTCACGTTCAACCAAATTGGTTCACGGCGGCATTCGTTATCTGAAAACTTTCGATGTAGAAGTGGTGTCAGATACTGTCAGTGAACGAGCAATTATTCAAGGTATTGCCCCACATATTCCCAAAGCAGACCCGATGATCTTACCGATTTATGATGAGCCTGGTTCGACATTTAATATGTTCTCAGTCAAAGTGGCGATGGATCTTTACGATCATTTAGCTAATGTGACTGGAAAGTATGCGAATTACATGTTAAGTAAGGAAGAAATCTTGGAGCGGGAGCCACAATTAGCAGCACAAGGATTACTAGGCGGCGGAGTTTATTTGGATTATCGCAACAATGATGCGCGGTTAGTGATTGAAAATATCAAACAAGCAGTAGAGGATGGCGCAATGGCGGTCAGCCGCATCAAAGTAGAAGAGATTTTACATGATGATCAAGGAAACGTTTCCGGCGTCAGAGCAAAGGATCTTTTGTCTGAAGAAAGTTTTTCAATCGATAGTCAATTAGTCATTAATACAGCGGGACCGTGGTCGGATATCGTCAAAAAATTAGACAAAAAAATCGACCATAAACCGCATATGCGCCCGACTAAAGGCGTACATTTAGTAGTAAATGGTGAAAAACTAAAAGTTCCGCAACCGACTTATTTTGATACTGGTGAACAAGATGGCCGGATGATTTTTGTGATTCCACGGGAAAGTAAAACGTACTTTGGAACGACCGACACTGATTATCAAGGTGATTTTGATCATCCGAAAGTAGAACAAGCAGATGTCGACTACTTATTGAAAGTGGTCAATCATCGGTATCCTGAGGTGGACTTGACGATTGACGATATTGAAGCTTCTTGGGCAGGCTTGCGTCCATTAATTAGTGATGCTTCCGGTGATTATAATGGAACGAAAAAAGAAAAAATTAGCGATGAAAACTTTGAGAAAATTATTCGGGCGGCAAATGATTATAAGAATGGCAAGCAATCACGCCCAGCCGTAGAAAAGACCATTACTCAGGCAGCTAAAGAAGAACCAAAGGACAATCCTTCTGCCGTCTCTCGTGGTAGTGATCTAACCGTGGCCGAAGATGGTTTGTTGATTTTATCCGGTGGTAAGCTGACGGATTATCGTTTGATGTCGGCGGAAGCTATGAAAAAAATTGCTTCTCTGCTAGACCGTGATGTAGAGCTGGTAGATTCTAAACATTACGCCGTCTCTGGTGGTAAGCTCGATCCAGCCAATGTCGAAAGCGAATTGGAAAAAATTGCGAAAAAGGGACAGGAGATCGGATTAAATCAAGCCGATGCAAACTTTATTGCAGAACTTTATGGCTCAAATGCGGAAAAAGTTTTTGATTTGAAAGATCAAGGCAGCTTTGAGGGCTTGTCATTAGCAGAATCTATGTCACTGCGCTATGCAATGGAAGATGAAATGACCTTGACGCCAGTGGATTACTTATTGCGTCGGACGAATTACATGTTGTTTATCAGCCATCGTTTGATGGAAATCAAAGATGCAGTGGTAGAAGCAATGGCGAAGTTCCTAGACTGGGAAGATTCATTAAAAGCTCACTATCAAAAAGAATTAGATCAACAGATTCGTGAAACCCAATTAACGGATTTAAAAGAGCAGCAAAAAAAATAGATGAATAAAGGGAGTGGAAACATGGAATCATACATCATGTCAATCGATCAAGGAACGACTTCATCAAGGGCGATTATCTTTAACAAAGCCGGCAAAGAAGTCAGCTCATCGCAAAAGGAATTTACACAGCACTTTCCAAAACCAGGCTGGGTCGAACACGATGCCAATGAAATTTGGAATTCCGTTCAATCGGTTATTGCAGGTGCTTTGATTGAAAGTGGATTGAAACCTAGCCAAATCGAAGGGATCGGGATTACGAATCAACGTGAAACGACCGTCATATGGGAAAAAGAATCAGGTCACCCAATCTATAATGCGATTGTCTGGCAATCGAAACAAACCAACGATATTGCCAATGACTTGAAAAAACAAGGTCATCAAGACATGATCCAGAAAAAAACCGGTCTACTGATTGATTCCTATTTCTCAGCGACGAAAGTGAAATGGATCTTGGATAAAGTGGAAGGATCTCGTGAAAAAGCTAAAAAAGGTGAGCTATTATTTGGAACGATCGATACATGGTTAGTTTGGAAATTAACTGGCGGTAAGGTTCACGTGACGGATTATACTAACGCTAGTCGGACGATGATGTTCAATATTTATGATTTGGAATGGGATCAAGAAATTCTGGACTTATTAGATATTCCAAAAGAAATTTTACCAGAAGTAAAATCAAATTCCGAGGTTTATGGTAAAACGGAAGATTATCACTTCTATGGAAACAATGTGCCAATTGCCGGCATGGCTGGGGACCAGCAGGCTGCATTAGTCGGACAATTAGCCTTTGACAAAGGGATGGTTAAAAATACCTATGGAACCGGGGCCTTTATTGTGATGAATACTGGTGAAAAACCAATTCTTTCCGAAAATGGGTTATTGACGACGATCGGCTATGGTATTGATGGAAAAGTAACTTACGCATTAGAAGGAAGTATTTTCGTAGCAGGTTCTGCAATTCAATGGCTACGTGACGGGTTGCGGATGTTTAAAAACGCCCCAGATTCAGAAAATTATGCAAAACGGGTCGATAGCACCGAAAACGTTTATATGGTCCCAGCCTTTACTGGCTTAGGTGCACCTTATTGGGATCAAGAAGCACGCGGCGCAATCTTTGGCTTGACCCGTGGAACGACCAAAGAACATTTCATTCGGGCAACCTTAGAATCCCTGGCTTATCAAACAGCCGATGTTGTTAAAACGATGGTGAAAGATTCTGACACAGAAATCAAATTATTGAGAGTAGACGGCGGCGCTTCAAAAAATGATTTGTTGATGCAATTCCAAGCGGATATTTTGCAAACCCCGGTTGAACGAGCACCATACTTAGAGACAACTGCTCTGGGTGCAGCTTATCTTGCTGGTTTAGCTGTCGGTTACTGGAAAGACATTGACGAGATCAAAAAATTCGCTGCAGATGGGCAACGCTTCGATCCAGAAATGGATAAAGCCACTACTGAAGATCTTTATGCTGGTTGGCAAGAAGCTGTCCAAGCAACGATGCAATACAAACACCAACCCAAAGAAAAAGAATAAGTGAACGCCTAGATTTAAACGATTATCCATGATTGCGCAGAAAAAGTAGAGACGGTCAGTGGTACAGTAAATCTCAAGCAGTTATTTACTGTACTTACTGACATACAATAAAAAGAATACAGGAGGAGAAGTCAATGGAGACAAGCATGATGACTCAAGTAGTGGGAGAAATTATTGGTACGATGGTCTTAGTTCTATTAGGGGATGGGGTCGTTGCAGGCGTTAGTTTACGGAAAACCAAGGCAGAAGGCGCTGGCTGGATCGCAATCACGTTAGGCTGGGGCGCGGCAGTAACGATTGGTGCCTATGCAGCAGGCTATATGTCATTTGCTCATTTGAATCCAGCAGTAACGATCGGTATGGCAATTGCTGGCAAATTTAGTTGGGACATGGTAGTTCCATATATTTTAGGCCAAATGATTGGTGCAATCATTGGAGCAATTTTAGTTTTTATTCATTATTATCCACATTGGAAAGAAACCAAAGATCAAGCAGCGATTCTAGGCGTATTCTCTACAGGGCCTGCAATTCGTAGCTTAGGAGCTAACTTAATCAGTGAAATTATTGGAACCTTTGTATTAGTTTTCGCGTTATTGACTTTCGGTATGAGTAAATTTGGCGATGGCTTGAACCCAATGGCAGTAGGTATCTTGATTTTAGTTATCGGGTTGTCTCTTGGTGGTACAACCGGATATGCGATCAACCCGGCTCGGGACTTGGGACCACGGATCGCTCATGCCTTCCTTCCAATCCCTGGTAAAGGGGATTCCGACTGGGGCTATTCTTGGGTGCCAGTAGTGGGTCCAATTATTGGGGGGATCATCGCAGCGTTATTATTCATGGTATTGCCTATCTAAACCTTTTAGGATAATGGAGGCTTCCATTATCCTCATATATTTTTTAGAAAAACGTGGTGGGAGGAAGAATAAGTGAAAAAAATTATCAATGATCCAAAAAATGTCGTAGAAGAAATGGTCAGTGGATTGGTCAGTGCTTACCCAGACTATGTGAAGCAAGTTCCCGAAACACTCGTAGTGGCACGAAATGATGATTATGATCAAGTGGCTTTAGTCAGCGGAGGTGGTAGCGGACACGAGCCTTCTCATGCAGGATTTGTCGGAGATGGGATGTTGAGTGCAGCAGTTTGCGGACAAGTCTTTACTTCACCAACACCAGATCAAATCTACGAAGCCATCAAAGCGACGAACAAAGGCAAAGGAACGTTAATGATCGTCAAAAACTATTCTGGTGACGTGATGAACTTTGATATGGCGAAGGATTTGGCATCAATGGACGACATTGAAGTGGATTCTGTATTAGTAGATGACGATATCGCAGTCGAAGATAGTACCTATACGCAAGGTCGCCGCGGAGTAGCGGGAACAGTTTTAGTCCACAAGATTTTAGGCGGTATGGCTCGTGAAGGGAAATCCGTTTCCGAATTGGCAAGCTACGGCAAGTCATTAGTAGAAGATATCAAGACAGTGGGGATTGCTTTATCAGGTGCAACCGTACCGGAAGTTGGTAAACCAGGATTTACATTGGCAGACGATGAAATGGAGTTTGGTGTCGGTATCCACGGTGAACCCGGTTATCGTCGGGAAAAAATCAAGCCGTCAGCAGAAATTGCTAAAGAAATTATCGCTAAGCTGAAAGGTGAATTTAACTGGCAAGCTGGTGATAAATACGGGTTGTTTGTTAACGGTATGGGAGCGACTCCATTAATGGAGTTGTTTATCTATTATAATGACGCGAAAAAGATTTTAGCTGATGAAGGGGTCGAAATAACCTTCAGTAAAGTCGGTAACTATATGACTTCGCTTGAAATGGCAGGAGCATCCATCACGATGATTAAACTAGACGACGAACGGTTGCGTTTATTAAACGAACCTGTTCATACGATTGCTTGGTAGACTATTTTATGATCAAATAGTTCACTGCTAAGCACTCGTTTGTCAAAAAAGTATTCAAGGAGGAGCACTATGTTTACACCAGATAATTTACGAAAGACCTTAGAACTATTTAACCAAAAAATTCAAGACAAGAAAGACTATCTAAGTGAATTAGATACACCAATTGGTGACGGCGACCACGGGAATAATATGGCCCGTGGCATGGATGCTGTAATGGCGACAGACCTCTCTGGAGACTTACCGGATATTTTCAAGGCAACGGCAATGGCTTTAATTAGCAAAGTTGGTGGCGCATCAGGTCCACTTTATGGTACCGCAATGATGGAAATGATGAAAGCGAGTAAAGAATCGAATGATCCTGAGATTTTGCTGAAGGCAGCGATTGAAGGGATTAAGAAGCGGGGAAATTCAACAGAAGGTGAAAAAACGATGTTGGATCTCTGGATTCCAGCGGTGGAAAATTTAAATAATGGGACATTAAATCCAACAACGATCGAAATTTTAGTTGAAAAAACCAAAGATATCAAAGCGACAAAAGGCCGGGCATCTTATGTCGGAGATCGCTCGATTGGACACATTGATCCAGGTGCGATGTCGTCCGCTTATTTCTTTGAATCGTTATTAGAGGCAGGTGTGGTCAATGGCTAGAGGCGTAATTTTAGTATCACACACCAAAGAAATGCCTGAAGGATTAAAACGTTTGATCAGCGAAGTGGCGAAGGACGTACCAGTTACGACTGCAGGAGGCTTAGAAGATGGCGGTATCGGTACTTCAATGGAACGTATCTCAAAAGCGATTGAAGAAAATACTGCCGATGAACTTTTGGCTTTTTATGATCTTGGGAGTGCCAAAATGAATCTTGAGATGGCAATGGAAATGACCGATAAGAAAGTTACTTTATTCGATACTGCTTTTGTTGAAAGTGCCTACACCGCTTGTGCCTTGTTAGCAGCAGATGCAGATGAAAAAATGATCGAGGATCAATTAGCCAGTTTGAAGGTTAAATAATAACGAAACATTGAATATAATTTTTTTAGAAGAACGAGGAATCAGCTCTATATGAGCTGATTCCTCGTTCTTTTTTGATGTTATAATAATATGAATTTGATATTTTTTCAATTTTTATATTTTTTAGTTCGAAAAATAAAAAACTTTATATTTCTAGTTGTGCTATTCTTTTTTAAAAGGAGGAATCAGAATGGAAATGATCAAAGAAAGAACATTACAAGAAGAGCTGGTAGCAATTCGCCGGCATTTGCACCAAAATCCTGAGGTAGGCATGGAATTACCAGCGACAAAAAAATTTGTATGGGATAAGCTAGTAGAATACGGCTATGAACCGCAGGCCTGTGGTTCAATGGGAATCACCTGCACTGTGGGTCAAGGTGAAAAAGTCTTTTTATTACGCGGAGATATGGATGCGCTTCCATTGACTGAAGATACAGACTTGGCATTTCGCTCGGAAAATGGAGCTATGCACGCTTGTGGGCACGATATGCACACAACCATGTTGCTGGGAGCTGCTAAATTGTTAAAGGCGCAAGAAGCTGAACTGACTGGTGTTGTCAAATTGCTTTTCCAACCTGGTGAGGAGATTTTACAAGGAGCCAAAGACTGTCTAGCTGATGGATTATTGGAAAATCCAAAAGTCGATGCTGGAGCGATGATGCACGTTTTTCCATTCAAAAATCAACCGACAAAGAAGATTTTTACTGCTCCTGCTGGCACCTTCATGGCTAGTGCAGATTGGTATGAGATCAAAGTGGAGGGCGTGGGTAGTCATGGTTCCATGCCAGAATATTCGATTGATCCGATTAATGTTGCGACTAAAATTTACGATGCGTTGCAGACGCTTTCGGCCCGAGAAATTAGTTCGGCTGAGCGGTTTGTATTAACGATTGGCGAATTTGTCGGTGGGACACCGGGTTCCTCCAATGTTATCCCTAACTCCGCTTATATGAAAGGGACCTTGCGAACATTAAAAGAGGAAGTTCGTCAGCAAATCAAAAAACGAATGGTCGAAATCTCCGAATCCATCGGTCAAGCTTTTGGTGCGAAGGTCACAGTTGATTTCACCAATGGCTGCCGAAGCAATGAGATTGATCAGACTGTGACAGAGAGGGTCAAAGCGCGGTTAGAGAAAGTCTTTCCAGAGAATCAAGCATCAGAAACAATCGTGGCACCACCATTGATGGGAAGTGAAGATTTTGGCGAAATCAGTCATCAGATTCCGACGACGACACTATTCATCACCGCAGCAGATACAGAGTTGATGCTCCATAATCCGAAAATTGTCTTAGATGAAGAGATTTTGGAATTAGGGGCCAAGGTCTATGTTGAAACTGCTCTTGCTTATTTAGAAAGGGATTAGCCGATGGGCAAACAAAAAGTAGATCGCTCACTGATTTTGATTTTTTTAGGCTATACCTGTGTTTACTTAGATAAAAACATTATCAGCTTGTCCGTCATTCCGATTGCGCAAGATTTAGGAATTGATGCGGGGCAGAAGGGGTTGATTTTAAGTGCCTTTTTCTTAGGTTATACTTTGTTTCAAATTCCCTTCGGCTTCTTAGGCAACCGGGTCGGTAGTCGCAAGATCATGACCTTTGCGATTCTTTTGATTGGTTGCTTAATGATCTTTTTAGGGTTAGGATTTTCATTGATTTATTTATTAGTGATTCGTTTTGCTGCGGGGTCATTTGCCCATGCCGGTTACCCTTCAGCGGTAAGTGCCTTTGTCACAAAAGAAGTGGAGCCGACTAAACGAGGATCGGTGCAATCTTCCATGATTGCCTCTTCTGGATTTGCAGGGATCGTGGGACCGCTGTTAGTAGCTCCGCTTCTAACACTGGTTGGTTGGAAAATGACCTATTTTATTTACGGTGGGATCGTTTTAGTGATTGGGTTCCTGATGATCAAAGGAATTCCAAAGTCTAAAGGCAAACCACTTGTCACTGCGAATCAAGCCAATATTTCGTTTACAGAAGTCATCAAAGATCGGAATGTTTGGATCATGGTATTGGCGGCCTTTTTTATCAATGCTGCAGTTTATGGCATGACAGGTTGGATTGCGTCTTATTTGGTGGACGAATTTCAGTTAACGATGAATACGATGGCAATGATGAGCGCATTGATTGGCTTAGTGATGATGGTTAGTGCAATGTTTGCCGGCTCGATGATGGGGCGCTATTTTAAAGATCGAGAAAAGCAAGTGATTTTAGTCGCTTCTATCAGTGGCGGAGTGGTCGCCTTTTTACTATCACGGAGTCACTCATTAGTTTTAAGTATGTTGTTTTTAGCGATCGCTGTCGCTGCTGCGAGTATTGGATTTGCAACATTGATGAGCTTACCAGTAAAATTATTCGCCGAACGAGAAGTCTCCACGAAATATTCAATCATCAACGCGATCGGCGTCTCTGGTGGATTTTTTGCTCCCATGATCATTGGCTGGTTGGTGCAAACCAGCGGTTCCTATGTTGGAGCTTTCAGCTTTATCGCACTTGTTTTTGTCTTAGCGGGGATTGTCTCATTGAGTATACGAACGAAAGATAGTAAGCAAGCTGTTGTGGAGCTGGAAAGTCAAAAATAATCATTTTGATTCATCTAACTTAAAAAGATTATTAAAATTTTTTTTATGGAAGATCTTTTTGATTGTTCTCATTTATTTGGTAATAAAATCAATTGCGGGAAATTGTTTTTAATTAATACTTGCAGAAAGAAGTCTGAAAAAGCACATAAAGAGGTTTAAAACAGTCGTTTTAAACTCAAAAAATATTCAAGAAGACCTTCATGGAAACAATCCTGAAGGTCCTTTTTATCCTTTTTTATTATCTTTGGTGGAAGTAAAAAAGGTTTCATCGATACTGCTGAAACTTACTTGGCTAAAAGCTGCGACTACGTGGTCACCTATTCAGCTCCGGGAACAGAATAAATCAAGTTCTTTATGGTTGCAGATCGGCTAATAGAAAAAATGGTGACTTTCCAGATTATATGATTATTATTAAGAATTGGATTAGCACTAAAAGGCTTAGTGAAAGTAGAAAAGCAGTCGGATGATTTTGGTCGATAATATGCAGAAACCCAGTATGATGATATAAATTATTTCCTTGGTGCCGGCAATCAGTAGTGGTGCGCGGTTTATTCCTACGCAATGTGCTATTGGGAAGAACAACGTTGGCTACGTTCTAAATTAATTCATGCTGCTGAATTTCTGCATAGTACTTTGGAAATCGCGAATAAAATGGCGCTAGTTATTCTTTTTTTAGGAGAAGATGAGCAACGGCCGTTGGCAGAACGTGTTCAAAACTTATTGCCGTGATTTTGAGGGAACTATACTTTTATTGATTCAAAAGATTACTCTATTGAAGGAATCAGCTCCAAAAAATCGCGGGCAGGTATTATCGCATTCACTAATTTCTTGTGCTACTCGACGGATGGATACGCATGTCGAGAAATTAAATTATCATCCATTAGAAATTCGTCGCTACTATCGCCAATTTGACTATTAATATCTTTTGTTAAGATTTAATAAATGTTAGTTGAATGAAGCTGCACAGAAGTTTTATCCTATTATTGAATTCCTCGATCAGCTACTCTCCTGGTGTGATGTCAAAGAAGCGGTCGCACACGCGAACTGCTCTGTGAAGGCCTCACTAACTGACATTGATTTTATCAATAGAAATAAGAAAGAATCTTCGGGCAATATTTCTTGAATTTTTCTGGAATATTAGTTTATTTCCCAAGAGCCTACCTGCGGTGCACCGTTTATTCATAAATAATGGAGGGCAACCGTGATTTGTCTCCCCTTTTTTTAGCGTACAACGCGAATTCCTATGGTAAATAAATACATACGTGAAATTTATAAAGATTGGGCGAATTAAGCAATGCTCCGTTTGATTTTATTACTTAATCCTATTGTTAGACTATTAGAAATTTTTATTTAGAACGAATTCATAGTTTTTGATCAATAACAATACAAGAACTTGAATTTTTCCTGAATGGAAAAAGTTTGTGGATATTTTTTTGGATGTTTTCGCCACATAAATAAAATGGATAATTCGAAAGCCTGATTGATTAGTTGAATTCTTAAAGGGATCTTTTTCGAGAATATGGAAGTGTTCTCACGGTGATTGCTTGAGAAGGGCTAGCATATTCTCAAGAAGTCCAATTAATCTAATCATGTTTTAAATCTAGCGAATATGATAGAATTACAATAGTAAAAATAGAACATTTTTTTTGGGAGGAATTGGATAATTAGAATAAATTATCCAATATTTATTTATGAAAAAGAGAAATATATTTATACGGTTGTTGCCAGTCACGATGGTATGTTTCCCACTGTTTGGTTTCACATATCCTGAAAATGAAACAACAACAAATGACACACAGACAGCATTGCGTTCAATATCGACGACAGAAAGTGAGAAAGAAAGGCCGATCGACCGTTCAATAGAGCATTCTGAATCCAGCTTTTCTACAACGGAAACAACAAATACACTGGAACAAGCAACAAGCAGTACAGTGCCAACTGCCGAAGCTCAGGATTCGAGTGTAAAAGAAAGAGCCGTTAGCGAGAAATTTTTTGTCTCTATCACGGATAAAAATTATACATTATTGAAAGAGCCGAACGGGACAACCGTAAATGACCAAAAGGAGAATTTTCAAAAGACATTTATCGCGGAAAAAGTAATAGGTAATGATGGAATAGATTATTATTTCTTAGCGACGCCTGCTGTGGATCTCGGATATATCAGAGCAACGAGTGCCGAAAAGACTAACGACCAAAAAGGTAAATTATTTTTAGAAGGCAGTTCTTATGCGAATGTAATATATAACAATGCAAAATTATATACTCCAGACTTTCAAGAAAAGGGAACAGCAGATGCATTAAATGACCAAACTTTAAAAATTGTTGGCTTTTATAATCATTATAATGGAACCAAATTTCATTTACTTAAAAATAGCGCCAATCAGTTAGTTGGCATTATTGAGGCAAAAGCAATTCAACAGACAACAAGCCCAGGTGGAAAATGGAACAGCACCGATCAATACATCACCGTTACGAAAAACAATTGGACGATTTGGAAAGATTTCAATTTTAATAACGGAAGTTCAACGAAAAATTTGTATCAACATACGTATCGAGTAACTGGTTGGTAC
>NZ_BJDW01000007.1 GCF_005405345.1 Enterococcus viikkiensis | reverse complement strand
GTCACTTTAACGGGAGTAAATATTTATCTGTTTATGACAATAAAGGCGTTTGGCAAGGATATTTAAATGAAGAAGGAACCAAAGACGGTTCTGCTTATGTTTTACTAGATGCGCCATACATCAGTCAAAATAGTTCTGGCTTTCCGATGGGTTGCGAGGCTGCATCGCTGTTGCAAGCATTACAACTAAAGGGAGCTGCTAAAAATTATAATTTGAGAAACTTCATTAAGGAGATGCCGTTATCTTCTAGTAATAATCCTAACAATGGTTTTGCGGGTAGGCCGGATAGGATTAAACCAGATATTTACCAATCCATTTTTGCCAAACCACTGGCACAATGGGGGACTAAATACGGAAAGGCAGCAGACATCACGGGTGCTTCTGTCAATACTTTAAAGGATGAATTACGTAAAGGAAATTCGGTAGTTGTCTATGTTACATTGAATTACGCGGCACCACAATACGGAAAATATTGGTGGGGTACGGGAATCGATAATGCCCATATCGTAACCCTAGATGGATTCAACCAATCAAATAAAATGTATCATATTTCTGATCCCAATGAGGGAAAGTATTGGGTATCAGCTGTTCGATTCGAAGCTAGCTATAATTTACGTAGGTCCGCTGTTGTAGTGAGGTAACTTCGTAGTAATATTTTTAGACAATGAGATAATGTACTGGAAACTCTTAATGATTAATAGAAAGCTCAATTATGTTTGTATTAAGGATTTCTTCTGGCACGATGTTTAGTTGAAAAAGAAGGATGTATGACTAAATTTTGTCATACATCCTTCTTTAGCTTTAAAGTTGTTGACATAAGAAAGCATGTTAAGAATTGTTCATTTCTTTTTAGTAGACACTGATTAGTTCTGTAAAATAAATAGAAGAAAAAAGCGAATGCTGGAATGATGAATGAAGAAAGCACCTTCATCCTTTGTATTCTAACAACACTATATATGGTGTTGTTTTTTTTCATAACACTAAAAATACACAAAATCTAGTCTTTACTTCAAAAAAAATTAGGAGTACTATAATCAAGAATTTGAAAGAATAATTTTAGTGAGAAGGGATGGGTGAAACGATGTTATTGATCGCTGGTACGATCGGTGCCGGGAAAAGCAGTTTGACAGATATGTTGTCACAGGAAATGAATTCGAAGCCATTTTACGAAAATGTGGATGATAACGAAGTTCTGCCGCTGTTTTACTCGAATCCGGAAAAATATACGTTTCTATTACAAATTTTCTTTTTAAATAAACGCTTTTTGGCGATGAAAGACGCCTTGAAGCAGGCGGATAATGTGTTGGATCGTTCGATCTATGAAGATAGCCTGCTCTTTCATTTGAACGCCGATCTTGGACGGGTCAGTCAAGAGGAAGTGTTGCAATACGATAATCTCCTGGATACGATGTTGAAGGAACTGGAGTTGATGACCCCAAAAAAACGTCCGGATCTATTGGTTCATATCAAAGTATCTTTTGATGTGATGCTGGAACGGATTGAAAAACGCGGGCGAGAGTATGAACAAATCTCGGCCAAGCCGGAGCTGTATGACTATTATAAAATGGTGAATGATCGCTATGAAGAGTGGTACGACAACTTTGATCGTTGTCCCAAGATTCAAATTGATGGGGATCGCTATGATTTTGTTGCGGATCCGCAAGCGGCGGAATTGGTGATCCAACAAATCAAAGAAGAAACAGACAAGTTGAATCAAGCGGGATTGAAAGAATCAAGTTATTATTCAAACAGAAATATTGAAAAAGGGATTTTTTAGTATTTCTCTTTTTATGAAATTTAAAAGAACGATCGTTGTTTTAGAAGGAGCTAATTATGTTCAATTATTCCAAATTTTTATTGCATCAACTAAAAGGCTGGCCACAGCAAAATTATTATTTATTTTTCTTTAGTCTAGGCTGTCAGATTATGACCTTAGTCAATCAGCCAATCAATTTACTGACAGTGGTTACTTTTATCGGAACTACTTTAGGTGTGCTATGTATTCTTTCTATCAATGCTGCGAAATCAGTGAACGGTGTATTAGGGATTATCTCCGCAATTTGTTTTATCTATGTTGGTTTTTCAGCAAAAAACTATTTAAGTATCGGCGAACAGATCGCTTACATGATCACATTGGATATTCCGGTTCTATTAAGTAAAGAATGGAATCGCAATATGGCCTCAAAAATTCGTAAATTTACTGGAAAAACATGGATCGTCGCTATTATTTGTACAGTTCTGATGTACTTTGTTTCGGGTTATTTGATCCAACGCTTCACGGATGATCCTCGGCCTTGGATCGACGCCATCGCTTTTTCGATCAGTCTAAGTGCAGGCATTATCAGCTTCTTACGTTATAACAATCAATATTATTGGTGGCTGGCGTCTGGGCTGGCACAAATGGTTCTTTGGTACATTTCATTTACCCACGGCTCTGCTAGTCTGGCGATGTTCGTCAACAGCTCGGTCTATCTGATCAATGATGTTTTGGCTTTTACCGTTTCACCTTGGTACAATAAAAAAGAACGGGCAAGAATGCAGAAGATGGAAGACGAATATTATCGTTTGAGTCATTAATTTATAAACGAAGCCTAACGCTTGATGGTTAGGCTTTTTTTACAACCAATATAGTTGACAGAGTAAACTATAAGGTTTATGCTCTGCTTAGTTGATAAAGTAAACTACTATGAAAGGACGTGAGATTTAATGGATACCCACGATGTCAGACGGTTTAATCGCTATTACACAAGGATCATGGGTGTTTTTGATCAAACAGTCTTTGATTTAAACTATTCCATGATTGAAATGCGGATCTTGGGGGAAATCGGGCGCCATCCTAGTATCACTGCCAACACGCTGACCAAATATTTAAACATCAAAAAAAGCTATTTAAGTCGTAAATTGAGTAAATTAGAACGCGAACACTATGTTTTCAAAGAAAAAAATCCCGAAGACAGCCGCAGTATGTGCCTTTATTTGACCGAGACAGGTCAGAAATTGAATGAATATGTGGAAGAACAGTCGGATAAAAAAGTGATTGAGCTCTTAGATCCATTGGATAAGGAAGATTTTGAAGCATTAGTGGCGGCGATGACGACTGTCGAGAAAATTTTGTATAAAGTTGTTCCCAATGAATTAGAAGGTGACGAAGAACAGGAGTGAGTGGAAATGTCAGAAGTAACGATCATTCCCTTTGAAGAGCAGTATACTTCACAGGTAGTTGAGTTGATTTTACCGATCCAACAGGAAGAATTTGGGATCGATATCAGTATCGAAGACCAGCCAGATTTATTAAACATTAAAAAGGAATACATCGAGACCGGCGGTAATTTCTGGATTGCGTTGGTAGAGGGAAAAGTTGTAGGATCGATCGCTTTAGTTGCCCTGCAAAATCATAATGGTGCTATTAAAAAAATGTTCGCGGCTAAAGAATATCGGGGAGAAAAACAGGTCGGTAAAAAATTATTAGACACATTGATTTCCTATTGTAAGGACCACGGATATGAACGGTTATACTTAGGAACTGTCGATGTCTTGAAAGCCGCGCAAAAATTTTATAAGAAGAATGGCTTTGAGCTATGGGAAAAAGCAGAAATGCCTCAAGACTATCATTTGATGGATGTGGATACGGTCTTTTTTAAGAAGGAATTGGCGTAGGAGTAGATCAAAATTCAAATACGAACAGAAGAAGACGGCGAGCGGTCTTCTTTTTGTTATACTGAATAAATAAGGACTGTATGAAGGAGTTTTTGTGATGATAGAAGAGAACGAGGCGCCGCTGATTTTTTCTCATGTGGCAGCACAAGGCAAGCCAATGCATATGCAGGCAGAAACAGTCGGCTGCCCATTTTGTGATTACCAAGAGACCGAGAATATTTTGAAGCAGGAAGGTGACTTTCTGTGGATCAAAAATAAATTTCCAACGCTGAATCATACCAATCAAACGTTGATTATTGAAAGCAAGGACCATAACGGTGATATTTCCATCTATAAACAGCAAGAAAATCGCGATTTGATCCGTTTCGCTTTACATTGTTGGCAGCAGATGAAAGCTGATCCCCGTTATCGTTCGGTCTTGTTTTATAAAAATCATGGTCCTCTGTCTGGTGGCTCCTTGAAGCATCCACATATGCAGATCGTCGGCTTGGAAGAAATGGATGGTGAGCGAAATGTTCAAGCGAAGAATTTTGTAGGGATTAAAGTCTTAGAGGAAGCCGGTCTGACGATTAATTTCTCCAAATTTCCGACAATGGGTTTTTTAGAGATCAATTTGCTGATGGAATTAGGACAAGATACGGATGCTTTTGCAGATTATTTGCAAAAAATTGTTGCGTTTGTCTTAAATCGTTATCACCACGGCCGTTGTGACAGTTTTAATCTTTTTTTCTTTGAGCAAGCAGGAAAACGAATTGCTAAAATTGTGCCTCGCTTTGTCGATTCGCCTTATTTTGTAGGCTATCGTTTGGCTCAGAATTTTAGTGATGCACATTTGGCAACGATCGGTGAAGAATTTCGAACTTTTTTGCGGGGAAAAGCGGAATAGGATGATTGTGTAAGCGGATTAATTAAATGAAATCTTTCTAAAAATTATGTTATTTAGTGAGGAACCCTGTATGCTGAATAGTAAGCAGTACAATTTCAGAAAAAGCAGGTGTATTGATGAAAAAACATCCATTAGAAGGCAAGATAGCAACAGTAAAATTTGATTCCGGGTTAGAATTTCGGCTGGATTTCTTAGCGGATCATAAAATGCGCTGGACCTCGACGCGGAAAGTCGATGCCGGGGCTACCGATGTCGAAACGATTCACATTGAGTCTTATCCTGGCGGGATTTTTTCGATTGATTGGGTCGAGGAATCTGGTTTGTGTGTCTCCTATACATTAGACACGGTCAATCATTTCGTGAAAAGCTTTATGACTTTTACAGATGACAGTTACCGTGGTGGTCGGAGACCCTTTATCCATGAAGGGCCGTTCCAGTTTATTTTAGAAAATGGCGAGCCGGACTTAGCAGTAGTATAGAGGTAACGCAGCTTACATTCATTGTAAGCTGTTTTTTTGTAGTTCATTCGGTGGAATAGAACGTTTAACAAAAATAGTCAAACGCTAAAGTTGAGCATTCATTTTTTTGAGGCGGTTCGTTCTTCAAGCATTTCATTTTCCTTCTTAAAATAATCATGTTACGGTAATTTTATCAAGTGATAAGTGGAGGTTTTAATTATGTTTTTGGCAATCAATGAAATTCGCCATTCAAAATTACGTTATACCCTCGTTATGGGTGTGATGTTTTTGATCGCGTATCTAGTATTCTTTCTTACGGGGCTAGCATATGGGCTGGCACAAGACAATCGGACAGCGGTAGATAAGTGGAACGCGGATAATATTTTGTTGAAAGAAGAGGCGAACAACAATTTAAATATGTCCATGATTCCGGTGAAAACCTTTGATGACGTGAAGGCGGATGAAAAAGCTTATCTTGCTCAAACAGCAGGTGTCATAAAAGGTGATGGCGGGGAAAAAATTGATGTCAGCTTTTTTGGGATCGACAAAGATCAATTTTTAGCACCGAAGCTCGCTGAAGGAAAAATGTTTTCTAACGATGACGAAGCCGTAGCCGATAGCACCTTGAAGGATCAATACCAGATCAAAATCGGCGAGAGGGTCAAAATGGCGGGGAATGATAAAACGTTGAAAATCGTCGGCTTTACCGACAATGCGAAATTCAATGTGGCACCGGTGCTCTACACTACGATCGGCGCTTACCAAGAGATTCGCTTTGAAGCGCAGAAGGAGACGGAAAATACTCGAATTAATGCGATTATTACTCGGGGGAAGGTCCAAACGGTTCCTGACGATCTAGAAAAGACCAGTATCAACTCTTTTATTAATGAATTGCCGGGATACAGCGCACAAGTCCTGACCTTCGGCTTTATGATCGGTTTTCTGATTGTGATCCCGGCAATCGTGATTGGCATTTTTATTTATGTACTAACGATGCAAAAATCAGAAATTTTTGGTGTCATGAAAGCACAAGGAATTTCCAGTCGCTACATTTCTTCCTCGGTAATCGCTCAGACCTTTTTACTGGCGACCGTCGGTGTTAGTATCGGTTTGCTTGCGACATTAGGTACCGCGCTGGTTCTGCCGGATGCTGTACCATTCCAAGTTAACGGGGTCTTTTTTGTGGGAATCAGTGTCTTGATGATCCTAGTGGCTTTGATCGGCGCCTTTTTCTCTGTACGGACGATTGTGAGGATCGATCCGCTGAAAGCGATTGGTTAATATTGTAAGAATCAGAAATTAAGGAGGAAAACACGTGAGTGCGATTGAATTTAAAGCGGTAAAGAAATCATTTAAAGACGGCGATTCGATCATTGAAGCCTTGAAGGAAACCAATTTTTCCGTTAGTAAAGGCGAATTTGTTGCCATTATCGGCCCATCCGGTTCTGGCAAGAGTACTTTTTTAACGATTGCTGGTGGCCTACAAGCTCCTTCCGAGGGCGAAGTGAAGATCAATGGGGAACTCTTCAGTGAGAAAAAGGAAAAGGAACGGGCTAAATTACGTTTTAAAGAAATTGGGTTTATTTTACAAGCATCGAATTTAGTTCCTTTTCTAACGGTAAAGAAACAGTTAAAACTAGTGGACAAAGTCAGTAAAAAAAATAATGACGAAGTTGCGGAATCGCTTTTTCAACAGTTAGGGATTGATCGTTTGGAAAATAAATACCCTGAAGAGCTTTCTGGTGGGGAACGGCAGCGGGTGGCGATCGCCCGTGCGCTGTATCACGATCCAACGATTATTTTGGCGGATGAGCCTACCGCTAGCCTGGATTCCGAGAAGGCCTATGAGGTTGTGAAGATCCTGGCCAAAGAAACGAAAGAGAAAAATAAGGCGACCATCATGGTGACCCATGATACACGGCTGGTGAAATATTGCGATCGCGTTTTAGTTATGAAAGATGGCACGTTGAAAGAAGAAGAAAATCCCGAAGAGCTGGTGGACTAATTTACTTGGTTGAGCCGTGCTTTTAGCTTGGAAATCAAGGTATAATGGATTTGGAAATCAAATCGATAAAAATGGGGCCTTCAGATGTATGAAGAAATTTTAGATACTGCGGAAGAATTGTTTATGAAACAAGGATACAATGATACTTCGACACGGCAAATCGCCAATATTTTGAACATTACGCAACCAAATATTTATTATCATTTTAAAAACAAGGAAGAGATTTATTACGAAGTTATGCAGCGGCTAGCTAAAGAAGTCGGAGAAAATCTGACCCAAATCGCCGCAGACGAAACACGTAATTTTAATGAGAAACTGTTGCAGATGGCTTTCTATTTACAAAAACGCCATCCCTTCAGCTTATTTATGATGATGCATGATCTTCAACACACACTTCAGCCAGAGATTGCGGAGAAGTTATTCGGGTTGTGGGAACGTTCTTATAAGCAGCCGTTTCTCGGATTATTTACGCAAGAGCAACGGATTCGTGCAACGGTTGAACCAGATTTCGCCGTACGGCAACTGTTCATATTGATTTCAGCCAATCTTGATTTGCCGGAAGCCATCAAAGCCGCAAGTTTGAAAAAAACGATGGAACTCTTTTTTTACGGAATCTTGGAAAAATAAAAAGACGACTTAGACGAACAACCGCTCGTCTAAGTCGTTTTTGAATTATGCTAATACCGCTGCGATCATGTCAGGTAATTCCTTTTTCATGACCCGTTTGGTGTTTAAAGCATCGGTATAAGTGACCGTTTGATCATTAGCGACAGTGGCTAATAATTGACGGTCTTTTTTTGGTGGGTTGTAGAAAACTTCGATGGCGTGATCGACATCTGACCATTCAGCCGAGTAGTTTGCTTTGCCCTTTAAGGCTTGGTTCAAGGCTTCAGCTTGTTCGACCGTTACTTCGGTGCTGGTAGGTTGTTTTACAACCTCAGCTAAAATATCTTGTGCTAGTTCGCTGGCTTTTTCTGTTTCAGCACTGACTTTAACCGCCGTATTTTTAAAACTCTCAGACCAAAGATTATAAATGCTATTGGTCAATTGATTTAGTGTATCTGTTTGAGGTTTTTGCAAATACGTATCCATCAAATTCTTGAAAGAATGATCGCCCTCTGCGCTTTCAACGTGGCGGACTTGACCTTCAGGAGTTTTTTCATCGAGATGAATCCGATAGTTGTCGGCCTTATCAAAATAAAGCGTAACATCACTATGGATGTGGTCTGCTAAAGTAGTTTCTACTTGGGCAAAAGCTTTACTGATTTGTTTGTTGCGAGTTTTAATTGATTTCTTGATACTTTTCAAATTCACGAGTATTTTTCAGTCACTTTCATTTTAGAGTTGTTATAATCGTTAGTATTATAGCATACTTCCTGAAAAGTGCAGTAGGAATAAGAAAAAAGACGTTATGTAGGGGGATGAATTTTTATTTTTCGAAGGATAAAGAGGCGGACAGGGGTGAAGTACCGTACCGACTTTAAAGGCAAAAAAACTGTTACGAAAATTAGAAAGTTTTTTCGTAACAGCGTCTGTTTATCTTAAATCATCTAAAAATTCAGTTTTATTTGCAGCGACTTCATCTTTTGTCTTAATTATTTTAGCAGGAGCACCTGCAACGACTGCACCAGCGGGGACATCTTTTGTCACGATGGCACCAGCAGCGACTACGGCATCCTTGCCGATACGAACGCCTTCTAGCACCACGGCGTTTGCCCCTACTAAAACATTATCCTCAACAACCACAGGGGAGGCACTAGGTGGTTCAAGAACACCAGCTAAAACAGCACCGGCTCCAATGTGGGCATGCTTACCAACGGTAGCACGAGCGCCTAAAATCGCGCCCATGTCGATCATGGTACTTTCTCCGATAGATGCGCCAATATTGATGATTGCCCCCATCATAATGACCGCTTTGTCGCCAATTTCCACGCGTTCACGAATCAGTGCTCCTGGCTCAATTCGGGCGTTGATTGAAGTAATATCCAGCATCGGAATCGCTGAGTTACGTCGATCATTTTCAAGATGTACATCACTGATTTTGTCTTGTTGTTCGTTCAAAATTTCTGCTATTGCCTGGCTTTCGCCAATTAAGATCCAAGTCTTTTCTTGGCCAAAAAATTGGACATTCGTTTTCGTGATACTCGTCAGATCACCTTGAACATAGGCTTTGACTGGTGTCTTTTTTTCGGCATTTTTAATATATTTTGCAATTTCATAAGGATCAGTTAATGTCATTGAATTACTCCTATCTTATATTAATAGAACGATTTTTCAGAAATTAGAAAAAAATCGGTTGTGTTCTGGTTAGGTCGATCAGCCAGCTAATCGAGTGAACTGTGAAAAGCTGGACTGAGATCCTATCTCGTATTAAGGTATCTATTTTTCTGTTTCAACGCTCAATCATTTTATTTCTCGTCAATTAATTTTTCCATATTGTATAAGCCAGTGTTTTTGGTACGGATATATTTCGCGGCTTTGACAGCACCGCTGGCGAAAATATTGCGAGAGAGGGCCAAGTGATTTAATTCGATCACTTCATCTGGTCCAGCGTAAATCACCGTGTGTTCTCCGGGAATGGTTCCTCCGCGGATTGCGTGAATACCAAGCTCTGATAACGGATTTTCTAAATCATTGCCATGTCGCCCATAGACATATGTTTTCTTAGTGCTTACGGCGTCGTTGACAGCATCCGCTAACAATAAAGCCGTTCCGCTAGGAGAATCCTTTTTCTGATTGTGGTGTTTTTCAACGATCTCGATATTAAATTCATCTTCTAACACGGGTGTGATCTCGCGGATCGCTTTGGCCAACAAATTGATTCCTAAAGACATATTAGCGGAGAAGAAGACGGCAGTTTTTTCACTGGCAGCGAATAATTGAGTCTTTACTTCATCGGTTAAACCAGTCGTGGCAATCACAACAGGAATTTTTTTTTCAACGGCATACTCTAAAACAGCAGGTACGGCGGTGTAGTGTGAAAAATCAATGATTACATCAACAGCCACTTGAAAATCAGCGATAGTTTGATAGGTAGGAAAGTCGGCTTCAAATGCTTCACGATCTATACCGGCAACGACTTGCATCGTTGGTTGCTGAGCGATCATGGTTTGTAAAACGCGACCCATCCGACCGTTGGCGCCACTTAAAAGGATGTCGATCATTGGTTGACCTCCAGTCCGTAAGCTGTCATTTCCTTTTTCAACCGTTCAACGGTTTCGGCTTTAGCAGCAGAAAGCGGTAGACGGAAATTTGGTTCAATCTTACCTAGTAAACCTACCGCGGTTTTGACTGGGATCGGGTTGACTTCGCAGAATATTGCGTGGATCAGAGGTAGCTGTTCCAACTGTAAGTCTTTGGCAAGTGCAAAATCACCAGCTAAAACAGCTTGAGTCAATTCGTGTGTCTGCTTTGGCGCGATGTTAGCAACTGTCGAAATGGAGCCGCGTCCACCTAATGCCATAATTGGTAAAACTTGATCGTCGTTACCAGAATAGATTGTAAAATCTTCCGGTAAGAGACGAGCAATTTCAGCGATTTGCGAAATATTGCCGCTGGCTTCTTTAATCGCAACGACATTTGGAATTTCCGCTAATCGTTTCACCATTAATGGCTCAATATTCATGTTGGTTCGTGAAGCGACTGAGTATAAAATGATCGGCAGCTTCACGCTTTGTGCAATTTTTTGATAATGTAAAAACAGTCCTTCATCGGAAGCTTTATTGTAATAAGGAGTTACAATCAATAGAGCATCAGCACCGACTTTTTCCGCGCCCGTGGATAATTCGATCGCATGTTGTGTGTCGTTGACACCTGTTCCGGCGATAACCGGCACACGATTAGCTACTTTTTTGACCACAGCTTCGATTACGGCAATGTGTTCTGCGTTTGCCAAAGTAGAGGCTTCGCCTGTCGTTCCACAAGCAACGATTGCGTCGGATCCTTCATTGACTTGCCATTCGACTAGCTCGTCGAGTTTCTTGAAATCAACCGCACCATCGGCCTTCATCGGGGTGACTAATGCAACTGCAGATCCTTCAAATATTCTCAAAAGAAACAACTCCTTCATCCGTTTTTAATTCAGTTCAAAGACGATTCTTACTAGAAAAGATTCTTAATAGTAGAATTATAGCTCAATTATGAGTATCTGCCAATGGAAATCTAATGTAAATTTTAACCAACAAAAGAAAAGAAGCAATGATCGCAGCCATTATTCTTACTTCAGTATAATTCATCCTCTCATATCTAATAAGAATAATCCCAAACATCAAACCGATTGCGGCTGGGAGAATACTCGATGGATCCCCCGTCTTGCTGATAGGCAATCCGAGGTCTCTTCAAAAACGGGATCATTCTTCGAACAAGTCAAAATAGAAGAACGGTGAAACAAACGGCGAAGACCATCAAAATATTGTCTTCGCCGTTTGTTTTACTAGTTATCCAAGTTCTCTTCCTCAAAGGATTGGTAATTGTCTTGCTGCTGATTTTTGTAGGCAATTAAAAAGGCTTCAAACGTTTCATAATGTTCAGGAAAATCGTTGCGATCATCTTCCCATAACTTACGTGCTTCGCGAGTGAGATTAGCTTGCAGATCGACTTCGGATAGGATCAGACCGGTTTGTTGATTTTTATAAAGTTTCATCGTTTATCCCTCCCAAAAAAATAGTTACTTAAAGTGTACTGCTGTTAAGGTAGATTAAAAAGGAAAAGAACTTCTTATTGATTTTCTGAAATTTGTCAATAATTATGAAAACAAATGAATGACCTCAGCGGCTTTCTGTACTATAATATGAGAAACTATCAATGCATTTTTAATCAAACAAACATAATTATAAGCTGGAAATGAGTGAGACGATGATGGATACGAAGGTCAAAGAGTTGGAAGAATTAGTCACAACAATGCGCCGTGAACTACATCAGATGCCGGAATTAGGTTTGGAGGAAGTTCGGACCGCGGCGTATATTCGCGAAAAATTAAGGGCATTCGGTGTTACCGAGACCTATGAAGTATTAGGAACTGGCACGATCGCCGTTCTCCGAGGAAAAAGCGCAGGGAAAACGTTGGCCTTTCGCACAGACATCGATGCATTACCGGTAAAGGAACAAACAGGTTATGATTTTGCTTCAAAAACACCGGGAAAAATGCACGCCTGTGGGCACGATGGTCATATGGCGACGCTATTGGGTTTCATTGCGTATCTTCATCGACATCCTGAAGCCGTTCAAGGGACGTTGGTCTTTGTTTTCCAACCGGCAGAAGAAGGTCCGGGTGGGGCGGAACTGATTATGAAGACAGGGATACTACAAAAGCTGGGAGTTGAAAAAATCGTAGGGCTCCACGTCTTTCCAGATTTACCGACGGGGAAAATTGCTTGCCGACCAGGACCAATGATGGCTCGTAATGCGGAAGTGACGATCACGATTAAAGGGGTCAGCACACATGGGGCTCAGCCGCAATTAGGTGAAGATGCCATCGTGGCAGCTGGAGGTGTGATCTCTGGATTAAATAGTATTTTAGCTAGAAATATTAGCCCATTAGACAATGTCGTTTTAACTTTTGGTACGATTCACGGTGGCGAAGCGATGAACATCGTTGCCAAAGAGGTTGTTTTACACGGCACGATGCGGGCGTTTGATGATAAGGTTTATGATGAAGTTGTGCGACGGGTGGAATTATTAGCCAGTGAGATCGCTAGAGGTTACGGCTGTGAAGCGGAAGTCGTCTTCAATCATATGTATCGGGTCGTGGATAATGACGCTGAAATGGTCACTGTATTGGAAAAAGTTGCGGCTGATTATTACGTTGAAACACCACCATATTTGATTGCGGAAGACTTTTCTTGGTATCAACAAGAAATCCCAGGCCTGTTTTTCTTCTTAGGAATTCGTGATGAAGCTAAGGGCTACACCTATCCACTTCATAGTGGAAAAATGAAATTCGATGAAGTGAATTTATTATTAGGCGTCCAAACCTATGTTAATCTGATCGCTGGTTTGAACGAAAATAGAGGGGGCTAATTATGAACGTGGAAACAAAAAATGGTCACTTGATCTGGGATGGCTGCGATACCGTTCTCTTAGCAGAAAAATTCGGTACACCGCTGTATATTTTTTCCCAAACAATGATCGATGAGAAATGTCAGGAGCTGCAGCGGGATTTTGTTGAAAAGTATGACAAGGTTCGTGTGGCCTTTGCCAGTAAAGCCTTCTCGACGTTGGCCATGCTAAAGATCATTCAGCGGCAGGGGTTTTCGTTAGATGTTGTGTCAGATGGGGAATTGTATACCGCAATTAAAGCGGATTTTCCAGCGGAACAGATCGAAATGAACGGCAATAATAAATCGATTGAAGAATTAGAAATGGCGATCGATTATGGCGTTGGCCGGATTATTATCGATAGTTTACAGGAAGTGGATCTGATTGCGGCGATTGCCAAAGAAAAGCAGAAAGTCGTTAATATTTTGTTTCGAATCACACCAGAAGTCAATGCCACCACACATTCTTTTATTTCTACTGGTCAAAAGGATTCAAAATTTGGGATTCCCATTGACGAAGGAATTTTATTTCCACAAATTAAGAAAGCTATCGACACACCAGAAGTGAATTTTTTAGGGTTTCATTTTCACATAGGTAGCCAACTGTTTGATAATCAAGCCCATTTGGCGGCGGTGGGAATCGCGCTAGATTTAGTCAAGCTGGTCAAAGAACGTTATGATTATGTGATTGAGGAACTGAATTTCGGCGGTGGCTTTGGGGTGCGTTATACCGATGGGGATCAGCCGAAGCCGTTCAGCTATTTCACGGATCCAATGATGAAACTTGTCCTCGCTTTTTGCGAAAAGGAAAAGTATCCTCAACCGGCAGTAGTGATTGAGCCGGGCCGCAGTATCGTGGCTGAAGCGGGAATCAGTTTGCATACTATCGGAGCAATCAAAGAATTGCCGGGCTTACGAAAATATGTCAGTATCAACGGAGGAATGACGGACAATATTCGACCGGGGTTGTATCAAGCGGAGTATACCGGTGTTTTAGCCAATAAAGCCGATCAACCAGCGATAGAAACGGTCACTGTTTCCGGCAAAGCCTGTGAAAGCACCGATATCTTAGTTAAGGATATTAAACTGCCAAAGGTTGAAGCTGGGGATATTTTCGCTACCTTCTCAACGGGAGCATATGGTTATTCAATGGCTAACAACTATAATAAATTGGCGATTCCAGCAGTGATTTTAACCAAAGCTGGGAATGCAGAAGTCATCGTCAAGCGTCAAAGTCTAGATCAAATTATTCAAAATGAAGTAATCCCGGATTCTTTACAGTAAATATTGAAATGAGGGTATGAAATGGAGATTCCTTTTTATAAAATGCAGGGAGCAGGCAATGATTTCATTTTAATCGACAATCAAACCTTGCAATTATCTACTGAAACACTAACTAAATTTGCTGCTCGCGTCTGTACTCGTCGCGTCTCAGTCGGTGCAGATACGGTGATCGTGATTGAAGCGTCACGCGGGACGGGGGATTTTTATGCCCGCTTCTTCAATGCGGATGGCTCTGAGGCGGAAATGTGTGGAAACGGTGCCCGCTGTGTCGCCCGCTATGCCTATGAACAAGGCTTGGCCGGTGAAAAAATGGTGATTGAAACAATTGCTGGCAATGTCCCAGCAGAGCGAATCAACACTCGAACATATCGTGTACAGCTAAATTCGCCAACGGTTTTTGAAGCGGATAAAAAAATTCAAGTCGCTGGCAAAGAGCTAACCGTTGATTATGTCGAATTAGGAGATCCTGGAATTCCTCATCTAGTTGTCCATCAACCAGACTTAGCCATGACGGAGCTAGAAACAATTTTTGATTTAGCGCGAAAGCTACGGAACCATCCAGCTTTTGAAAAAGGCGCAAATGTTAATTTCTATGACATCTTCTCTGACCAAACGGTTGTAGAACGGACGTATGAGCGAGGCGTAGAGGATTTCACTTTGGCTTGTGGTACTGGAACAGGGTCAACTGCCTATGTTTTAAACAAAAAGGGTTTGGTTCAAGAAAGCCCAGTTACGGTTGAAGTATTAGGTGGTGAGTTGCAGGTTGAAGTCGTTGATGAGTCACTTTATTTAATAGGCGATACCAATAGAGTAGCTGCCGGGACGATTTTAGATGATGATTTGATGTTAGATTAAAACGTATGAAACAGCAGCTTGTTGAAATTTCACAAGCTGTTTTTTTTTTAGCCAATAATCGTGATTGACGTCGTATCGTGTAAAACTTATCATAAAAAGAGAACGAAGTGTAGGAGGACGAAATGAAAAAATTTAAAAAAATGGTGGCGATCGAGCCAACGAAGCTGCTTCCGGAGTGGGATGAAAAATTGAAAGAGTACGCAGAAGAAGCGATCTTTTACACGGATATCCCACAAGACGCTCAAACGATCATTGAGCGGATTGGCGACGCGGATTGCGTGATGCTGAGCTTTACTAGTTTTATTGATCGTCAAGTACTGGAAGCTTGTCCGAATATTCGCTACATTGGAATTTGTGCCAGCTTGTATGCGCCGGAAAATGCCAACGTCGACATTTTGTATGCCAATGAAAAAGGCATTGTAGTAACCGGCGTGCGGGATTATGGCGATGAAGGCGTCAAGGAATATGCGATTAGCGAGCTGGTTCGTCTGCTGCAAGGACGGGGGCCTGCGATGTGGAAAGAGGAGCCGCTGGAATTGACGGACGTCAAAGTAGGGATCGTTGGTATGGGAACGGTAGGCAGTTTACTTGCCAGAACAATGGATTTTTTCGGGATGGATGTGACTTATTTCAGTCGAACACGTAAGCCCGAGCTTGAAAAGGAATTGGGCATGGATTATTTGCCGCTGGCTGAGTTACTAAGCAACGTCGATATTTTGATTACTTGTTTGAATAAAAATGTGGTACTGATTGATGAAGCAGCTTTTGCAACATTCGGTAATGGGAAAATTTTGATGAATGTCTCGATCGCGCCTTCTCATGAAATACCGGCTTTGAAAAACTGGTTGGTGCAACCGGGTAATTTTGCTTTCAGCGATACGGAAGCTGGTTTGGGTACAGAAGTGATTGGTCTACCGAATGTTTTCGCGGGGAAAACCAACGCGGGCTTAACGTCACTAGCTAAAGTCCGGTTGGCGCAAAAAGTAATACAAAACATCGAAGCCTTCCAAAATAAAGAATAAAAAATTCAATCGATTTTCCAAAAGGCCGCTATAAGAGATCACACACTTGGTTTCTTTTTAACAGTAACGGACAGAAAAATCGTTCAAAGCTTATAACAAAGCATAGGGCTGTGCTGAAGTGACGAACAGATCAAAATGAGTAAGATTTTAAAGTTGAGAAAATTAGCCAACGAATGTAATTAATAATAACAAAAAAGGATTTGCTTAAGAGCGAATCCTTTTTTTCTGACGGGTATCAATGAAGTTGCCAACGACAAAAATAATAATTCCTAACCAAATAAAGGCAAAAGCAATAAATTGCGGTAGCTGATACGGTTCGTGGAATAGGAAAATCGCCATAATCAGCATGATCGTGGGATTGATGTATTGCAAAAAGCCGATCGTGATATAAGATAATTTTTTTACCGCGATAGCGAATAGTAATAAGGGAATCGCTGTTACGATCCCAGCGCCCATCAGCAGCAGATTTGTCGTCAATGAATAATTCATAAAGCCGACGTCAGATAAGAAAAATAAATAAATTAAACCGATCGGCGCAATGATCAATGTCTCTAAGGTGATGCTAGTTGCTCCACTTAAATTCAACTGTTTCTTAGTTAAGCCGTAGAGACAAAAGCTAGTAGCTAGCAGCAGTGAGTTGATAGGGAAAACGCCGGTTTGGATCGTGAGTAAGGCAACACCAGTCAAGGCGGCTAGGCTCGCTAACTTGGCTTGTCTTGATAAGGGCTCTTTCAGATAAAAAGCACCGGCTAACACATTTAATAACGGATTGATGTAATAGCCTAGGCTGGCTTGCTGGACTTGACCGATGGATACGGTGTAAATAAAGACCCCCCAGTTGATGGATATCAGAAAAGCGGCTGCAATAATTGCAATAGTTTGGCGTCGACTTTTTAACAACGCTTTGACTTCCTGAATGAATAGCGGAATTTTTTTAAAAGTGACTAAGTAGAGCGTCATAAAAACTAATGACCAAAAAATTCGATAGAACAACACCTCCACCGAACCGACTTCACCTAATAATTTCCAATAAAGAGGGAGAATCCCCCAAATGATATAAGCGCTGAAACCATAGAACAATCCCGAATCTTTTTTCATTTTACCCTCCTTCAAGCATGAATAGCCTGTACGGTATTCAATGTCGTGTGTTCATTCTATCATAAAAAGGATTCTCTCTTTGAGCAAAATAAAAACTTCTCTACCACTGAGAGTAGAGAAGTCGCGAGGATAATTTTAGTCGATTTTGGTTGTGCCGCTGCCGATATGGGCCACGTAAAAGTCAGGCGCGTAGCCAACAACCTTAAGGTAGTCATCGTAAACATTATTTTTGAAAGCGGGAATGGTTTCTTCTTTGACTAAGGCGATCGCACAGCCACCAAAGCCGGCACCAGTCATGCGAGCACCTAATACGCCGTCTTGTTTTTGCGCGGCATCAACCAGTGTATCTAACTCGATGCCAGTCACTTCATAGTCGTATCGTAGCGAATGATGAGAAGCGTTCAGTAATTTTCCGAAGGCAGCTAAATTGCCATTTTCTAACTCTGTTTTAGCGATTAAAGTCCGTTGATTTTCTGTAACGGCATGACGAGCACGACGGATTAAGGTATCATCGCCAATCAAATTGGTATTGGCCTCAAAGGTTACGTCATCCAATTCGCCTAAGGATTGGATGTCTAATTTCTTTTGTAGACGCGCCAAGGCTTCTTCACATTCGCTGCGGCGTTCGTTGTATTTTGAATCCGCCAATTCACGGCGTTTGTTGGTATTCATGATGACTACCGCATAGTCGCCTAATTTTACTGGCACCATTTCATATTTTAATGTATTGGTATCTAATAAGATCGCTTTGTCTACTTCGCCAAAGCCGATGGCAAATTGATCCATGATGCCTGAATTGACACCAATAAATTCGTTTTCCACTTTTTTCCCTGTTTGAACCAACTCAAGGCGATCCGTATTTAACGCAAAGACGTCTTCAAGCATGACGCCGACTAATAATTCCAATGAAGCGCTGCTGGAAAGTCCCGCACCATTCGGAATCGTTCCTTCGACTAATAATTCAAAGCCGTGGTCGATCGTATGACCGGCTTCTTTTAATTTTAGGACCATGCCTTTCACGTAGTTGGCCCAGTTGTCTTTTTTATCGAAAGTTAAGTCGTCAAGTGTAAAGGTAATGACGCCGATTTCATCGAAGTTGGTTGAATAAACTAAGACTTTTTTGTCTTCACGAGGAGCTGCCAAGCCATATGTTCCATAAGTGATCGAGGCTGGGAAAACGTGCCCACCATTGTAATCAGTATGTTCGCCGATCAAGTTGATCCGACCGGGAGAAAAATAATGAGTTGTTGTTTTAGGGCCGAAAATTTCAGCAAATTTTGTGTTTAACGCTTGTTTGATTTCCATCTTAGTTCGCTTCTTTCAATTTAATTTTAAATTCAGTCGTTGATTCAAAAGGCTGCATCGGCGCTATTGCGATTGAGCCAAAGTCAGGAAACTGCTCGGCACCCGGTGCGATCTGTGTTTCAAAAGTAATTCCGCCATGATTAACAAGCTTAGCGCCACGCATTTCAGGACCATCTTCACCAAAATTAGCGGAGAAAATGACCACACTTGAAGCATCCGTGCGCATTTCAACTTCCACTGAACCGTCGGGGCTCGTAAGTTTTGCGGCAGGGGTTTCTACTGTATGTTCCTTCAAGAAGAAGGGGTGATCGAAGCCGCCAAATTGATCTTTTTGTTCATCAGAAGTGGCAAAGGCATCCCCTAATTTTCGCGGCGTTTGAAAATCAAAAGCGGTTCCTGTACTGTCTTTAATTTCTCCTGTAGGCAAAACATCTGTGCCAACAGGGGCGAAGTGGTCGCTGTTTAGCCAAAGGGTATGGTCATCGATGGGCTGAGCTGGATCGCCAGTCAGGTTGAAATAAACATGATTGGTTGGATTGAAGAGCGTTAGCTGATCAGTGGTGCCTTGGGTGGTTAAACACCAAACATTGTCATTCGTCAAGGTATAGCGAACTTCAATGGTCAAATTGCCAGGAAAGTCATGCTCACCGTCAGGACTGAGGGTTTTGAAAATCACTGAGGCTTCCTCTTCACCGTTTTCAATCGTATAGTCCCATTTCTTCGCTTCAAAGCTTGTTGGACCACCGTGTAAGGTGTGACCAGTCTCCGGGTCCGTCTCAACTTGGTAATTTTTTCCCGCAAGTGTGAAACGGCCATGCTGGATCCGGCCGGCTGTACGCCCAATTGAGGCACCGATATACGGATCTTTTTCCAAATATTCTTCAGCAGAATCAAAGCCTAGGATCAATTCAATATCCTTACCCAAGTGAACAATTCGTGCACCTAAGTCAGAGACGGATAGGTGGAAACCGTGTTCATTTTCAAGTGTAATTAAGTGATACCCTTTGCCAAAATCTTTTTCGCTAATTTTCATGTGTAAAACCTCTCTTATTGTTCTTTTTTACCAGTTTTTTCTGAAGATACTACCTTATATCAGTTTATCGATTACTAAAAAAGTGACAAACGCACCGTTTTCATCTCAGTTGGAAATCGAAAAGACCGCCTTCCTGTTAAAGAACATTTTACTACCTTTACTCTAACAAGAAACCGTTTTCGAAAACATATATTTCTGTGACCACTATTTAACTTTTTGTTGCATTTTAGCAAGTGCTTGCTCAAATATCAAAATAGGAGAGCAGCAAAATAAGCAAAAAGCCGATAAAAAAAGGCGGAAGATACTTAAAGACTAGCTTGCTAAATCTTTGCCCCGCTTGTCGCTCATGTTCGTATTTAGGGTCATGACGATCTTGTACAAATTGGTGGGGAAGTCGCGAAAGAAATAGGCCGTTTGTCAGCTTCATCAAAAAAGCGCAGAGCAAGAAGGGCCCAGTCCCCAAAATCCCAGCAAAAGCAATCAGTTGCAACGTATAACGGTCCATCAGGTAGGCCTCCTTTAAAAGGATCAGTGACAGGTATAGGATACCAAAAAGAGACTCGAGACAAAACTATTTTCTATGAAAGAAAAACCATAGTTCTTTTAACATCCCGCTTGTTCCTACTAAAAGTGTAATGAAAAAAATTGTTGAAAAATGATAGGGTTGGCTATTTTTAAATCAGGGTAAGGAAGGAACTGAGAACGATTAAACAAATTAGCAGTATCTGGACAGCTTGCTTGAGCCGATTCTTCATGGATCCTGACATCCTTTGTGTTTGATAAGTTAAGCATAGCACGTAAAAAAAGAAAATTTTGGCTGGATCAATAAATTATTCAGCGGAGGTATTCCGATGAAGTTATTGTATAATGAAAGTTGAAAATAAAAGGGGGAATCCCAATGGAGCAGGCACTTTTTTTTAAAAAGGAGCAGCATCAGTTAAAAAATGGGCTACAATTTAATTTTTGCGGATTCTCGAAATCATTGCCCTTCCATTCTTTTGGTCCAGCGATTCGGCAACAGTATATTTTGCATATCGTGATGGAAGGCAAAGGAACCTACCAAGTCAAGAACCAGCAGTTTCATTTAACAAAAGGCGATCTCTTTTTGATTCGTCCTGGAGACTCGACATTTTATTTAGCAGATGGAGAAGATCCGTGGATGTATTGCTGGTTTTCTTTTAGTGGAGCAGATGCCGCGGAACTCGTTTCCCATTCGCTATTTAAAGAGGATCAGTATACGATGGTTTCTTCCGATATTCAAAAATATATTGAGGTGATTTTGGCTTGTTTTCCTTATGCTGCTGAAACGATTGAAAATGAGGTGCATTTGAGTGAGCTGGCGTACCGTTTCCTAGGAGTTTTATTGGCAGATGGCGGAAAAATTCAGGTAGGTGAGCAAAAAAATTATTCGCCGCTGGCAGTGGAAACAGTGGAATATATTGACGCTCATTATGGAGAGGCTTTAACGGTTGAAGGCATTGCCCAGCACCTAGCAATCAATCGCAGTCATTTGTCACGCGTTTTTCGCAACCATATGTCGATTAGCTTGAAGGAATATATTTTGGGTGTCCGGATCAATCGTGGGGCTTTTTTATTGTCCCAGACAGACAAATCGGTGGAGCAGATTGCTGAGGAAGTGGGCTTCAATAGTCTAGTGGTCTTTAGCCGTATGTTTAAAAAGATGACTGGCGAGACTGCCACGGCGTATCGCAAACGAATGAAAAATGATGAGTTCACCAGTGTCTCTTTAAATGAGATAAAACAACGATTAAAGCAACAAGCCTTCGTGAACCGGGCTACCTAGTAAAGGGAGTAGTTACAATAAATGGTTTTCGCTGCAAAAACTCGCCGCGGATAAAGAAGGAGACGATTGGCTAGATAATGGAACGAACAGAACTTAAAAATCAATGTAATTGCAATGGACAGTCCTCGTTAGGACTGTCCATTTTTCACTTCGTTCAGTGAAGAACGTATATACTGATGAAGCGCCTTTTGATAGACCGTATCATTTTCGGTGCCGGTATTTAACTGCTGAGCCAATAAATAGCCGATATAAGGTCCCGTTGTCAAACCGGAAGAACCAAGTCCGCTAGCAACTACTAGATCGGGACTTAGCCGACCAAAAAAAGGCGAAAAGTCTGACGTATACGCACGTGTTCCCACACGATACTGCATCGGCGCATCAAAAATACGTTGTGGTTTGATCAAAAATTTACGGGCACTGGAGGTAAGTTGTTGAAAAGCTTCTTCAGTTGCGGCTAAATTCCAGCCGGCCTCATTTTCATGGGTTGCCCCAAGTAAAATTTTGCCATCAAGGAAGGGAATCAAATCCGCCTCACCATCCAACATTGCCACAGGAAAAGTTCCACTATGAGCAATCGTCGTTTGAAACACTAAAAGCTGGCCTTTTTGTGGTCGTAAATCGACTTGGTAACCTAAAGGAGCCAATAAATTTTTTAGGTGGGGTCCCGCCGTAATAATGATTTGATCGAAGGCGATCGGATGATTATCCAGCAAAATAGTTTGAGAATCATCTAGGGTGACTCGTTTAGCGACAAAATTTACGCCCTTTACCTCGGCCGTTTGTTTCAAGCGTTTCAAATAGGCCTTGCCATCTAGCCGGCCACCGCCACTAATTTTGATGGTTGGTACCGGTTGTAATAACGGGAGAGCTGCTTGGGTCTGTTCCGGCGATAATTTTTCAATCGTGCCGATTTCTGGCGCGTCTTTTTTTCGTTCGGCAGCTAAGGCCAATAATTCTTCCAACTGTTTTTCTGGCCGAAGAATCAACATGCCAGACTGCTGATAAATCGTTTGATCAAGTTGATAGTCTTGCCGGAGTTTTGGAAAAAAAGCCGCTCCGTCCTTCGCTAATTGATACCACTTTTGGTTGCGGCGTTTAGACAGCCAAGGCGAAATAATCCCTGCACTGGCAGAGGTGGCTTGTCCAATACCCTCATCAAATAAAGTAACATCAAATTTTTTCAAGTCTAAATAATTTGCTAGCGTCATCCCAATGATACCGCCACCAATAATTGCAATTTTTTCCATAAAATTCACTTCTTTCTGCTGTTGATTCTGCCATAAGAAAAAATTTTTTTCAAATAATCTGACATATTTTACTTTACCTGTCGTAGTAATTGACGTACAATGATTACAACGACAGATGAAGTAATATTTAGGAGGTGGCAAAATGATTTCAAGTGATGGGATTCGCGGTTACAACGATGTAATCATTTTGTCCGTATTGAAGGAAGGGGATTCTTATGGGTATGCGGTCTCTCAGAAAATTCGTGAGATCAGTCAATCAATCTACGTCATTAAAGAAACCACTTTATATTCTGCCTTCAACCGACTAGAAAAAAATGATTATATTCGTTCTTATCCGGGAGAAGTGACTCATGGAAAAAAACGAACCTATTATCAAATCACAGATAAAGGGCTGACTTTTTTAGCGGAAAAGCGCGAGGAATGGCAGCAGACTAAAAAAGTTGTGAATAGATTTATGAAAGAAGGGTAAAAAATGGAGACGATTAGAAATTATATAGAGACGCTGTTCCTTGAATTTCCGAAGACAAAGGAAGTGCAGCACGCGAAGCAGGAAATTTTATCCATTATGGAAGATCATTATTTGGCGTTGCTGGACGAAGGAAAAAGTGAGCATGAGGCCATTGGACAAGTGATTAGCGAGTTCGGCTCGGTAGATGAACTGCGAGAAGAGCTACAGTTCACTACGCGAGAACGAGAACCGGAAAATGGAATTGAAGAAGAGGAAATGTATGATTACCTTATGGAGCGCAAAAAAATTGCTTCGGGACTGAGTCTAGGGATCAGCGGCTGCTTGTTGGCGCTTGGAACGTTGATTGGACTGAGTGTTACTGGGGCACAGGTCTTTGGTGTTCTGCTCTTTTTCATTATTTTAGCTGCGAGTGTAGGTGTGATTATTTATAATGGGATGCAGTTTGCAAAAATTGGCGCTCAGTTAAGTGATCGCTTTGTATCGGCGTCTTTAAACGAAGAAGCCAATCGCATGAAGCAAGGCTATCAGAAAAGTTTTCAAATTAGTCTGGTCTTTGGTATTTGTATCTGTGTTTTATGCGTGGCTCCGGTCCTTTTTTTCCAGCTGTTTACGTATGCGGAGTACGGCATTCCGATGATGTTTCTCTTTTTAGCAGTCGGTGTCTTCTTGATTGTTTACGGTAGTATCAATTACACCAGCTTTGACAAGTTCATCACAGCAAAATATTTTGTCGCTGATGAGGACAAACCAGGTCCTAATGCGATGTATGAAAAGTATGGCGATTCAGCCCGCACCAAACATGTCCTTGAGCGAATTTATTGGCCACTGGTTACGATGATTTATTTTGGCTGGTCCATTTTGACACATTCGTGGGGTTATAGTTGGATAATTTTTGTCATGGCGGGAATTTTTTACAGTATCGTGGAGGCAATCTTCATAAAAAAGTAGCATAGGCTATACACAGGATCTCGCAGCTAGCTGCGAGATTTTTTTTTCAGTTATGCTTTTCGTAAGTTACTTAGTTTTTTGATTTATATTCGGATTCGGCTGCGAATAAAAAATTAGTTTTCCTCACTACTATTTGAACGGAGAAAACTAATTTTTTGCGTATTTATAAGCTCTTATTAAACTTTTTGATCTTGTTTGAGGCCCATTCATAGTGGCTGGAAGTAGCGGACACAAAGTAGCTGCCTAGTGTGCTTCCCCCGACCCACGAAAAGACGCCTTTAGAAAACAATTCTTCATTTGAAAATTGCTGGGCTAAGTCCATAACTTTTTCATGGGTCGTTTGAAGAAGTTTTAAGGCTTCGTCATAGCTGGTAGTTTGATGTTTTTCCCAGAATTCTACATTCATTGCGCCGTAAGTTTTCCAATTGTAGCCTTCTTTTAAAAAGGGTTTAGGCGTGCCTGCTTGATTTGTCTCGACCCAATCTAACAGTAATTGCTGCCATTCGTATAGATGGCTCAATACATCTCTTAAATTTTTATCTCGCTTCTAGTGGGCTTGCTGTTCGTTTTCGACATCGAAGGTAAAGGTCTGAGTTAATTGTTCTGCTGGAATCGTGTGTAATAGATCCATCATTTTAGTATAGGATTGGTTGCTTGCATCAATGAGTTCCTTTTTATTTTTAGGCCGAGCCATGAGAAATCCTCCTAATCGATTGCGTTAAAAACAAGGGACGGACAGTTTTTCTATCTTTTATTTTAGCGAACCTCATTGGTTTGGTAAAGAAATCTCCGAGGCTCGTTTCTCATACAAGCTTTATACGTAAATCATTGACAAAAAATAGAAATCAACTTAAACTGAAAAACGAACGTATGTTTGCTTTTTTAGAGAGGTGATTTTGATGAATATTTACGAAGGAGAGCCAGTCAGAGATGTTTTTTGTATGGACTCAAAAAGTTTTTACGCTAGCGTTGAATGCGTGGAGCATGGCTGGCATCCATTAAAAACGTTGTTGGTAGTCATGAGCGGCGATCGTGAAAATGCGGGATTAGTGTTAGCGGCCAGTCCAATGGCAAAGAAAGTTTTAGGGATCAGCAATGTCAGCCGCGGATTTGAAATTCCCAATCATCCGGATTTAAAGATCGTACCGCCACGAATGACCCTTTACATTCAATATCATATGCGCATCCAAGAGATTTTTCGACAATACATGGCGGAAGAAGATATTCATACATACAGCATCGATGAACAATTTGGTGATCTGACGCATAGTTGGAAATTATTTGGCAATAGCTCGGCCGAAGTCGGCCAGATGATCCAAAGGGAGGTCATTGAGAAGCTAGGGATTTATACTTCTTTGGGAATGGGGGACAATCCTTTGCAGGCCAAAATCGCGATGGATATTGAAGCTAAGCACGAAGAAAGTCGTTTTGCCCACTGGCATTATCACGATGTGCCGGAAAAAATTTGGCCAATCAAGCTCAGTGATTTTTGTGGGATTGGGCGCCGAATGGAACGGCGTTACCAACTAATGGGGATGCAGAAGATGGGAGATTTGGCTCACAGCGATCCTTTTGTGTTGAAAAATCATTTTGGTGTGATGGGGATGCAACATTACATGCATGCGTGGGGTATTGATCGCTCGATTCTAGCGGAGAAAGAGGTATCTCTGAGTAAAGAAAAATCCATCGGCAATTCCCAAGTCTTACCGAAAAATTACGCTCGCAAAGGGGAAATCTTAACAGTGGTTGCGGAGATCTGCGAACAGGTAGCGCAGCGACTAAGAAAAGCAAGCGTCTTAGGCGGTACGCTGCACTTAGGGATTGGCTATGCCTTTCGCGGCGGTGGAAAGGGCGGCTTCCATCATCAGTTAAAGATCCTCCCCACAAATCAAGGACGAGAGTTGACCCGTACCGCAAGCTTATTATTTGAAAAATATTGGGATCAATCAGAGGTCCGTAATATTTCTATCACCGTTTCGTCATTAAAACCAGCTGGCAGTTTGCAGCTGAATCTGTTTGAAGATCCACAGCAGACAATTAAAGAGGATCAAATTGATGATGTGATCGCCCAAATTCGAAATCGCTACAAGTTTACTTCGATCGTTCGAGCCCATTCCCTGAATGAAGGGGCAACAGCGATTAAACGAGCCGGGCTTGTTGGAGGACATGCGGGTGGGATGGAAGGAATGGATGGAGATGTCTTATGACGATGAAAGCGCGAAACAGCTTTTTATGGAGGCAAAACGGGTGTATCAAGACCGTGGAATGATGAAGTGGATTGGTTTTTATTTATCCGATCATACAGCGGTGCTGAATAAAGAATCAAAGCAGCGAAAACAGGTTTATTTTGATAAAGGTCAAATGAGTATGGAAGCTATCGGTGAGCGTTTGCAAGCCGCCTATCTGCAAAATAAACGTGTCGCGATCCAGCTAGAAGCGTTAGACAGTGAAGGCCAATTTTTTCCGGATCTGGTAGGAAAGATCAGCGGCCAGAAAGAGCAGCAGCTTTTTTTAAATGAAGAAGAGCGCGGAGTCTTGCGTGTTGAGTTCGAACAAATCCATCACATAGAACTATTAGCGCCTAAAAAAATACTCGCACCAAAGGAGTAAAATATGAATAAAGCCTTGGCAGACCTGCCAAGGCTTTAAAAATTAGAAGAGCTGGATCTTATTTAACGGCCAAAAGCGCAACACGACTTTTCCTTGAACTAAGGACTTGTCCACAAAGCCGAAGATACGACTGTCTTTAGAGATCAAGCGGTTATCACCTAAAACAAAATAACTATTTTTAGGAACCGTCACGGAAAAATTATTCGTAAAGTTGTCCGCATTGGCTGCTTGTTCTTGGAAAGCTGAATTATAAGAATAGGTATCGAATAGTTTATCTTCTTTAAATTTCTTTTGATAATCCGTTAGATAGGGTTCTTTGTATTCTTTTCCGTTAATCGTTAAACGATTATTTTGCATTTCAATCTTGTCACCGGGTAACCCAATTACTCGCTTGACGACGTAAATGTTGGTATTATCAGGTTCTTTGGTAGTAATGATGTCTTGTCTATCGATATTGGATACTTTTGATGAAATCAAGCGCTGCCCGTCATGCAATGTCGGGTCCATTGAGTGTCCTTCGACTTTGACTGGCGAGAAAACAAATGCCCGTGCCAAAAAAATCAAGAGAACAATAATAATGACTGGAAGCCATTCTTTTAGTTTGCTGTTCATAGTTCACCTCACAATAGTACAGTTTAGCATGCTTCCAAACAAAAAGCTCTTTTTAGCTTCTTCTTTAATATAAATTAGGTATATTATAGAGGGCTGGAGAATTTTTTTCAATTATGGGACACTAGAGACAATCAAACAACAGAGGAGTAATAGAATGAAAAAGAATTATCCAGCAGCACCTAGCTTGCCGCAACGATTTGCCTCGGATTTTTATTTAGAGGATGAAGCGAGCTTTGAAGCCTTACATGGTCTTGAAATGGATTTCAGCTATTTGACTTGCGAAAATCTAGTCCTCCGCCATTCAATTCTAGAAAAGGTCACAATGCAACGGACGAAACTGATTCGTTTTGAAGCGGGGAACGTCGTCTTCAAGAATTGTGATTTTTCCAATTTAGAATGGATTGGGGGCAGCTTTCATCAAGTGGTATTTGAAAATTGCAAATTAACGGGGTGTAATTTTGCCGAGAGCTATCTTAGAGATTGTCATTTTAAAGACTCTTTAATCAATTTTGGTTCTTTTAGTGCAACGAATTTGAAGAATGTCTGGTTTGAGAACTGTCAACTGTCTGACGGCGAATTTTTTGAAGTAACGTGGAAGCATTTATTTTTAGAAAAAAATAATTTGGAGAATAGCAATTGGCAACGAACCAAATTAGCGGGTCTAGACTTTACCAGCAATTCTTTCAGCAAAATCGCTTGCTCAATGGAACAGTTGAAGGGCTTAAAAGTCGATGCCTATCAAGCGCTGGTGATTGCAGCAGGATTAGGCCTAGAGATCGTGGAGGGCTAATTGGAAAAAACAACAGAAACGATTAAAGGAATCCCCATTCTTCGGTAGGATGAGAAGAGTGACAAAATAATTTATGGCGAGCAACACCATAAAAAGATCCGGTCATTCAATTGTTGGGTGAAGCAGAGGATTTTATCTTGCTAGGTTGTCGTGCATTCAAGCTATAAAAATTTCTTAGTAGAATTGGCTGAGAGATTTTTTTAGTGAGTGGCTGGTTTAAGCAGTTTAGGGTTAAAAAAGACTGTCCAGTAAATTTTTGGTAAAAGATTTCATAAGTAATTTTAAAGATAATCGGATTATCTATATATTTTTTTGCTATTTTATGACAAAAAAAGTAGGATGATTGTGAAAGTAAATATAAGTAAACTTGTTAGGTGAGGCTCCTAAACAAATATAAGCTATTGCGCAGAAACGTCGAAAGACGCCAATGTGTAAAACAGGAATTGTCGGATTAAGGCTTTTCATAAAATAGCTAAGAGTAATTCTTTACGTTGTTTAGTGCTAAAACTCAGACGATGAGATTGATTGTGTGAGACACCAAACGTGTTAGTTTTTTGCTAACGTTTGGTGTCTTTTTGTTTTTTGCTTTGAACGCTCTCACCGCAACAATTACTTGATGAGAGGGAGAGATGACTATGATAAAAAAAAGAAAGATCGATTGGCTATTGTTACTACCTTATTTTGTGGTAAGCCTAATCGGTCTTTTAATGGTCTTCAGCGCGAGTTCGTATCGATTGACAAGGGAAGGGAAAAATCCGTTATCGTTGTTTAGTAAGCAAGCGGTTTTTATTCTGTTAAGTTGGTTATTAATGGGACTTATTTATCATGTGAAAAGCAATATCTTATTAAAAAGCATCGTAGCAAAAGGCTTGTTGGCAATCGGCTTAGTCAGTTTAGTGTTTGTCAAAATAAACGGAGTCACAATCAATGGCGCACAAAGATGGGTTTCCTTATTTGGCATTCAATTTCAGCCATCAGAGGTAACAAACGTAGCGTTGATCTTATATTTAGCTTATTTTTTCCGGACGAAACGGGCAAGAAATCAATTGTGGATACCTGGCGGGCTGGTTTTACTTAGTGGTCTATTCATTTTACTGCAACCGAAAGTGACCGGAGCCATTATTATTTGGGGGATTGCCTTCGTACTCATTACGACCGCAGAAATCCCATACCAGCTTTCGCTCTTCCTTTTTTTAGGGTTGATTGTTGGTATCGTGCTAGTTGGCGGAATGATTCTTTTTTTGGGTAGTCACGATTTGCTGCCACAACTATTTTCCCATACGTATGAGCGCATTCGTTTGGTAAGAGATCCCTTCTTAGATTCTTACGGGCAAGGATTTCAAATGAGTAATTCCTATTATGCTCTTTACAATGGCGGATTTTTCGGGCGCGGGCTAGGAAACAGCATTACGAAAAAAGGGTATTTACCCGTTGCTGAGACGGACTTCATTTATTCAATCATGGTAGAAGAATTAGGAGTAATTGTCGCATTGCTGGTATTGGCATTGATTTTTTTGATCGCACTACGTTTATTTGTGCTAGCTGCAAAGGAACAGTGTCAACAGGTAAGCCTGATCTATTTTGGTGTGGGAACATTAATATTACTCCAAACAAGTATCAATGTGGCGAGTATTCTAGGACTGATTCCCATGACCGGGGTTCCTTTGCCATTCATCAGCTATGGCGGTACTAGCTATTTAATCCTTTCGGTAGCGCTTGGAATTTGTTTAAAATTTGCTTCGGAGGTTCGATCCAATGTGGAGACGTTTGAGCAACGAATTTAATTATTCACTTTTTTTACCGATTTTTTTGTTTTATTTAATCAGTATTGCTGTTCAATTTTTGGCGGCTGAACTTGACGAGGTGAATGTCAAGGAAGTTGTATTGAAACAGGTTATTTTTTGTTTGTTGTCGCTGGTAGTAATGGTAGCCGTCAGTAAAGTTAAAACCGCTAGTTTATTACGATATGCACCGCTTTTTTATATTTTGTCGCTAGGCGTGATGGCACTTTTGTATTGGTTTTACGATCCGGCAATGTATCAGGTAACTAACACAAAGCGCTGGCTGCGGCTCGGCCGTTTTTCTTTTCAACCATCCGAGTTGATGAAATTAAGCTTCATCCTTTTTATGGTTCGGCTCACACTGACTGAGGAAAGAAGCGACCAGCAGCGAAAGCTAAAGAGTGATCTTCACTATTTGAAAAAAATCCTGTTATTTAGTTTGCCAACCTTTCTATTAATGTTCATGCAACGGGATTTTGGGACAAGTTTAGTATTTATTGCTATTTTAGGAGCATTATTTATTATTTCCGGGATGCACTGGAAAATCTTAGCAACGATCACGGGGATCGGTGGGGCACTCGGCGGCACCTTACTAGTATTGGTATTCAGCAAATGGGGGAATCGTTTGCTTTATAGTCTGCACTTTAAGACGTATCAATTGGATCGCGTTCGAGCATGGGCCGATCCTTTCCAGTACAAAGATTCGATTGCTTATCAGCAAGTCCAGAGCCTTTACGCAATTGGCAGTGGTGGGTTATTTGGACGAGAGGCAGAGCAAGCTTCGGTATATGTTCCGGTTCGCGAATCCGATATGGTCTTTACCGTGGTCGCTGAGAACTTTGGTTTCATCGGTAGTACCTTTGTGATCTTTCTTTATTTTTATTTGTTTTATCAAATCCTTTCCAATGCAATAAAAACGAATAATAAAGCCAATCTGTATCTAGCAATCGCCTTCGTCTTTGGCTTATTATTTCAAATTTTTGAAAATATTGGGGCGGCCATTGGTATTTTGCCGCTGACAGGGATTCCATTGCCAATTTTAAGTCAGGGTGGGACGTCCTTGATCGTATTGGGGCTCGGATTCGGTATGATGTTGGGCTTCCAAAAAAGAATGTAGTTTAAAGAAAAGAGGATACCTATGCGAAAAAAATTTACTTTACTAAGTGTCTGCACACTTTCGGTAGCGCTGATTTTTATGATCGGAGTAGCAATAAACGCTCAATGGCTCAATTATTTGGATACTTTTTTTATGCAAAATCGTCTAGCGAATATCTCGTTTTTGACGGTGTTTACAGGAGTGCTGGCAAAAGTAGCAACGCTTGGCCCAATGCTGATTATTTTCAGTTTTCTCGCGTTCTTTTTGTGGCGAAAACAGCAGAGAGCTTTAGCCGTTTGGTGTTTAGGTAATCTGATTTTTATCAGTGGGGTCGGCTATTTATTAAAGCAAGTGTTTCAACGAGTGCGACCTGAGCAACTACAATATCTCACGCGTTCATCGTATAGTTTTCCCAGTGGACATTCGCTGCTAGTCATGACACTGGTTGGCTCTCTCTGTTTAATTTATTTTTTTATGAATAAAAAAATGCCAACACTTGTCAAAGTAGGATTGGCGTTGTTAGTGCTTGTGATTGCCGGCGGTCGAATTTATCTAGGCGTTCATTTCATCAGCGATGTCATCACGGGTCTATGCTTAGGATTAGGCCTTACATTCGGCAGTGGCTGCTTTTTTTACTCTTATTTGCAACCAGTAAACGTAAGGTTGAAAGAAACGGAAGGCGCTAAATTTGTAAAATGGCAAACGATTTTATTAAGTCTGCTGGCTTGTGCAGTGGTACTTATCACTGGGTTAAGCATCTTTGCTTTGACGTTTTATCATAACTCGCGTAATGCGGCGGATTCGATGTATGCGCCGATTGAACGAACCAGGACGGTAAACACACCGGTGGCTTCTGAGCCAATTAGTATTTTAATTTTAGGAATCGCAAATGATGCCAAGAGAAAAACGGATTTTCGTGCAAACACGATTATGGTAGCAACCTTAAATAATCAAACGAAGGAAACAACGCTAGTGAGTATTCCTCGTGATGCGTTCGTGGAGATCGTTGGTGCGGAGTATCAGGATAAAATCAATCATGCCCATTCGATTGGTGGACCAGAAATGATGATTGATACGGTGGAAAAATTTTTAGCGATTCCGATCCATCACTATATGGAGGTTAATATGGATGGCTTACAAACATTGGTGGACGCAGTCGGAGGCGTCACGGTAGATAATGATTTTGCTTTTTCAGCCGAGGGAATTGATTATCCAAAAGGCAAGCAACACTTGAATGGTTGGGAAGCATTACAGTATTCCCGAATGCGGTACGAAGACCCCAAAGGTGATTACGGACGTCAAGGCCGGCAACGAGAGGTAATGGAATTATTAATCAGTCAGCTACTCTCAACCAAAAGTCTGTTTCATTACCAAAAAATTTTAGCTGGAATCGGGGAAAATGGCAAGACGGATCTAACCTTTAATCAAATGCAGAAAATTATGACGGACTATCACACGAGTCTAAGGAAAATCAATAGTCAGCAAGTCCAAGGAGAGGGATTCACTGGCGATGGGTTCACTGGTGATGCAGGGATTTCTTATCAGGAGATTCCGCAAGTAGAAGTGGACCGCGTAAAAAAAATTCTTTTTAAACAATTAAATCTATAAGTAAAAGAAGTAGTAGTTAGAGCATGCAAACCATTCGAAAAGCAACGGGCTCTCACGGTTAAATTTCCTGCTTTAAGAAAAAATTGCGCTATAATAGTTACAGGAAAGGTGGGGAAACGATGCTTAGTCAAATAGGATTATTGCTTGTGACGGGTGTGTTGGCCGGCATTTTAGGGTCGATTTTAGGAATCGGCGGCGGAATTATTTTAACACCATTTTTAACGTTAGTTATGGGCTTGGATATCAAATACGCAATCGCTGCTAGTATTGTCTGTGTGATTGCCACCAGTTCAGGAGCGACGATTGCATATTTAAAGGATGACATGCTAAATTTACGGGTGGCAATGTTTTTGGAGATTGCTACTACGATCGGTGCAATCGCAGGAGCACTGCTTTCCGGGATTGTACCAACGGGATTTCTATTTATTTTATTTGGTGGTTTTTTATTATTTTCCGTGGTGAATATGATTCAAAAATTAAGGGGAAAATCAGCCGAACAGATCCAGTCCTCTACTAGCAATTCACTGGCAGAAAAATTAAAGCTGAATGGTTCATATTATGATAAGGTGCTGGACCAACAAATTGATTATCAAGTTGAAAAGGTTCCGGGAGGTTTTGCTATGATGTTTGGTGCCGGGATTGCTTCAGGGCTTTTAGGAATCGGGAGTGGGGTCTTCAAGGTGACGGCGATGGATACTATCATGAAAATGCCGTTAAAACCATCTAGTGCGACAAGTAATTTAATGATGGGTGTGACTGCCGCGGCCTCTGCTATGGTCTACTTTTTCAACGGGGCGATTTTACCACAGATTGCGGCACCTTTAGCTTTAGGAGTTTTAGGCGGAGCCACGATGGGCTCGCGCATCATGCAGCGATTGAAACCAGTGGTAATTCGTATGATCTTTATTCCGATTCTATTGATTATGGGCATTCAAATGGTATTGCGGGGATTCGGGGTGATGAATTAATGGAGGACAAAGAAGAAATTTTGGCGATTGAGCGCTCAATTGGCTATATCTTGCGGATTGGTGTCATTGTTTCGGCCGTAATCATCGTTATTGGAATGCTTTTATTGTTCATCCAGCCAAGTACACAGGCGGTTCCCAACAATTTACCTGCGATCATTCATGGGTTGCTGCAATTAAATGGAGAAGCCTTTATTATGTTAGGATTATTTTGTTTAATTCTTACTCCTGTTTTACGAGTAGTGATTTCTATTTTTGCTTTTGCCAAAGAAAAAGATTATCTATACGTTTGGATAACGGTGATTGTTTTAGTGATTTTGGTGATCGGGATGAGTTTGGGACTGGTGGAAAAATAGTTTCAAAGAGAAGTTTTTTTCGCGAGTTTCCGTGTTAATTTTAAATAAGTAAAGGAGTGTTGCAATGATTACTATTCGTACAGCGACGCCTGCGGACGCAGCTGCGTTACGCAAAATTTATGCACCCTATGTGACTGAGACAACCATTACATTCGACTACGAAGTTCCTAGTGAAGCGACCTTTGCTGATCGGATCGCTGAAACAATCACAACGTATCCGTATTTAGTAGCTGAGAATCAGGGAGAAATCATCGGCTACGCGTATGCCCATGCGTACAAAGAGCGGGCCGCTTATGATTGGGCGGTAGAGGTTAGTGTTTATGTAGACCGTCAGAAGCAAGGGATCGGAGCCGGTAAACGTCTCTACCAAGCATTGGAAGCGGTATTGGAGAAACAAAATGTAGCGATTTTGACCGCCTGTATTACCGGTGGAAATCACGGCAGTCTAAAATTTCATGAGAGGTTAGGGTATCAATCGGCGGCCCTCTTTCCAAAAATTGGTTACAAGTTTGAAGCATGGCATGATGTTCTTTGGTTACAGAAATTTTTACGAAAGACGGAAGGTGCATTGCCGACGTTTATTCCTTTTTCTGAATTATAAAAAAAAAGCCAGTCAGTGAGTTTTCATCACTGACTGGCTTTTTGTTAACTTCTTCTCGTTAAAATCTGACTCGTTAATCGTTCTAATTTTTCTTTCGTACCATGTTCATTCGTGGGTAGTTTTCGAATGTCTTTTAGCGCTTTTTTTGTATAGTCGGCTGCCAAGTCTTGAGTAAAGCTAGCACCGCCTAATTCGATCACGAGTTGTTGAACCGCTACTGTGTCGGCATCAGACATGTGTTCTTTCTTTTCTAAATAAGGCAGTAATTGTGCTTTGTCTTTTTTTAGGGCATAGATTAAAGGTAGGGAATAGACGCCTTGACGGACGTCTTCTAACACTGGTTTGCCTAAAGTAGTGCTATCCGCTTGATAGTCTAACAGATCGTCCATGATTTGGAAGGCGATGCCGATATTACGGCCAATCTCACCAGCTTTTTTAGCAAAGCGTTCACTACTGCCGCTTTCGAAAGCACCAGCAAAACAGCTTAAAGAAAATAATTCAGCTGTCTTGCCGGAAATATTTTCTAAGTAATCTTCAATGGTTTGATCTGTTCGATAGCGATCATCCATTTGACCTAATTCGCCGTCTAAAATTTTTTCCATACTGCGGGAGTTTAGTTGTAGGCTCCGTAATGAGGTAGCGTAATCGGATAATAATTTGAAACAGCAAATAAATAAGTAATCTCCTGCATAAACAGCCGTATCATTTCCGAAAGTCGAGCGAATCGTTGGCAATCCCCGCCGCAAGGTTGAATCATCGACGATGTCATCGTGAATCAAAGTAGCGGTGTGGAGCATTTCAATGGCTGCGGCTAGTGAGGTGGCTTTTTTTTGATCCTGCTCGGGACCAAATTCGGCAAAGAGTAATTGATAAGCAGGACGTAATAATTTGCCGCCGGCGTGGATCATTTCTAGCACAGCGTGTTCGACTTTTTTATTTTTTAACTTAACGACATCTTCCATTAAATAAAGCGTCGTCGTCAGTTGTTTTGCAAGTTCTGGATAGTCTTGCCACATTGGATGAAGGATCATTTTTGATAGCCTCCGAATCTTTTTTTATTCTTTTTTTCCAGCTCATAGTTTAACTGGAATTTTTTTAAAGCTTGCACATGAACGAGTAAGTAATTGCCCGAGATTCCAATCGTGATCCCAGCGAGAATTCCAAATAAGGACATGATGGGAAGATAGAGCATGACTGTCCAGGATTGGGCAATCCAACTTGCGACTAGTAATTGTCCGACGTTATGGAGAAAGCCGCCGGCGGCACTGATGCCGATGATGCTGACACGTTTAGGGCCGAGACTTTTGACCAGCAACATGCCGAAATAGCTTAGCATGGAGCCGCTCATACTATATAAAAAGGTCGAGATCGTACCACCTAATAAAGTTGTCAAGATCAGGCGCATCCAAACTAGCCGAAAGCTGTCTCTCTTAGGCATTGTAAAAATCGCGATAATCGTGATTAGATTGGCTAAACCAAGCTTCGCACCAGGAGCGAAAGCAAAAGGAGAAGGGATCATATTTTCAACTAAACCTAAAATGACACCTTGAGCAACTAAAAGCGCTATGTAGATCAATTTTTGAGTCTTATGCATGATACAGACAGCTAATAAATGACACTGCCGGTTTCACCTCCATCTGAGGCTTTTACTTCAATTAATAATTTGTGAGGCAGACAGACAATCGTTTCTCCAGACTGATCAATCCAGCCTCGGCGAACACAAATCTGATCACCGCAATTCGCTTCTTTGATCCGAATCTTAGATCCTTTGATCTCGATCAAATTATAATCACCGTCTGGATCGGTGTAGCGATAAGTATAGGATTGCTTGTCATCGTTGAGATCGAAGCTTTTAATTTCTTTTCCATCAACGGAAAGAACCGCTTGTTGCGTGGGGGCCTCATTCACACGATTGATACTGAAGACGACGATGGGGGCAAAAGAAAGCAAGATCAACAGTAAAACAATGATTCCGTCCCAAGGTCGTAGCAAACTAATTTTTACAAAATACTTCAGCTTCAAGAGTCACACCCCTTTATTTTTTCATACAATGAATCGTCCCAATCATAACATAAAGAAAGTCCTAAAGAGGGAAATAAGCCCTTTAGAACTTTCTTTCATAAATAATTCAATTGTTAACTCTATTTTTTGCCGTAGATTGAACGAGGTGTTCCATACCACCATTTGCCGACAGTCCGTTGAATCCAAGGAATCACCCAACGGTCAAGACCTAATGCACGACCAGAGCCGTTCATTAATGCGAAGGCAACAAAGATGAACCAAATGTTGACCCAATAGAACATGCCAGATAGACAGAAGACGATGGTTAAACCAATCGTTGCGGCACTCGCTAACCAAGTGAATAACCCAAAGATTAAGGCTAATGCGATCCCGATTTCAACGAAGGTCATGAATTTTTGCATGAACAACGCCACGTCTTGATTCGGCATCATGACTTCCATGATTTTTGAGAACCAATGCGGCATTTTTTCAAAGACAGGCATTGGGTTTTCACCAAAGGCATAGCTGAAACCAAAGTGCGTTGCTTGAGTCGCTGTTGCAGCGGCAGCATCTGTCGCACCGCCAGCAGCACCTGTTGCCGCTGTTGTTGCTTCAGCCGCATGAGCACCAGCTGCAGAGGCGCCAGTAGTTACTTGTTCTTGCAACCAAGGAAATGGAAAGACGACTTTGTCAGTAAACCAAGAGCCATCGCCAAACCAAGAAGTAGGGTTCAAGTAATGACCATTACCAACGACTTTTTTAGAGGATTCAATTAACCACATTGAACCATAGAAGACACGTAATGGAACACTCCACAATACATTACCGTAACGTGAAGAATGCCCACGAGTCACATTGCGATCATTTTTAATATGGAAAAATTCGTGCATCATGTATTGGAACATGTAGTAGCCAGAACGCATATCAAAGAAATATTTCAAGTTAACGATATGTTTCATCACAATCGCCATAAAACCAGCCATGTGAACTTTGTCCATTAAGTTGGCAACGCCCCATTTTGAACCGATGGAGACCATGAATCCTTGGTAATTACTTTTGAATTCGTGCTTTTCAGTGTTTTTAACTTTGGCAACGATATTCGCTGCTGCTGTATGAGCTGTTTGTTCTGCAGCTTGAACGATCTGTGGTGTTGGACGCCCATCACCATTTTCTTCGTAGTGAACCAAGTCACCAACGATGTAGATGTCTTTGTCTTCATAGCCTTTAGCTTGCATATATTCGTTCGCGTACAAACGTTGTCCACGAGCCGCTTCAAGTCCAAAGTCTGCTGCATCAGACGTTCCTTTGACACCAGCAGTCCAAATCAAGGTATTGGTTGGAACTTTTGAGCCGTCTTTTAAGACAATGTGGAGTTTATTCATGAAAATGAAAAAAATGGTATCAGGGTTTGCGGTAGTGGCATTTTCGACACTAGCTTTAGCAGCCTGCGGGGGAAGCAACGATAAAGAAGCAGCTTCAAGCTCATCAACAAGTTCTTCAGAAGCAGTCAAACCAGCAGAAAAAGAAGCTGGCGGCGATCTAAAAGATGGCAGCTATAAATTAGAAGAAAAGAACTATGATCATGGTTACCGCGTTGTTTTTGACATGACTGTTAAAGATGGCAAAATCACAAAATCAAACTATGACTACCTAAACGAAGACGGCAAATCAAAACAAAAAGATGCTGAATACGAAAAGAGCATGAAAGAAAAAACAAAGACTGGTCCTAAAGAATACATTCCAGCTTTAAATAAATCATTAGAAGATACACAAAACCCAGATGCAGTTGAAGCTGTTACTGGTGCGACTCACTCTAGCGAAAACTTCAAGAACTACTCTCAACAATTAGTTCAAGCAGCTCAAGCTGGCGACACAAAAACAATCGAAATCGACAATGGCGCTGCAATGAAAGACGGCACTTACAAATTAGAAGAAAAGAACTACTCTAATGGCTACCGTACAATCTTCAGCATGACTGTTGCTGGTGGAAAAATCACTGAATCAAACTTTGACATGGTTGACAAAGACGGCAAATCTAAAAAAGATGACGCTGACTACGAAAAGAACATGAAAGCTAAAAGCGGTGTTGGACCAAAAGAATACATCGAACAATTAAACAAAGGTTTAGTTGAAAAAGGCGCTCCTGCTGATGTTGAAGTTGTCACTGGTGCAACTCATTCTTCACACGCTTTCCAAACGTATGCAGCTCAATTAGTAAACGCTGCTGAAAAAGGCAATACAAACACAATCCAAGTAGACAACATTGTTACTAAAAAATAATTTTTAATCTCCTTAGGGAATCTGAAAAAGAGCTGGGATCTCCCAGCTCTTTTTTTAATACTTTTCAAGCACTTATTTTCTTGATTATTAATTAGAGGTAAGCAAAAAAAGCTATGAAAATCGCCTCGAAAGAGCTATGATAAGGTGAAAAAATTTTACAATATACAAAGGGAGTATTTGTGTGAAGAAACGACTAGCAATGGTATTTTTAGGAGTATTAATGATTCTTCTGACCGCTTGCGGCAGCAGTAAACCAAAAATAAATGAGAAACCATATGAAGATAAACAATTTTTAATGGGTACATATGTCCAAATCAGAATTTACGATGATGGTAAAAAGGAAGCTTTAAAACCGGCCTTTGATCGAGTGAAGGAATTGGCGGATAAAATCACGGTGAATCAAAAGGGCTCAGAAATTGATGCCATTAATGCAGCGGCAGGTGAAAAACCGGTAAAAGTGACCGACGATATGTATTATTTATTGAAGGAAGCTTACAAATATAGTAAAGATTCTCAAGGCGGCTTTGATATGGCGATTGGTCCAATCACTTCTATGTGGCGAATTGGCTTCCCAGATGCTCGCAAGCCAGCTCAAAATGAAATCGATCAGGCGTTGAAGCTAGTCAATTATCATGATGTTGAATTCAATAATGAGGATAAAACGGTCTACTTGAAAGAAAAAGGCATGAAATTGGATCTTGGCGCGATTGCGAAAGGCTATATTACTGATGAAGTGATTAAGGTACTAAAGGAAAATGAGGTAACGACTGCCATCGTTGACCTTGGCGGGAATGTATATGTGTTAGGTCACAGTCCGCGAAATGACCAAAAAGAAGACTGGACAGTCGGGATCCAAGACCCGAACCAAGCAAGAAATGTTGTTTTAGGAAGTGTTCCGGAAAGCAATAAATCTTTGGTAACGTCGGGTATCTATGAGCGCTACCTAGAAGTTGACGGGAAAACTTACCATCACTTATTTAATCCGAAAACAGGGTATCCCTTTGATAACGACATTGCAGGTGTTACGATCATCTCTAAAAAATCCATTGATGGCGATGGCTTATCTACGGCAGTCTTTTCCATGGGTGTCAAAAAGGGAATCGCTTATGTGGATACACTAAAGGATACAGAAGCAATCTTTGTTACAAAGGATGATAAAATTTACGTCACAGCTGGGATCAAGGATGGGTTCAAGATCAATCCAGAAGCTGGCTATACTATGGGAAATGAAAAGGATTTGAAATAAAATGACTTTAAAAAGTTTTTTTGACTTAGTAGAGATCCGTACGAAATTAGCGAGCTTGTTTCCATTTCTGATTGCGGTATTGTTCACCAATACGTATTTTCATTCCTTTCACTTAGGAAAAACGCTCTTTTTCTTCTTGGGAATGGTTGCGTTCGATATGGCGACGACAGCAATCAATAATTATATGGATTTTCGCAAAGCCCACTCTGAAACGTATAAGTACCAAGAAAACGTGATTGGAAAAGATCAGTTATCGGAGAAAACCGTCGTGGCGATTATTTTCGCCTTAATTGGATTTGCAGCGATCGTCGGCATTACGCTGGCGATCCAAACCGGTTGGCTTTTATTGGTGATGGGGTGTGCTTGTTGTTTCATCGGGGTCTTTTACACTTACGGACCGATTCCGCTATCACGGATGCCACTAGGAGAATTATTTAGTGGCGTAACGATGGGCTTAGGAATCTTTGCGATAACGATTTATTTGAACACCGTCGATCAAAAGGCCTTTTTCTTAGAGTTGGACTTGCAGCACTTTGCGTTAACTGGTAGTACTACCGCTGCCTTAGCTGTTATTTGGGCATCGTTACCGTTGATTGCTACGATTGCGAATATTATGTTGGCCAATAATCTTTCTGATTTAGAACAAGACATTGAAAATCATCGGTACACGTTACCTTTTTATCTTGGACGTAAAATGGTGTGATTTTGTTTAATGTATTAATGTATGGTTCTTATCTAACGATTATTGTCGGCTGGATCGCAGGTATTTATCAATGGCCAATCGTAGTGACATTCGTCAGTCTTTTAAAAGTTTATCCACAGACTAAAGTTTTTACGGAAAAGCAGATCAAAAGTCAGACTTTTGCGATGTCTATTAAAAATCTCGTCGCGTTCAATAGCTGCTATGGGTTAGGGCTGTTGCTGACGTTGCTTTGGCAAGTACTGGGTTAAGGCGACCAAAAAAAGTAAAGGATTAAGAAGAGGAGTTACACATGGAAAATAGTAAGAATTTGAAGCCTGAATTCAATCGAATGACAAAAGAGCATTTCTTTGAGCTTGTTCAGATTCGCACAAAAATGGCGGGTATCTTTCCCTTTGTGATTGCCGTTTTATTTACGAATACCTATTTTCATTCATTCCATCCAGGAAAAACGATTTTTTTCTTTTTCGGATTGTTGGCATTTGATTTAGCAATTACCGCAATCAATAATTATATGGATTTTTTAAAAGCTCATTCAGAAAAATACAAATACGAAGAGAACGTTATTGGACGCGAAAATTTGTCAGTGAAAACGATCCAACGACTAATTTTGGGCTTGGTAGGTTTTGCAGCGATCGTGGGTTTTACGTTAGCGATCCAGACGGGCTGGCTATTGCTAGTAATGGGGTTAGCTTGTTGCTTTGTTGGAGTCTTTTACACGTACGGTCCGATTCCTTTATCGCGGATGCCTTTGGGAGAAATTTTCAGTGGTGTGACAGAGGGCTTAGGAATCTTTGCCATCACTACTTATATTAATACGTATGATCAACGGCTTTTTTATATGGAGCTGAATTTCAAACATTTTGCGCTAACCGGAAACCCGATAATTATTTTGGCCTTGGTGTGGGCGGCTTTACCGTTGGTGATGACCATTGCCAATATCATGCTGGCAAACAATATCAGTGATTTGACACAAGACATTGAGAATCATCGCTATACGTTGCCATTTTATATTGGACGTCAGTGGAGCCTACGTTTGTTTAATTTACTGGCGTATGCACCGTATCTAGTTATTTTGATTGGCTGGCTCGCGGGCATTTATCACTGGCCGATTTTAGTGGCATTTATCAGTCTGATTAAGGTTCATAAACAAACAAAAATTTTTACGAAAGAACAAATCAAAAGCAAAACGTTTCCAATGGCGGTGGAAAACCTAATTGTGTTTAATAGCTTTTATGCGTTGGGACTGTTAGCGATATTGATTTTGCAAAAAGTATAAAAAAGGTTGGTGAGTTTTTTACTCACCAACCTTTTTTAATTGTGTAGCTGTATGACTAGTACGATCAAACTTAGGATGCCCAAAAGAGTGACTCCTATAAATAAGCCTTTATCCCGCTTTGTCGCAAAAACAGGCCGTTTGTAAGTATGACTGTTCCACAGCCAAAAAACAAAGCCTAAAGCATAAATGCCGACACAATAAAGTAAATTCAACCCACCAGAAGAATACAACATATAGATGCCATAAATAATTCCTCCCAGAGCCAACCATTTTTGACCGGCGTGTTGCTTCTTCTTGGCCACTTTCCATAAAAAGGCAGCCGATAAAAGATAAGGAATGAGGACCATCGTAGTCGCCGTATCAGTCACCGCTTGAAACGCATCCATTGCCCAACGAGAAATTAAAAAGACGATTTGCATAATCACGCCGTTTAAGATCAAGGCATTAATCGGTGCATTTTGTTTATTGGCTTTCCCTAAGAAAGCCGGGAACATTTTGTCTTGTGCCGCGTCAAAAGAAATTTCCGCCGCTAAAATTGTCCAAGAAATCCATGCGCCTAAGACGGAGATGATGACTCCGATATCAATCATACGAGCAGCCCAAATGCCTGTCGAAGCACGGAGTACACCGCTAAGAGAAGGGCTTGGCAAAGCCGCTAACTGTTCTTGCGGCAATGTACCAAAGCTTAACATAACGATCAGAACATAAATGGCTAGCGTCGTAGAATAACCGATCAAGGTCGCCCGACCAACATCCTTTGCTCGTTTTGCCCGACCAGATAAAACAACTGCGCCTTCGATTCCAACAAAAACCCACATTGTTTGCAACATTGCGTGGCGAATTTGGGTTGGAACACTACCAAGATGTTTTCCACTGTTAAGTACATTTTTGGCAAAAACATCCATTGAAAAAATATGATACTTAAAATGAATGAATAATAGCAAAATCGCTAAAACAATCGGGACGACTTTGGCAGCAGTCGCCACCGTGTTTAAAATACTGGCAGTGCGAATCCCACGAGCCACTAGAAAAACTACGCCCCAAATCATAAACGTTCCTAAAAAGAGTCCGATTTGTCCACCAGAACCGCCGATAGCAGGAACGAATTTACTCAAGGCATCTAAAAATAGAATCACAAAGGAAACATTGCCGATAATGTTACTGAGCCAGTAGCCCCAAGCAGAGTTAAACCCGATGTAGTCGCCGAAACCATCCTTTGCATAATAATAAATTCCGCCGATGATTTCTGGCTCTTCATTTGAAAGTGTTTGAAAGACCTTTGCGATAAAGAAGACACCGACACCCGTGATGAACCATGCAAATAGGGAAGCAATAACGCCAGCGGATTGTGAGATGCTGCTGGGCAGATTGAATACGCCGCCGCCTAACATCGATCCAATAACAATCATACTTAAGCCCAGCAAACTCACTTCTTTGGTATGGTTGCTAGACATTTGATTTTGTTCCATAATTTTCCTCCTAAAAAACACTTCTTTTATTCAAGCATATTTATTCAAAAATAGCCATTATGAAGGGATGAAACTAACACGGTATTGAATGAAAGGTTTGCCACCAGATTCTAATTAAATTCAACAGTCTTTTTTACTTGCCTATACCAATGCTTTGTTATCCTTATTTTGTTGAAATAAGGAGGGCCAAATAGAGCAATGAAACGAGAGAAGAACGCTTCGAAAAACGAAGTAAAGACCACCGACTTTCTATTAGAAATGTTGGCGTTGTTCATTCTAATTTCCTTAACTATTTATGCCATTAGAACTGGAAAATTATTCTAAGAAGAGATACTCCTTTGTGAGTGTCTTTTTCTTTTTGAAAAAAAAGATCTTGAGTAGACCAATTAAATAACTGGTTTTAACAGTATTGAGCTAATTGTGAAGGGATATTGGCTGTAAAAATAACTTTTTTTATATAGAATATTTCAATGCTTTTGCTATATTACTTGCATTGCCCCACTTTTTATAGGTATGCTTTTACAGATGACATGTTTGCTCGCAATAAGGGGCACGTTTTGAGAGGTTTTTACTGAGAAACTTAGCTAGAGTAGTGATAGGAGGAAGATGAATGGATTGGTTGGATCATTTTAACGACAGTATTGCTTATGTGGAAGAGAATTTAGCCGGAGTAATCGAGCTAGAGCAGGCCGCACAATTGGCTCAATGTTCAAGCTATCATTATCAGCGAATGTTTTCGTATATTGCCGGAGTGACTTTTGCAAGTTATATTCGCCGCCGTCGAATGAGTTTGGCAGGGGTGGATTTGCAAAAGGGAGAAAAAGTGATTGATGTCGCCCTGAAATATGGGTACGATTCACCGACTTCTTTTAATCGGGTGTTTAAAGAAATTCACAGGATTACACCACAACAAGCAAAGCAGGCTGGCGTAAAACTAACTAGCTATCCTATGTTGACCTTCAAAATTACTGTAAAGGGAGTGCATGCAATGGAATATCAATTAGTCGAAAAAGAAGCGTTCAACGTAACGGGTGTGGGGATTGAATTGGATCAAGATATGGAAAAATATAAAAAAATGATTCCGGAATTTTGGAGCAAAGTCAGCGCTAGCGGGGAATTACAAAAATTATTTCCGATCATGGATCAAAGAAACCCTGGTGTCATGGGAATCAGCATGATGACCTCAAAAATTCAAGAGAATTGGGAATACGTCATTGGTGTAGCCAGTGACCAAGTCCCTGTAGGGTTCAAACACTACGAAGTTCCAGCAGCGAAATGGGCCATCTTTTCTGGCAACGGCCCGATGCCGGGAGCGATTCAGGAAATGCAGACACAGATCTTTACGGAATGGCTGCCAACCTCCGGATTTGAGTATGCGGAACTACCGGATATTGAACTGTATTTAGACGCAAATCCAGAAAATGCTCATTTTCAAATCTGGTTCCCAGTACGGGTCAAATAAACATGAAAAGTTGTCTGGATAATCTAGACAACTTTTTTAGTTTGCATCTTGAACGTCAACTAGGCTAAAGAACATTGGCGCTCCTTGTCAGCCTGGGCTTTTTCTCGTATAGTATTGAAGTAAGTACAGGAGAAGCGGGGTGTGAGAGGCATGATCGAATTAAAACAGGTGACAAAAAGTTATGGTGAGAAAAAAGCGTTGGATAATTTGAATTTAACGATCAAAGAAGGCGAAATTTTTGGTTTTTTGGGTCACAATGGTGCGGGAAAATCAACAACGATCAAAAGTCTGGTCAGTATCATCGAACCTACAGAAGGGGAGATTTTATTTGATGGAAAGAATTTGAAAGAAGATCGTTTGGCGATTAAACGGAAAATCGCGTATGTGCCGGATTCGCCGGATATGTTTTTACAATTAACTGCCAATGAATATTGGGATTTGATCGAAGCTGCCTATGAGTTAAAGGGCGAAGAGCGCCGGCGATTGGAGTTGATCAATTTATTTGATTTGGCGGGGCATGAAGACGAGACGTTAGAAAGTTTTTCTCACGGGATGCGGCAAAAAACGATTCTTATCGGAGCGTTGCTGCCGGACCCAGATATTTGGATTTTGGATGAACCCTTACAAGGATTAGATCCCCAAGCAGCTTTTGATTTGAAGCAGATGATTAAAGGGCATGCTGAAAAAGGGAAGACCGTCATTTTTTCAACCCATGTTTTAGACACGGCCCAACAGCTTTGCGATGAGTTGGCAATCTTGAAGCAGGGTGAGTTGATTTATAACGGGTCAGTGGAAAATCTATTGCAGGATTACCCTAATGAATCTTTAGAAAGTGTTTATTTGAAAATGGCTGGGCGTAAGGCGGATGAAGATTTAGTCGCAGAAATCGAGGGGGATGCCCATGAATAGTGGAATCATTAAGCATCTGATCGCAGTGAATATGCTGTATATCAATCCTTCTGCGACCAATCAAATTCGGAAAAAAGGCCGCAAAGGCAAAAAAGTGATTCGCAGTATTTTGCAACAATATGTACTGTCTGGTTTAATTTTTCTTTTTGTCTATGGTGCGACGATGGTGATGATTGATTTTTCGCAGCTGCCGGGGTTCTTTACCTATTATATGGCACTGTTTGCATTGATTGGGTTCTCCCAATCTTTATCGGCGATCTTCAATGTCTTCTTTGAAAGCAAAGACCTGCAAGATTATTTAGCATTGCCGATTAAACAAGGCGAAGTCTTTATCGCTAAGTTTTTGGCGGTGGGTATGACCATTGTTCCTTTTTTATTGCCTTTGTTGATTCTATTCTTTTTGACTGCCTTCAGAAGCGGTCAATTTATCCCAATCGCAGTGATTGCAGCGATTTTGCTATTTTTGATCTTTTTTATTTTGCTGTTTAGTTTTTGTAGTTTGATTGTTTTTGGCATGACGAAAACTAAGTTGTTTCGTCAGCATAAAAAATTATTTACTAGTTTGATGCTAGGCTTTTCAATGGTCGTTTCCGTTGGAGGCGTGTTGGCGATCAATTTTTCGCAAAATTCCGTCGATCATTCAGCTACCCTAGTCGATCGTCATCCGTTCGCTATTTTTCTTCCTTTTTACCATGTCATGCATGGGTTGTTTTCGGTGGAGGGGCTTTTGCCACTCATCGTTTTATTACTGGTAACGGCTCTGTTGCTATTGGCATTGCGGAATTTCGTGGTACCAAGCTTATACGAGCAATTCAGTGATGAGGGCTCTCGTACCGTCGCAACAAAACGCAAACGGAAAGAGAATCAATCGTTGAAAAAGCAATTAGGTAGGTACAATGTTCAATTGTTGAAAAACCCTAATTTGATCATGCAAGTTTTGACCTCATCCTTGATTATGCCGATCATTATGCTAGCGACGATCGTAACGACTAATCCAGTAGATCTACGAACACTATCTTTGAGATTTGGCGGAGTGTTCTTTGTTAGTGGACTTGTTTTCGCTTGTATCATGTTGAATCAAACATCGTTTGTCAGTAATTTAATTTCACTGGATCGTGAGAATTTCTTCTTTATTCAATCACTGCCTTTATCCATAAGAAAATATTTGCGTCAAAAATTTTGGGTAGGGTGCAAGATTCAAATGGCTCTTGCTGGCGGCATAGGCATAATAATTGGTCTGGTTATTCATTTGCCACTCTTCTTGCTAGTTACTTTCGTTATCGGAACGCTGTGGGGAACATACCTCATGTCGCTATATTTTTTCACTCGCGACTATCGCCTGTTAAATGTGACTTGGACGAATGTCAGTCAACTTTTCACTCGCGGTGTAGGCAACTATGGCTTGATGTTATGGCTGTTTGGAACTTTCTTAATCGGGGCGATTTTAATCGCTCTGTATGCCGTTGGGGTCTTAATGGGATTAAATCCCATTTTGCTAAACGGCGGCGTGATGCTGTGGTTAGCTATTCTGTCTGGGGCTTGGTTGTGGATCAATTATAATAATTTTTGGAAAAAACTAGGCTATTGATACTATTTAAAAAGAAATTCCTAACAGGAGTTTCTTTTTTTGTTCTGTTTTAGGAGGCTGATTGAGAAAATTTGGCTGATTGTAAACATTAGATTCAACTGAACTATTTGATTATTAGAAAGTGTGTTTTAAATGGCAATTTGTTAAAATGTTTCAAATTGATTTATTATCTTTTTAGTAATAAAACATGTTTTGATCAATTGTTTTTAATTTTAGCAGGGGTTTAAAACAAGAAACTAGCTGTTTTTCTTGTCTTTTTTTAATTTGAAATAAAAGCCAATGGTTATAATGGTATCGGTTTCAGCTTGTTTTCAACTTATCGTTTCATTGATATAACCGTATTTAATCAATTGTTGAAAAAAAGATAAAAAAACAAATAAAAAATATTTATTTAAATAACTTGTTTTTTTGTTATTTTATCATTTTGTAGGGGAGCTTTTTTGGCTATGTGCCCCCAAGAAGCGTTTACGTTGTTTTGAATTTTTCATGAACTTTGCCTTCTTGCGCTTTGTCTTTTTTCATTGTAAAGTTAACTTTGGGAATTTTTAACTGTTGAAATATTCTTGCTCAATTAATAACTAATAATAATTTTTTGAATTTATTTTTACGGCAGTTCCCAGATTATAATTGAATAGGAGTGGTTTTAATGTCCAAAGCAGAAAAAGGCATGACGCTTGGCGCTCTGGTCATGATGATCTTTACCTCAGTATTTGGGTTCGCTAATGGACCAGTGGCCTTTTACTTAATGGGGTATGGCTCAATCGTCTTTTACGTTGTGGCTGCGATTCTATTTTTCATTCCATTTGCGCTGATGATGGCAGAATTTGGTTCTACCATTAAAGGTGAAAATAGTGGGATGTATAAATGGTTGGAAGTCAGCGTAGGACCACGTTTCGCATTTATCGGAACATTTATGTGGTTTGCTTCTTACGTTGTCTGGATGGTTTCTACATCATCAAAAGTTTGGATCCCTTTTACAACGGCTTTTGCCGGCAGTGACCAAACACAAAAATTAGGAATGTTCGGTTTGAATTCGACTCAAATGGTCGGTATTTTAGCCTGCGTTTGGATGATTATCGTTACTTTAGTCTCAATTAAAGGGGTTAAAGGAATCGTTAAGATTACAAGCTTAGGTGGCTTAGCCGTAACAAGCTTAAACGTTGTTCTGATTGTGATTTCAGGAATTATTTTGGTGGCAAATGGTGGCCATTTGGCGCAACCTTTTAATCATATCTTGCACTCACCAAATCCAAGTTACCAAAGCCCAATCGGTTTACTAGGTTTTGCGGTATTCGCGATCTTTGCTTATGGCGGTTTGGAAGCTGTTGGTGGGATGGTTGATAAAACCCAAAATCCAGAAAAAACATTCCCTAAAGCGGTTGTTCTTTCTGCCTTGATCATTTCAGTAGGTTACGCATTAGGAATCTTCCTTTGGGGCGTAAGTACCAACTGGGAGGGTGTCCTTTCAGGCGATACAACAAACTTAGGAAATATTTCTTATGTTATGATGAATAACTTAGGGGTAGAATTTGGTAAAGGCATTGGCCTGAGTCAAGCTGCTGCTATCAGTATGGGTAACTGGTTTGCTCGTTATACTGGTTTAGGAATGTTCTTAGCCTATAGTGGTGCGTTCTTCACATTGACGTATTCACCATTGAAAACGTTGATCATGGGAACACCAAAGAAATTATGGCCTAAGAAATTCACTGAATTAAATGAAAATGGTATGCCAAGCTATGCGATGTGGGCACAATGTGCAATCGTTGTTGCAATCATCTTGATCGCTTCATTTGCGACGCCAGATCCATCAGCTTTCTATAACATTTTGACGTTAATGGCGAACGTGTCAATGACCTTACCTTACTTGTTCTTAATTTATGCATTCCCTAAATTTAAGAAAAAAGAAGGACTTGATCGTCCGTTTGAAGTCTATAAATCTCATAGCATGACACTTGTGATTAGTGTTGTAGTCTTCCTATTAGTATTAGGTGCCAATGTCTTCACGATTTTCCAACCGATTATCGAAGGTGCAGGCATGCGTGATACTCTTTGGATGATTGCAGGTCCAGTCGGATTTACAGTAGTGGGTATCATTCTTTACCAAAACTATGTCCGTCGTACGAAAGCATAATAGTATCGTGACGAAAGCCTTAGCGAATTTTCGCTGAGGCTTTTTAATCTGTTCTCTACGGAGGAGGGGGTTGTGTCAGCCCTGAGATCAAGGATAATTTTAATCTTAGAAAACTATTCGTACATTAAATTCGGTTCGTCTTTTCTGGTAAACTATTATGAGAATACGAAAAATCGGAAACAGAGATGAATAGAAAAACGTTGAAAATAAGTTTTTTTCCATGATAAAGCCTTTTGACACGAGTAAAACAGCCTATGATAAAGAGTTTGGCTAGTGAAACGGGTTAGGGAGTTCTAAAGTGAGACTAAAGGAGCGGATAAAATGAATTTAAGCAAACAGATTAAACGATTAAGAGAGGCAGCTGGGTTTTCACAAGAAGAGTTGTCTGAAAAAATTTACGTTTCTCGTCAGACAATATCAAATTGGGAAAATGAACGAAGCTATCCTGACATCCATAATCTATTATTGCTGAGCGTTCTTTTTGACGTGACTTTAGATGAACTTGTCAAAGGAGACGTGGAAACAATGAAAAAAGTAATTGGAAACGATAAAATGAATGGGTATGGTTGGGTGATGAATGGAACGCTTCTTCTGGCCGCGGTATCGATTGGACCGGCGTGGAAATTTCTTGGGAATGTCGGGTTATTGATTCCGTTTGTTTTATGGCTAATTTGCATGTGGGCCGCCTTCAAGGTTGAGAAAATCAAAAAGGACAACGATGTTAAAACCTATAAAGAGATTGTTGCTTACATGGAAGGCGGAGAGGTAAAAAAACTCCGAGAAGAACGCAGTTTCAAAAGGGATTTGTTAATCAAAACGTTGATCTGCCTTGTTTTTGTGGGAATTTTTATGGCCATCGTTTTACTGAGTTTGTGGGTTAGTGGAATGCTATAAAAAAAACCGCTCCTATACAGCTAGGAGCGGAGTATTCATTCGGTCGTGTCATCAAAAATTTTATCACTATCATCATTGGTCCAAAAAGCCATAATAATCAGTTCAATCAAGGTCGCAATTAAACTAATAGGTGGGTAGAAATAGATTCCGATGCCGATTATGAGGACGGTCAGAGGAAAAAAGAAACTGCTCATATACTGGTTAGGCCCCATTTTACGAATTTTTTGGCTGATGGCAGGGTGTTTTTTTTGATGGAGTTGCTCGAAACTTTTGCTAAGCCACAGGTAAGCCAAACTCCAAAGGGTAAAAATAAAAAGATAAAAGTATTCCGGTCCGCGATGGGACATAAATTCTCCAGCCCAAGCGGTGGCAACAGGAATCAAAGCCATTGTAAAAAGCCAAATATTATTGATCCAGTAAATTTTTTTCGTTACACGTTTGGTTAAGCTGAACATATAATGATGATTGTACCAAGCCACCGCGATAAAAAAGAAACTGACGGCATAGGCGAATAAATAGGTCAAATTTTCTAAAATAGCTTGCCAATGAAAATCTTCTGGGGTTTTGAATTCTAAAATCATGATGGTCATAATAATTGCTACGATCGCATCAGAAAACGCTTCAACTCTGCCTTTGTTCATACGGAACAATCCTTTCCTGTACAGCAAAAATTTTATTTTTCGCTTAGTTTTAGCACGATAATAAATTTCAAGCAACTGATAGTACTTTTAGCTGGATCAGATCAGACAAAAAGCTTGTACGTAATCGTCCTACGATTACGTACAAGCTTTTTTAGGAGGAAGAAACAATAGTAAAGTTTTAGGAGAATAACTGCATCAGGAAACCGGAAATGATTAAGACGATAGCTCCGCCTAAACGGTTACCCATTTGCGCAAAAGCAATCAATTCCATCCGATTTGCCGCAGACAATACAGCTACATTTCCAGTACCACCCATTGAGTTGTTGCATAGGCCGGCAGTGATGGTTGATTCGATCGGATATAAGCCAAAAAGGCGACCAACGAAGCCGGAAACAAGAGAGATCACGATTACGCTGGTTAAACATAAAACGACAAATTGCCATGTCAAAGCAGACGCTAAGACGTTTAAGTTCAATAAGGCAATACCGATACCAGCTAAGACAGCGGCCGTTAAGTTTTTAACGATTAAATTATTGAACATGATCGCCGCATCTTCATAATATTCAGGTAATACATTGGTAATTTTACAAATCACGACGATAATAATCATGAAAGCATATGCGTGGATTTTGGGTACAAAGAAATTACAGATTTGACCAAGAATGAAGAAGGTCAAGGCAACCATCATACCAACGCCTAATTGGAAAATATCTGGTTTGACTTCGCGAGGTTTACCGTCGCCAAGGTCGCCCTTTTCCATTAATTTACCGTTCCCATTAATCTTAGGGAATGATTCTCCTGCACGGGCAACTAACGCGGCACCGATGATTGCTAAAACATTGGTCATGGCGGTTGCTGGAATCAAACGAGAAATAATGGAAGAAGCGTCGGTTCCTAAAACATGGGCATAGATGGTTGATAGAGGCACAGCACCCGCACCGACACCACCAGCCATAGCAGGTAATGAGATATAAAGAACAGAATTGGCAAAGCCATTACCGATCACCATACCGACAAGTCCGACAGCGAAGAAAGAAACAATCATAGAAATAAGTGCCACAGGAATAAAACGGACAGAAGCTTTCATTAATAGCTTCCGGTTCATACCAAGAATACTACCAGTAATCAGAGCGGCAATATAAAAGTCTAAGAAACCCATAGTTGTTACGAAATTCTTAGTTGATTCAACGACATAGTCAGGTAAGATGCCGAATGTTGCGATTGCTGCAGAAGCAAAGATCGCAAAAACAGAGCCACCACCTAAATAACTTTTGACAATGGGAATTTTGTTGCCAACGAAGTGGAATAAATTTCCGAAAATAACTAAAATAGCGATTGGGCCGATCATATTTGTCGGTAATTTTTTCAAGGCGATTGCGATAATTAATACGACCACCATAATCAAATAAAGGGGTAAACTAACACCGGAAATTTTGGTTGACCAAAAACTAGTCTTTTTTTCTTCAGATGTCGTAGCAGTTGAGGGTTCTTTTTGAGCCATTGGAGACGTCCTTTCTTTAATAAAACATGGATTCACGCCTTAAAAAGAGGGAGTAGAATACTCTACTCCAGCTCTTAAGGCCTTTTGTTGCTGTCTTTTGGATTTAGTATTCAGGGAGCCATTTGGCTGCTTCGACAGCAGTTTTTACATCAGGAATGTCTTCACGGTTTAACTGTTGGTCCACGACCGATGTCACGACTGTTTCCGCAATGATTTGAGAAAATTCCGTGATTTTTGCGACTGGAGGTAAGATCGATGCACCTGGTTTTGTGACATCGACGATTCCGCCTAGTGCGCGGCTAGCTTGAGAGATGATTTCATCGTTTACTCGAGTTGAGGTTGAAGCGATCAAACCTAAGCCTAAGCCTGGGTACATCAAAGCATTGTTTGCTTGTCCAATTTGATAAGTCACACCCTTGTATTCAACATCGTCCGCTGGAATACCCGTTCCGATTAATGCTTTCCCGTCGGTCCATGTAATTAAGTCTTCTGCCGTTGCTTCCGCTAATTTTGTTGGATTTGATAAAGGCATAATAATTGGACGAGGTGTATGAGCAGCCATTTCTTTGACGATTGCTTCTGAGAACGCACCTGGTTGAGTAGAAGTACCAATCATAATGGTTGGATGAATTTCTTTTACAACAGCTTCTAAGCTGGTTAACGTAGTGTTGTTGATAAATTCAGCTCGTTTTCTAGCAAATGGGATTTGGCCAGGTGTCAAGCCTTCAGTGTCTTCAAATAATAAACCTTGTTTGTCGACTTGGTAGAAGTGTTTACGTGCTTCTTCTTCAGGTGTTCCTTGACGTACCATTTCTTTTAATAGAATATTCGCAATACCGACACCAGCAGTGCCTGCACCGAAAGTAAGGATTCTTTGGTTTTTCAACGCTTCGCCAGAGATATTTAACCCACCTAAGACACCAGCAAGGACCACAATCCCTGTGCCTTGGATATCATCATTGAAGGTAGTGATCTTATCTTGATATTTTTCAAGGATATTTGCAGCGTTACCACGACCAAAGTCTTCCCAGTGTAATAACAATTCAGGGAATAAATCGGTAGCTGACTCAACGAATTCATCGATGAATGCATAGTAAGTATCGCCTTCTACACGGGCGTGACGATTTCCTAAGTAAAGCGGATTGTTCAATAATTCTTCGTTGTTTGTACCAGCATCAATTGAAACAGGCAAGACTTGAGCTGGGTTGATACCAGCAGCGGCAGTATAAACCATTAATTTCCCGATGGCGATATCGACACCGTTGACACCCCAGTCGCCCATACCAAGAATGCCTTCAGCATCAGTTACAACAATCAACCGAATGTCACGACCAGCAGCGGCGTTTTTCAAGCTCTCTTTAATACTTGCTGGATCATCAATTGAAAGAAAGGCAGCGTCTTGAGGTTCAACGAAGATTTCATTGTATTGTTCGATTGAATCTGCTACGACTGGATCATAAACGATTGGCATGAATTCGACTAAGTGTTGGCCCATTAATTTGAAAAATAAGGTCCGATTGGTATTAAAGATGTTCATTAAGAAAATCCGTTTTTCTAAATCAGATGGTTTGCTTAAGTATTGTCCGTACGTTTGAACGGCTTGTTGTTCAAGTGTTTGCACGGTGCTTGGTAGCATGCCTGTGATTCCGTATTTTACGCGTTCTTCTTTAGTGAACGCAGTCCCTTTATTTAAGAATGGGTTGTTTAAACGATTTAAACCTGTAAGCATAGATGAGTCCTCCTAAATTTTAAGTGCTAGGAAAGTATAATGAAGGAAAGAAGGTATAGTCAAAATCATTAGTTACGATAAATTTTGCTTATATGACAAGAGGGGGCAGTCGGAAAAGAGTGCAAAGTAAGTGAAGAAGAGTGGTCCACGATTTTATTCAATGGATTAAGCTTTTTGATTCAAATTGTAATAAACAAAAAAATACCGAAAACCAGTTAAGAGATTGTCGGTATTTTTTTGTTTGTTCTGATAATCAAAAGGCAGGGAAGGGAATCTTTTATATCAATCATTATTATCTGTTTAAAGAGCACCTTTTAGTGATTAACCGATTTTTTTCTTATCGATCCGACGGCTGTTCAAAAACCAGTGGCGATGGTAATCACCGACTAAAGCGGTGAAGGGGACACTGGTGATACCTAGTTGTTCCAGAACGGCCTCTAAGTAATTTTTTAAGACCCACGGATCTTCAATTCGGGAGACGTTCAATGCTAAAGTATCGGCGATCACATCTGCTGTCGTATTTAAGTCAGCAGCAATCTGTTCGAGACTCAATCCGCTACGTTCAAAATTTTTGTGCAATTCGTTTTTTGTATTGATCATTTGTTGTTGATTTAATGACATAGCACTCGCTTCTTTCTTTAAAAATAAATAGTTGTATTTTTAACTATCGACAGCATACGCTTTTAAAATTTGACTGTCAAACAAAAGGTTATCTTTAAAAAATTTTATGCAAATCAAGCTGAAACTTTTTCAGGTAAAATGAAATGAAAAGTAAATTAGTTTAAAATTAATCTTTTATCATTTAAATACTTCTGTTATAATTGGCATCACATCTGAAAGGTGTTACTTGTTTTATCAAATTGAAAAGGAGCGAATATGTATGACGATTTACAATTTTTCTGCGGGGCCTGCTGTTTTGCCCAAACCAGTGCTAGAGATCGCACAGTCCGAAATGCTTGATTATAAAGGCAGCGGCATGTCGGTGATGGAGCTGAGTCATCGTTCCTCCTTATTTGAAGCGATCATTCAAGATGCCGAGAGTTTATTACGAGAATTAATGGCGATTCCAGATAATTATAAGGTTTTATTTTTACAAGGCGGAGCCAGCTTACAATTTTCAATGGTTCCCTTGAATTTAGCGCAAGGGAAAAAAGTGCTGTACGTCAATACCGGCTCATGGTCTAAAAAAGCGATAAGTGCCGCCAAAGCCTTAGAAAATATTGAAGTTGAAGTGATCGCCTCTAGTGAAGAACAGAATTTTACTTCTATCCCTGAACTGCCTGAAACAGTCGATCAAAAGGCAGCCTATGTGCATATTACAACCAATAATACGATCGAAGGAACCGCGTATGCCAAAATTCCTTCTTTTGGAGACGTACCGGTGGTGGCAGATATGTCATCAAATATTTTAGCTAATGAGTATAACGTAGAGGACTTCGGTGTGATTTATGCCGGTGCACAGAAAAATATCGGGCCCGCGGGATTAACAGTCGTAATCATTCGTGAAGATCTTCTCAATCAAGAAGCGCTTTTTGCCCCCATGTTGGATTATGCATTGCAAGCGAAACATCATTCTCTTTACAATACACCGCCAACTTATGCGATCTATATCGCGAAATTAGTTTTTGAATGGGTCAAAAAGCAAGGTGGGGTAGCCGGAATTACCGCAAAAGATCGTGAAAAAGCGCAATTACTATATGATGCTATCGAAAAATCAAACTTGTTCAAAAGCCCAGTAGAAAAAGCCAGTCGTTCGTTGACAAATATTCCCTTTGTTACCGGTGATGAAACGTTGGATAACGCCTTTAACCAAGCGGCTTTAGCAGCAGGCTTTGAAAATTTAAAAGGCCATCGCTCAGTCGGTGGCATGCGGGCCAGTCTTTATAACGCCTTTCCAGTAGAAGGTGTAGAAGCACTGATTGCGTTCATGGAAAAATTTGAACAAGGAAATGGAGGGAACTAAATGTTTCAGATAAAAACATTCAACGCGATCGCTCCTGAAGGGATGGCGCGTTTTGATCAAGAAAATTATCGCATCAATGAAAGTGAAGAACCGGATGGGATTATTTTACGCAGTCAGAAGCTCCATGACTATCAATTTTCCGAATCAGTGGTAGCTGTTGCACGGGCCGGAGCAGGTACGAATAATATTCCAGTAAAAAAATGTACGGAGCAGGGAATTGTTGTTTTCAATACACCGGGAGCGAATGCCAATGCAGTGAAGGAGTTGGTAGTGGCCAGTCTATTGATTGCGGTGCGGCCAATGGTTCAAGGAATCGAATGGGTCCAAACGTTATCCGGCAGCGACGTAGAGGAACAAGCCGAAGCACAAAAGAACCAATTTGCCGGAACCGAGCTTGAAGGGAAAAAATTAGGCGTTATCGGACTGGGTTCGATTGGCGCAATGGTAGCGAATGATGCCTATCGTTTAGGCATGGAAGTTACCGGCTACGATCCTTATGTCTCTGTAGATACGGCTTGGAGCATTTCTCGTCGGGTAAGACGGGCGACTGATATTAAAGAAGTACTGACAAATTGCGATTTCATCACAGTTCATGTACCATTGACGGATCAGACGAAACATTTGATTGGACCGGACGAATTGGTTTTAATGAAAAATACCGCTCACTTGATGAATTTTGCTCGCGGTGAGATTGTTGATACGGAGGCCGTGGTCAAAGCGGTGAAGGAAGAACGAATTGGCGGGTATACGACTGATTTCGCCGGTGAAAAATTATTGCACAATCAGAAAATCACGGTCTTGCCTCACTTAGGGGCGTCAACCGAAGAAGCAGAAGTGAATTGCGCGAAGATGGCGGCTCGTGGTTTGAAACGGTTTTTAGAAACTGGGGTGATTAAACGTTCAGTGAATTTCCCGAATGTCGAGATGGCCTTTGATTCTCCTTATCGAATTACCATCATTAATAAAAATGTCCCGAATATGCTAGGCTCGATTGCTTCTGACATTGCTTCATTAGAGGTAAATATTGACAATATGGTGAATCGCGGGAAAGAGGATTACGCCTATACACTCGTTGATGTGTCAGAGACGGATCCGCAAAAAATTGCGGCAATCACACAGAAATTAGCCCAAAACGAAGGGGTTGTCCGAGTTCGAGCGATTAAACGAGATGAGGAGAGTGAATTTTAATGGTTCAAGTTCATCCATTTAAAGGGATTCGTCCCACTTCAGAGTTAGCGGCGCAAGTGGCGGCCTTGCCTTACGATGTCGTAAATTCGCAAGAAGCGAAAGAACTTGCGGAAGGAAACCCTTACAGTTATTTCCATATCGATAAAGCTGAGATCGACTTGCCAGCTGATGTCTCGCCCTATGATAAAAAGGTTTATCAAAAAGCCGCCGATAATTTAGCAGATTTCTTAAAAGCAGGCTGGCTCTTTAAGGAAGAGCAAAATTATTTCTATCTTTATGAGTTAGTCATGAATGGCCGCAGCCAAACTGGAATTGTCGCGTGTACATCGATTGAAGATTACATTGATGAAAAAATCAAGAAGCATGAGTTTACTCGTCATGAAAAAGAAATCGATCGAATGAATCACATCCGGACTTGTGATGCCAATACTAGTCCTATTTTCTTAAGCTATCGACCAAAGACTGAGATCCAGCAAATTATTAAAGCGTGGCAGCAAGACTACAAGCCTGTTTATGATTTTACCAGCTATCATGAAGTGACACATCGTGTTTGGGTGATTGATCAAGGTGACACGATTGAGACGTTGGCAAAATTATTTACTGAAATTGAGGCGCTTTATATCGCCGATGGTCATCATCGGACCGAATCGGCAGTGAAAATCGGACTTGAAAAACGTGAAAATGGTGAGCAAAATCCTGAGACAGAGCAATTCTTATCGATTCTTTTTCCAGAAGACGAATTGGCGATCTGGGAATACAATCGGGTCTTAAAGGTCGCTCCGCCAGCTGATTTCATGGAACAATTAAAGGAAAATTATTCCGTGACGAAATCAGGTGTCAAAAAACCGAAACAGGCCGGCGATTGCCAGCTGTATGATGGCGAAACTTGGTACACCTTGAGGATTAAGGCGGTGAAAATCCCCAATGATCCGGTGGAGAAATTAGATGTGGCTTTGCTGCAAAAGCATGTTTTCGAAACCATCTTTGATATTCAAGACATTCGTACTGATAAACGCATCGATTTTATTGGTGGAATTCGTGGGACAGCAGAGTTGGAAAGACTAGTTGATTCAGGAGACTTCAAATTGGCTTTCTCCATGTATCCGACACAGATGAGAGATTTATTGGCAGTAGCCGATGCGAAAAAAATCATGCCACCAAAATCCACTTGGTTCGAGCCTAAATTATTAAGCGGCTTGTTCCTACACGATTTAGAAACGAAATAACAGAAGTTCCCGATGCCTATCGGGAGCTTTTTTGTCATAATTTTCCTTGATAGCGTATGCTAAAAGTGGAGGCGAGGCAGATGAGGAGAGTCTTGGATTTTATACAATCCAATAAATTATTAAGTATCTCATTGTTTTTGACGATCATCAGCTGTCTGGTGGGACGCTTTTCAGCGAGGGACGTTTGCTAGGGAGTGTCTTGATTATTGTTGCGGCAAATCTAGGCAGCAGTTTTTTCCCCTCTTATCCTGATGAAACTAAGTTTTTTTGGGTCTCTTTAGCCTTGTTAATTTAGCCTTATTAGTGATCCTAGGCGGTATTTTTTTCTTTTTCATACATTAGAAATTATCGAGAATTCCTGAAAAAGCACTAAGTTTATCATGGGAATTTTTGCAAAAACAATGAAACCGCTTTATTTAATGCTAAGCTTATATTGTAGAAATGACAGGAGGGATTTACGATGCGAGATAATACAAAATTAATTCATGGGTACACTGTCTTTGATGAAGTCACAGGGGCGTCTTCAATCCCCCTTTATCAATGCTCCACCTTTAAGCAAACGTCTATCAAGGAAGGACAGGACTACACCTATTCCCGCTTCGGTAATCCGACTCGCAGTGCCTTAGAGCAAGCAGTGGCGGCAATGGAAGACGGGCGCTATGGGATTGCCTTTGCGTCGGGGATGAGTGCAATCTCAGCGGTGCTATTAAGCTTTAATCAAGGCGATCATTTAGTGATGTGTAAAAGCATCTACGGTGGGACTTTTCAGCTGGTGAATGAGGTGATGAAGCGTTTTGGAATCGAAGTCACCTTTGTGGATGAAACGGATCTGACGGCCTGGGAAAATGCGATTCAACCGAACACACGTGGCCTCTATCTTGAAACGCCTTCAAATCCATTGTTGCAAGTCACTGATATTCAACGGGTCGTTGCCTTAGCTAAAGACTATCAATTAGTGACGATGATCGACAATACGTTTATGACACCGCAATTTCAAAAACCTTTAGCTTTAGGCGTTGATGTCGTGATCCACAGCGCCACGAAGTTTATTAACGGTCATAGTGATGTCGTCGCAGGTCTTGTGGTTACGAATGATGAAAAATGGGGCCAGCAGATCAAGTTGCAGCAAAAGGTTCTTGGTGGCATCTTAGGGGTGGAAGATTGCTGGCTGACGATGCGAGGCATGAAAACGATGGGCTTACGCATGGAACAAAGTGCCCGCAGTGCTGAAAAAATCAGTCAGCTATTAGAAACGCATCCCGCGGTCAAAAAAGTTCATTATCCAGGACTTGCAAGCCATCCTGGTTATGACATTCAGCAAAAACAAGCGACTTCCGGTGGAGCTGTTCTTTCTTTTGAATTAGCCGATCAAGCGGCCGTTTATGCCTTTGCGGAAGCGTTAGAATTGCCAATTGCTGCTGTTAGCTTAGGAGGAGTAGAGTCCATTTTGTCTTATCCAGTTACCATGAGTCATGCTTGTGTGCCGAAAGAAGAACGAGAAAAGCAAGGAGTGACGGAGGGACTGTTACGTTTATCGGTAGGAATTGAGGATACAGAAGATTTATTGGCGGATCTGGAACAAGCGTTAAGCAAGTTGAAACCACTTTTATAATAAAAACAAGCGAGCGCATGGAATTTTTCTCCATACGCTCGTTTTTTTCGGTTATAATGGAGGCATCTTTTTAAAGAGGGGAAAACCAAATGAGTCAAAATTTATTACGCCCGGAAGTGTTGATGGCAATCGTGGTCGCCTGTTTGATCACTTTTTTTGTCACACAGTGGGGAATGAAACGAAAAAAACATGCCACGATCGTTGAAAAAATAGAACCAGTCAAAACACCAGAGCGAACGACGGATGCGTTGACGGTTTTTGAACAGTCATTGGCGATCTTACAAAGCTATAAGCACAATCTAAACCAATATGGCTATCCCTATTTCAAAGAAACGACCCCTTTTGTTTTGCAGCAGCTGCAGGCCGAAGCGGACAGTTTGGTTACAGAGCAGGCTAGAGAGAATCAAAAAGCGCAAAATCTATTGTTAGACAATATCGCTCAACTTCACCGATTTATGGAACAAGAGGTCACAGATTCTAAAAAGCTAGAGTTAGAAGTCTCGAATCATGTAAATAAAACCATCATCACGTGGCGTAAGCTAATCAAGGAGTTTTCCAATCAATAGAGGAAATGACAAGGAGGGATGAAATGGCGAAAGCGACCGACACAGAAGTGTATCAGCTGCTATCAGAGTGGCAAATTCCCTATGAACGAGTGGATCATCAAGCCGTTTATACAGTAGCGGAGATTGATTTTTCCATCGATGGGACCGAGGTCAAAAATTTGCTGCTGCGGGGGAAAAAGAGTAAACGAAATTATTTTATCATTTGTCCTAGTGAGAAACGGTTGGCGATAAAAGCTTTGGCGAAAGTTCTCGATGAGAGCCATTTATCCTTTGCCTCGCCAGAGCGGCTGTTTGATTTACTCGGTTTAACCCCAGGGTCAGTTACACCGTTAGCTTTGCCTCACGACAGAGAGCGGCAAATTACGTTAGTGATTGATCAAGCGATTGATCAATCGGCTAAGATTGGTTTTCATCCCAATGTTAACACGGCCACTTTACTGCTGGCCTTTACTGATTTTCAATGTTATTTAGCGAAGCTTGGGATTCAGCCGATTTATTTGGTTTTGCCGGAGCAAGCGACGGCTTAATTCTTAATGGAAGAGGGAATTCGATGTTTTCGATTATTTTTGGTGGACTGCTTTTAGTTTGGCCACTGATGGCTATCCCGGCGTTAGTGGAAAATAAAAAAAGGCAAGGCACCTATTTTTCAGAGGATAAACGGATCTTAGTAGCAAAAGCAAGTAATTTTGGGAATAACCTCAATATGAAAAATAAATTCGGCTTTAGCTTGAATGTATTAATAGGACTGGCACTGATTATTTACGGTATCCTTAATGGATCAAAATAATAAAGCGACTACGCAGGAAGAACCGAGCGTAGTCGCTTTTACTTTTTTAGAAATCGGAGTATGTTCACTATTTTAAAAGGTGTAAAAATGTGAAGAAAGCGTCCAATTAACGAATATGCAATCTTCTGCGGATACCATCAACACGAGGCCCAAGTAATTTGTCGGCCATGCGCGTTTTTAAGGCCAATACAATGTACGCCAACCCGCCGCAGGCTGCCACAATTAAAATAATAATCATTGATTGAATTTTAGAATCAGGACTCAAGACGAATTCACAGCCGATCTTCACAATCACAGCAACCACACCCATAACGAGTGACATGCCAGTGATTTTTGCGAAAGACGCAATCGTTTCTCGGAATGGGAATCGAGATAAGACATGAATCCGGTCTAATAAGAACATATTTGCAACTAAGAGACCTAAAAAGGTTGCAACCAGAGGTCCATAGGCTTTGAATAAGAAAATTAGTGGGAATTGGGTAATGACTTTTACCCCGATCCCGATCCCTAGAAAACCAACGGCTTGCATATTGCCGTCTAATCCTTGCAGCATCGTGGAACAGACCATGAAGAGGCCCATCATGATACCAACAACACAGGAAGCTGCCAATAATTGCGCTCCGAGTGGATTTGGACGATAGAACAAAGTGTTTAAAGGATAAGCTAAGACGATCATGCCTACGGTAGCTGGCATCATCACAAAAAATAGTAATTGAAAATTATTTGTGACTAAATTAGCCAAGCCCGCTTGATCTTTTTTCGTAAAGCGTTCGGTGATCAAAGGCAGTCCCGCAGTAGCCATCGCGGTTCCTAACGCAATAACGACCATCGTCAATTTGTCCGGATTGGCTGAGATCAATGCGAAAAGATCCGCATTTTTGGCGGCAGAATAATTCGTAACGATCGTCATAATTTTTTCAAAGGAATATTGGTCGATTAATTTGAAAATACTGATCCCACTACCGACAATAATAAATGGAATGGCTTGCGCAATCATTTGCATTACGAGTTGGCGGCCAGAGAAGCTGATTTGATTACTGCTTTCCTTAACCAACTGACGAAAGGCGGTACGTTCTTTTAATAAGGAGAACATCAGTACACCCATAGCGAAAGCTACCCCAATAAAGGCCGCAAAGGTGGAATGAACGACGGCGGTTTTGTAGCTGCCGTTATTGATCTTCATAATGATATAAGCCGAGACCAGCATATAACACACGCGAGCGATCTGCTCGATAATTTGTGAAATGGCATACGGCTTCATATTGCTGTTTCCTTGGAAGAAGCCGCGAATCACACTCATCGCAGGGAAAATCAAAAGGACGACGCTTAATGAACGCATCACCGGAACGAGATCCGGATTTCCTTGTGATAGGAAGGGGGCGCCAACGAACATAATGCCCGCACAAATCACGCCGCCAATCGTCATCAGCCGCAAGGTATAAAATAAAAGTTTTTTACTAAGTCCATATTCATTCATGGAATTGTAACGAGCAGTCTGTTTCGCTACCGCCGCTGGGATTCCCGCGGTGGAGATCATTAGAAACAATGCATAAACATTGTAGCCCTTTGTATAAAGATAGTTGGCTGCTTCTCCGTGAGGCTGCATCCACATGTACCAGGGGATCACATATACAGCGCCTAGTAAGCGCGAGAAGATATTTCCTACAGTTAACCAAGCGGTGCTTTGGACCATTTTTTCTTGGGCAGTCGCTTGTTTTTTAACAGGCGGGGAGACTTTCTCCATTTGTTTTTCCGATTGTTCGCTATCTTCTTTGGTCAGTTTGACCGTTTCTGTATGATAACGCGCCATTCGCGAACGAGGTTCATTTCCCGGTAGGGCGTTGTCTTGTCTATTATTTGTCATATATACCAGCTTTCTCCAACAGTGTCCTCCATATTTTACCTGTTCTGTCAGCGACTTACAATCCTGTAAGAAAATCTTTAAGAAATCGGTGTAAAGCGAGGGTCGTAAATACTTTTGATCGATGAAATTTTCAATTGCTGTGGTGATTCAAAAAATAGGAGTGGGAGAGTGTCGCCGTATGGAAATTTTATCCTTTGCGTAAATTGATTTAGTCAAACAAAAAAACGTTACCCAAAGTATGCCCCATAAGGGAACTCCTTCAGATAACGTGCCAATATGCTCTAATACTAGAGTAATCGATATCGTTGAAAAATACATCTATTTTTGGAATAACAATAGAATTTTAGCCAAATTAGGGTATCTTTCCCCCGTTGATTCCCGATTAACAAGATTAAATTGAGTGGCTCTTTTTATTTTGTATCAAAAAATGGGTGCACTTCCACATCACGACGTGTGGGGGAATCCTCTTTTAGACAATCCACTGTATGGTAAAGAGCACGGAGGCTATCTCTGGATTTACAAGACCAACGGAATCGCTTCAGAATCAGTGGATAGGGAAAAGTAACTGAGCGATATCTGTAACCCACCGATGGATTATTTAAGGATTAGTTCAATTCAGTCTCTGGAATAGTGGCCAAATAATTACTTGCGATAGTTAGTAGTTCAGTCATTTTTTCGTAGTCAAAAGGCGAAGCGAGCTTTCCATAGCTTACTGTCTCTAAAAAAGTCTTCGTTCCGCCGATACGACAGATGGCGAGATAGTCCGCCCAAACAGCGGGATCTTCTGCGATAATTCGTCGTTGCCAAAATTGTAGGGCGCAGACTTGTGCCAGCGTGTAATCAATATAATAGAAGGGAACTTCAAAAATATGTCCTTGACGATACCAATAGAGTCCGCGAGCCAAAGCGTCAGATTCTTGATAGTTACGCTCTGGACAATAGCTTTTTTCCAAATCCCGCCAGCATCGCTTGCGTTCTTCTGATGACCAACTTGGGTGGAGATAGACTTCTTCTTGGAAATGGTCCACTAAAGCACCATAAGGCAGAAACTGCAATGCGCTGCTTAAATGAGCAAATTGATATTTTACACTGTCGTTAGGGAAAAACTGGTTCATCCACGGCCAAGTTAAAAACTCCATGCTCATGGAGTGGATTTCCGCTGTATCTGAAGTGGGGAAAACGAGTTCCGTTTCTTCGATCCAGCGAGATAAATAACTTTGAAAAGCATGACCGGTCTCATGGGTCAAGACATCAACATCATCTGATGTACCATTGAAATTAGCGAAGATGAAGGGCATCTGCATACCGTCAATGAATTCACAATAACCTCCGCTTTGCTTGCCGGGGCGACTACTCAAATCCAACAACTCTTGATTGATCATTTGGTCGAAAAAGTCCCCGGTTTCAGGCGACAACTCATGATACATTTGCTGAGCTTTTTGGACTAAATCGTCTCCCTCAGGTTGGGCATTTCCAGTAGGGAACACTAACGGCAGATCATAATGATAGAGATCTTTTAGCTGCAAGCGTTCTTTTTGCCGTTGATACAATTTTTGATTGATGGGAACGACAACGTCAATAATAAATTGACGGAAGGACTGTAGTTGCTTGCGATCATAGCTCCAGCGATTCATTAAGCGGTCGCCATACTCCACATAGTTTTTAAATCCCAATTGTTGGGCTTGTTGGTGCCGTAACTGAACCAACCGATCAAAAATAGTATCGAAATCTTTTTCATGGGCGACAAAAAAGTCTTCGTAGACTTTATGAGCGGCTTTGCGGATAGAGCGATCAGTATCGGTGAAAAAAGCCGCTAATTCTGACAAGGTCAATGTCTGTCCCTGAAATTCTAGCTGAGCAGAAGCAATGAGCTGGGTGTATTGACTAACGGTTTCGTTCTCTTGTTGTTTCAGGGGAATGACTGCATCATTTAACAGCCGCAGTTGGTCTTCGGCATAGAGAAAAAGGGTTTCGGGAAATTCTTGTTTTAGTTCCATCTCAAAAGCCGAGTCTAATAACTTTTCATAAAACTCGTTGTGGAGCTGATCAATCAAAGGCTGGTGATGATCCCAAAAATCATTTTCAGCACGATAAAAAGAGTCATTGGTATTGATCGAATGACGAATATAGGCCAGCTTAGCATTAGTGGCAATCTCATTGCGTAATTGATTTAGCTGGGTCAAGGCTTCTTTAGCCTCAGAATAATTAGAAGCCGTAGCAAAGAGCTGCAAGGCTTGCCGAAACGCTTTTTCGTATTGTTTCAGCTCCGGACGTTGATAAGGATAAGTTGAAAAGGACATAACGAACCTCCAATAAATAACTTTTTTGTAAGTATAACAAAAAAACCGCCAGCATAGTGCTGGCGGTTCTTATAAGCTTACGAATTCATTAGCAGTTCTTTGTTTATTAATTCATCGATTGGTGTGTAGTCTATGTTCAAATCTTTGGCTACTGCTTCAATAGTTAGTTTTCCTTTGTAGGTGTTGACCCCGCGATTTAAGGCCAGATTGCTCTTCAGCAAGTCTTCTAACGAGTTGTTAGCTAATAGGTTTGCATAGGCCATCGTACTGTTGCTTAGGGCATGAGTTGCAGTTTGTGGAACAGCGCCCGGCATGTTTGCAACGGCATAGTGGACAACCCCTTCTTTGACATAAGTTGGTGCGTCATGAGTGGTTACGCGATCTTCTGTTTCAAAAATGCCGCCTTGATCAATGGCAACGTCGACTACCACGGAATGATCTGGAATATTGGCCACCATTTCCTTAGTGACTAAGGTTGGCGCTTTGTGACCAGGAATCAAGACCGCTCCAATGACTAAGTCAGCGGTTTTTAACGCTTCTTGAATATTGAAGCTATTTGACATTAAGGTTTGTACGTCGTTGCCGAAAATGATATCTAATTCTTTCAAACGTGGGACGCTGACATCTAAAATCGTCACGTTCGCTCCAAGGCCGACTGCGATTTTCGCAGCGTTCAGTCCTACTACGCCGCCGCCGATAACGACGACATTGCCGCGACGAACACCAGGCACACCAGATAACAAGATTCCTTTACCACCATTGATTCGTTCTAAATAGTTGGCACCGATTTGAGCCGCCATACGTCCAGCGATCTCGCTCATAGGGGCTAACAAAGGTAGCGTATTGTCAGCAGGTTGAACATTTTCATAAGCGATAGCATTGACGCCACTTTCAATCAAAGCTTCAGTCAATGGCTTGTTCGCAGCTAAATGCAGATAAGTAAATAATAGCAAATCTTTGCGGAAATACTGGTATTCTTCAGGAAGAGGTTCCTTCACTTTCATGACCATATCAGCAGACCAGGCTGTCGCTGCATCCTCAACGATAGTGGCTCCAGCTTCACGATATTCATCATCAGAGATTGCGGATCCTGCGCCAGCACTTTTCTCAACGAGGACTTTATGGCCACGTTTACTCAGATCAAAAACACCTGAAGGGGGAAGGGCAACACGATTTTCGTTGTTTTTAATTTCTTTTGGAATTCCAATAATCATTCGACACACACTCCTTCTAACAAATCATAGGCAAGCGTAACCGCTTACAAATTAATTGTACAGGAGTTTCAAACAATATCAAATAAAATTTTGTGAAAAATACGATTCATTTTACTACAAGTAAGCAAATGAAACCCTTTTCATTTTCTCATCTAAGCCTTTTCGAGGAATAAGTAAGAATGAATGGGTTGAAAGTTTGTGATAATTTTAAATTTATTATTTGATTGCTGAATTTATTGCGAAAAAACCAATTACTGGTAATAATAAGGAAAGAAACTTAAGGGAGATTGTATTATGCCGGAAAATCAACGGATAGATATATTAAAGGAACAAATCAGTTTTTTAGAAGCACGTTTGACGCGTTATGAAGAATTGTTACATGGATCAGTTTTAAAACGAATTCTTTTTGGGGGAGGGCGGCGTGCCAAACTGAGTATCGCCGAGATTCTTATTGGGCTAATTATTTTACTGTATGTATTCTTTCGCATCACACCAGGATTGGTTTTTGCTGTAATAGTTATTTTGTCAGTATTCATGATTTTCTTTTCTACGGTTCAACTAAATCTGATCCGTAAGAAAAATGGGCCTGAAAAATACCAGAAGATGATTGCTAGCTTGACCTTAGAAAAAGCGTCAATGGAAAAAGAAGTCATGCGGTTAAAAGAAAACAAGCCGAGAACGTAATGTCTCGACTGGTCTCATTTAAAGGGTACGTTTATTGAACGGGAATAGCTTCGCGCTTTTCTGAAGAGAAATTTTTGCGATGAATCTTATCTACCAACGATTGAATCTTGTTTAAAGAATGGATGCTGGGACACAGCTCTACTGCGATGATCGGCGTTCGACAACTTTGTACATCAAAGGTGGAGGTACTGATGACGATATCATATTCTTCAAAGATTTCTAAATAACTTTTGTTTTGGAGACTGTTAAAATTGATATGTTGGATTGTGTAATTGCCCCTGATTGAAAAGCGTAGCAATTCAGATAGTAGGCTTTCCTGCATACTAGAGTCTGTCGAGACGACTAGCAAGGTGACAGGCTGATTAGATTGCTGCATATTATTTAGACAGCTGGGAACGGCAGCTATTATTTGATAAATGTAATTATCGATGAATTCGGTTGTCGCGAAAAGCTGATAATCTTCAGTGAATTCAAGCACTAGTTCCCGTAGCTGATGCACACAATGAGCATGAAAAGTCTCTAGCAAATGTAAGCAGTCTTTTTTTCGGTCTTGTAGAATACTGATAAATTCTTTTGTTTTGGCATGAAACAGATGCTGATTGATCAAAATGGTGGTTAACTGATCCTTTTGGTTTTCAGTCAAGGGATCGACGAGCATTGTACTGAGTTTTTCAGCTAGTTCATAATGCGTTTCATAATGATAAGCCAAGGAATAATTTGATTCCAAGGCTTTTTTCTTTTGTCTGTCACCTAGCAAAAAGAGATCCGAATACAGCAACCAAAAGCTATCCTTCATAACATCTTCTGAGTAGAGAATATGCAGCTCTTTCCGCAAGAGCGGACCAAAGCGGCTCATCGTCGCTTGTTTTGGTGGCAGAATGCTCTCCGATTTTAATGTGCGGGAGGAAAAACGGTGGTTGTTAGAGATACGCACAAGACTGATAAAAAAGGTAAGACTTAGGCGGTTGTATTGCGCAAACGATACCGATAAATCATTTTCATGGATCATAGAGCGAACAATTTCGTCACCGTAACGGAAAAGTTCCGAGCTGAAACGCGTATTTTTTCGCATAACTTTTTTCTCTGAAAAATAGAGAAAGAATAGATGACGGATCGCGACCTCATCACCAGTCAAACGAAAAGGTCGCCGTTGGATCGTCAATTTCCATTGTGCCAGAGCATCTTGTAGATCCTTCATGGCCGATTGGACCGTGGTCAAGCTGCAAAATAATTTTTGCGATAACTCTAATAAGGTAGAGCATTCCTCAAAGAAGATAGCTTCTAGGATTTTAAAAGCCATCGAATGATTTAGCAGCGTAGAGAATAGAACATCAATGGTGGCGTTGTCTTTCAGCTCCAGCCGATATAAGCTGTTTTCTCGCACGACTTTGTAATAGTTGCTTTGGGTGTTGATTGTTCGGATATCATTTAATAAAGCAGGTGTCGTGCAGTCTGCGATGGTAGACAATTCCTCGCTGGAACAAGGATGCTTGGAATAATAAAGGGTTTCAATTAAATTTAATTGGCGCTGGCTATCTCGCTTAAGAAGTCGGCGTAAGTTCATTATAATATTCCTTTCGTAATGGCAGTGGTTCGAAACAATTCACAAATTGCTGAATTCGTTCAAAATCTTGAGCGGTTGGATAGGTGTTGATGGCAATCAGTGGGCAAGCAGATTTAAGCGCAGTCATCGTCACATTGGTTACAATCAAATCATATCTTTTAGTTAGATTAGTGAGTTGTTCCTGCTGAATAAACGGACTGCTAAAATATTCATAATCCACAGCGCCTTTAATAAAAGCCGGAAAAATTGAGTGCCAGAAACGTTCATGGGTGGTGGAGGTATCAGAGAGCAGCAAGACTTTGATTGGTTTATCCGCCGCTACTAAGCGCTGCAGCAGATGACTGATTGATGTAACCAATAAGCTGATATACAGCTCAGTAAAGGCGCTATGCTGCTGGTTTGGTAAAAAATCTTCCACGACCGTTCTGATTTTTCTCAGCTCACGGCTATATTTTTTTTCGATCAATTTTAGCATAGTGGCTTGTGTTTCCTGCAAAATCTCGACCGATCGTTTGTTAGGTTGGTAGCAAAACAGACTATTGCCTAATATTCGCAGATTCTCAACGATTTCAGCTTGTGAAAGTGGCGTATCTAGCAGTTCGCTAATACGATTCAATAATAAATGATGAGCTTCATAGAAATTCGCCAGTCGAGTATTTTTTTGGATCGCAAATAATTGCTGCTGACGGTTTAAGATTAATTGATGAGAAAATAGTGGCCACAAGCATTCCTGTAATAATTTCTCAGTAAAATCAACCTTAGTCTCACGTTTGATCAGTTTGGATAATCGTTCTAGCTGATCGAAAGCAGGAATTCTTAAGCCGCTTTCAGTAGACAGTTTTTTCATGGAATGACCATTTTTCAAACGTTGTAAGCCAATCAAAAAGCTGTGCATCAGTTGAAAGTGGACAGTCATATTGTTATCAATTTGATTTTCTTTTAATAATTGCCGTAAGAAGCAATCCACTGAATTGAGTAATTCCTTTGAGAAACCATAATCGGCAAAGGCCATTCTAGCTTCTCTAAAAAAATGATAATAGAATTGTCGTAAGTTCGCTTCATCTCCGGCAACTCGCAGTGGGCGATGATGGACAGTGATATCCCAATTCGCTAGCGTGTGCTTGATGTTTTTCAAATAACGCTGCATGTTAGAGAAGCTACAATTTAATTGATCCGCCGCTAGTTGAATTCCCCGACTTTTCTCAAAAAACAGGCACTCGATTACTTGAAACTCTAAACTGGTCCGTAAAATATAGGCATAGACAATGTCAATCGTCGCGAATTGATCGAACGCAATTGAATAAAGACCTTTCTTTTTCTTTATTTTGATCGGTAAGTTTTCTTCATTTAAAAAACGAATATCACTAATTAACGCAGGTAGCGAGCAGTCCAATGCTTCCATTAATTGTTCGGAAGAAAGCAAATCTTTGGCATAATATAATTGTTCGATGAGACTTAAACGTCTCGTCGTCTCTTGTTTCATTAACCCTCGTAAATTCATAGATAACTCCTTGAATAATTTTTTATTTAATATAATGGCAAAAATGAGGGGAAACAAGCTAGATTAATTTGTATTATGCTTATCCTTGTTATTTAACTAATTCTCAATAAGAATTATTATAAATTAGGATACTAATTTTATAAGGATAAACGCAAATAATTAAAAAAAATTTCGAATTTATTTTTTATTTTTTAATTCTCTTAATTGTCAAATTAAGTTAGACAAATCATCAATACTTACGTAACTCAAAAATACTTCCAAAGGTGTTCGATAAT
>NZ_BJDW01000006.1 GCF_005405345.1 Enterococcus viikkiensis | reverse complement strand
CCATTTCGATCATATTTTTCGTAGTCTAAAAAAGCAGTTAGCTCTGCTTGTAGAAGTGAATTAATCGCTCGTTCTAAATGATCCCGAAATAATTCATCTAAATCGCCTTTATTGAGTAGTGTTTGCATAATTTCTGTAGTAAAATTAGTCATGAGAAAGTCCTCCTATAAAATTTCGGTGTCGTAACTTTAATTTTACAGAATGGACTTTCTCTTTTTCTACCCTAAATTTCTATTTACACAAAATATTTTACGCTATCGTATTGACTTTGCGTCAAGCTCCTATAATGCTTAATGTAATTATAATAATGACTTTCTTTTTACTGTTGTATCTTCTCTCATTAAAATTCTGGTATGCTTTTTTCTTTACATTTTTTATAGATGTTATTTTGACAATCTCTAACATCATCAAAATAGAGCTTAGAGCAGAACCAATACTCCCGGCTGATTTGACAATGTTAAATGGTACAGGTGAGATTTTTAATATGATCAGCCCAGTTATTGTTGTGGTTGGAGTAGTATTATTAGTAATATTCACACTTACAAGTATAGTCCTGCAGCAAAAACTCAGTAAACTATATTCTATAAAAATTAGAAGAAAAAAAAGATTGATTGGAATAATGATGATGTCGCTGCTTTTTTCAGGAATATTCTGGATTAATCATCAAGGCTCAATTTCAAACACTATATTTAAGTTTTTTAAAGTGAACAATCTATTTTATGATCAAAAACAAGGAGCAAGAATGAACGGACCAATCATTCAATTTTTGATCAATATTGACATCACGGTGATGGATGAACCTGATAATTATTCAAAAGAAAGTATTGAAAAAATTATGAACAAATATAATGGTGAGGCTTTCAAAATAAATCAATCTAGAACAGATTGGTCTGAGGATCAAACAGTTATTTTTGTATTGAGTGAAAGTTTCTCAGATCCATTGCGTATTCCTAATATACAATTCAAAAGAGATCCTATCCCATACATTCGTAATTTAATTGATAGTACTACCGGTGGCTTAATGCTTTCTAGTGGATATGGTGGTGGTACGGCAAATATAGAGTGGGAAACATTAACTGGTCTGGACATGAGCAATCTTTCTGCTACATTGCCTACACCATACACTCAATTAGTCGATCGACAAAATTATTCTCCCAATATTACTAATCTGTTCGAAAGGAAAACAGCAATCCACCCTTATGTTGCTAATTTATACAAACGTAAAGATGTTTTTAGCAAATTTGGTTTTGATAACTTTTATCATGTGGATAGTGAGGATAAGCTTAAGTATACTGATAAAATTGGTAATAATCCTTATATATCAGATGAATCGGGATATAAAGAGGTTCTGAGACTAGTTAACGAAACCGAAAACAAAACTCATTTTATTCAGCTTTCTACCATGCAAAATCATTTACCTTATGAAAAAAATTATTATAGCACGTTGGATTATCCATTTGAGGGTAGTGCTATCAATGGCAATAACCGCGAAGCATTCACCACCTATCTGCAGGGAATTCACTATACAGACGAGGCAGTTAACGACTTCATTAAAAAAATTAATGAAATTCAAAAACCAATTACAGTAATTTGGTATGGTGATCATTTGCCAGGGCTTTTTAGTGAGAATAATTTAAAAAAATATGGTCTTTTACATCATGAAACAGATTATTTCGTTCTTAATAATAATTTTGGAACGGAAAAATTAAAAAATACGACTAACACAGAAATTATTTCTCCGTATAATTTTCCGGCTTTGGCATTAAAACAGGCCGGTATTAAAGTGACGGGTTTTTACGCTTTATTAACCAAAGTTCAAGAAATCCTTCCTTCGTCTACTACGGACCCTTCATCGAGTGAATCTAACACATATAATGGAGAAAAAGTATTTGTTGATCAGGATAATAAAATTATTAGATCGGACAGTTTAAACAATGAACAAAAAGAATTATTGTCAGACTATTTGACTATACAATATGATTTAACCGCGGGTGAACAATACTCAGCTAAATGGGCCATGAAAAAAATAGGATCGGAGTAATTATTCTTCATAGAAACTAAATAATTTATCTACAAACTAAGAAATACGATTATTAAGGTGGATTCTCATCTTAATAATCGTATTTCTTATATTATCTCTTAAAATACATAATATGAATCTTGACTGGTACCTAATAGCTAGACTTCTGTATGATAAAACTATTTAGTATGTTTATTTAAATCCTGTTTGATTTGACTAGTTGATATCTCAGGAGTTCTGGGAAGATAGATAACTTCAGCATTTGTATCATTGGCTAAGAAATCAAATTTCCCTTCCCAATCATTTCCCATAACAAAAGTATCAACATGATAATTTTGTATATCAGTCACCTTTTGGTCCCACCCATTTTCGGGAATGACTAGGTCAACATATCTGATAGCTTCAAGAAGTTGCTTCCTTTTTTCAAAACTAAAATAAGTTTTTTTCCCTTTTTCATTCCAATTAAACTCGTCTGTAGAAAGTCCTACTATTAAGTAGTCTCCATGTTCTTTTGCACGTTTCAATAAATTAATGTGCCCATAATGTAGTAAATCGAATGTACCATAAGTGATTACACGTTTCATAACTAAACTCCCTCTGTCTGATTCATAATAGTATTAATTAAATTATCCTTTAGATCATCATCAAACTTTCTAGCAAATAAAAGGTCGCTCGCTAGAATAGCTTTCTTGTTAGCTGTAGTTAATATAATGGGTCTACTATTTTGCCAAATAATAAAGCGTTGATTTCCTATTGAGCTATCATCGAAGTTTTTATAATAAAGACTATCTATAAAGGATGAATTTACGATTAAAGTTTGTAAAAACAATTCATCACAACATAATGTGTACTTAAATTGCTTTCTTATGTTTGGAATTTGTTCAACAACATACTTAGCGAAGTTGTTAGTTATGCTGAACCAATTTGAGCCCATTTGAAAGGTTATATTAGATTGCCTGATTCTACTCGTTTTTAATAATTTTTGAAACCTCAATAAAATACCATTAACTGCTCCATAAACAGTTTGTTTAAAGGTTCTTTTATCACCAACCATTTCCTGAAAAGGATAAAAGTATTTTACTCGGTCTAATTTAATTTCTGAAATATGCTCTTTTTGAAATTGAACAAACTCTTTCCCATTATGTAATTCAAAGAATGAGTGAAAATCTTCTTGATTTTTTAAAATCATATCAACACCAGATAGTAAATGGTAATAGGCATAATTTTTATTACTGTTTACTGCCATAGCTAATAATACAAGTTCACAGTTAACTTGGGAAAAGCCCCCCCAATTGACGCTAGTTCGCTGCGTAAAGTAAATTTTAGATTTATTAGGTATTGTTTTAAATTGAGTCTCTCTCAAATCTGATTTTTTATCAATATGGATGTATATATCATTATCTTCATGATCAATCTGTTTAATTAAATTGGTTAATAACTTAGGTTTATGATGAGCGATGATTAAAAAAGCATGCTTTGACAAGATAAGACCTCCATAACTAATATTTCGTTGTTAGTTTATCATTTTTTTGATAGAATTGATAGGAGTTATCGATGAATTAAAAGAAAAGGGGATACACTTAATGATAAGTAATAATACTATCCTAATAACAGGCGGAGCTGGATTTATAGGATCCACTTTAGCCAATCATTTAATAAAGAAGGAGAATAAAGTTGTAATCATTGACGATTTATCAATGGGAAATCTAGAAAATTTGGACAATTCTAAAAAAATTGATATAAATATTGATAGCATAACAAGTGAAACATTGCTAAGAAAAGTATTTTCTGATTATCAGTTTGATTATATATTTCATTTAGGTGCTATAGCTAGCGTTGCTGATTCAGTTGAAAACCCAACTAAAACACACGAGGTAAATTTTGAAAGTACTTTATTGATTTTAGAATTGATTAGAAAATCTCAAAAAAACTTGAAGAGGTTAGTTTTCTCATCTTCAGCAGCTGTTTATGGTGATGAGTTGACACTCCCAAAATCTGAAGATCACTCTGTAATAAGACCTTTAACCCCATATGCTGTTGATAAATACTCATCTGAAAGATACGTCCTAAATTATTATTCGCTTTATGGGATTCCTACAAGTGCGGTTCGATTTTTTAATGTCTATGGACCAAAGCAAAATCCAGCTTCACCTTATTCTGGTGTTATTTCAATTTTATTGAATACGTATAAGAAGTTCAAAGTTGATCCAACGGTTAAATTTAATGTTTTTGGCGATGGAGAGCAAACTAGAGATTTTATTTTTGTTGAAGATGTCATCTCGGCATTACAATTGGTAGCTACGTCCCCAAAATCATTGGGAGAAGTTTATAATGTTGGAACGGGAAATAGTACTTCGTTAAATGATATTATAAATATATTGGATAACTTATTGTCTCTGAAAATACCTGTAGAATACTTAAAAGCTCGAAAAGGAGACATAATGCATTCTTTTTCTACTATAGAAAAATTGAAGCAATTGGGCTTTTCTCCTGAATATGATGTATATAAAGGCATGAAAAAGTATTTAGAAAAAGAGTTCTAGTTTGGAGATAGTGAATATGGAAATGATTCAAAAGCGAATGTTTCAAGCAAAAGGTGCATACCTTCTTTATTTTGAAATAGTATTGATTCTGCGTGCGATTGGGCCGTATCTCTTGCTGCCGGGAATAATTGATACAATATTGTTTTGGTCTGCAGGTCTTTTTGGGATTATTTTAATAATAGTAGATTTTCTTATTAGTGTATGTAAAAAAAATATTTTTAAATATGATATGATGTTAGCTCTATTCATAGTGGTCATCTTGTTTTCAAGCGTTATAAATATAAAATATGGTTATTTTGAGAATATAAAGCTTTTAATGTGGCAGTCCATTTTTTTCTTTTTAGTATTTCAATTTTCTAAAGACTATGGATTTAATAAATATCATCAATATTTTGAAAGGGTATTAACCGTTTCTTGGTTTTTCATTATTGCTATTTCATTATGGTATTTTGTAGTTCAAAATGGTATAAAGATACCTATTGAATTTAAGTATTATCCAGTCAGAATTGGTTGGCTAGGTAATCGTCTTTTTGGTATTTTTACGGATCCTAATTTTGGGGCAGTAATTTCGGTGGTGGTTATTTTTATTGAATTAAAGAGATTGTTGAATGGTAAAAAAAAGCCATCTGTACTGAAAATTTTAATGATTATAAACATTGTATTCCAATACCTATTTATCATTTTATCAGGTTCTAGGACTGCATATATTGTTTTGTTAGCTATTACTTTCTTATATGTTTTATTTGTAATATTAAATAGGGGCAAGGGAAATAGAGAAGCAGTGTTTAATTTTAATACTATAAGGGCAGTATCTTTTTCTCTGATTGCTATTATTGGTTTGGTTATTGCTACCAACCTTACTGAGAAAGTAGTTGTGAGAATTCCTAAAATATATGCTACTGTCAGTATGAAACAAGATAGCCAGTCTAAACAGGTACAAGAAGAAGCACATGAAGAAATTGGACATCCTTCTTTGGAGAGGCCAGATACTTCAAGTAGTGATATATCTAATATGAGGTTTGATTTATGGGATAGTGCGATTCAAATTGCTAAAAAAAGTCCTTTAGTTGGTGGGTCGCCAGGATATTATATTCAATTTGCTCACGACAGATTACCTAATACTTTAATGGGTAGAGACAATTTGACTGCACATAATTTATTCTTTTTGGTATTGGCAAGTACAGGAATACTTGGAGTAATAGTATTTTTTGTGTTTATTATAAAAAGTATTTTCAAAGGTCTATTCTATTGTTTTAGTAAAAAGAAAAATTTAGTTATCGATAATTATTTTTATGAAATTCTTATTGCAGGAGCAATTGCTATTTCATCACTATTTATTACAGAGTTGGTGTTAGTAAGTACAATTGGAGCATTTTTGTTTTGGTCATCGGTGGGTCTATTTTATAATAAAAAGTTTACTATCTTAGGAGATAACAATGAACAATGAAAAAATAGCTATCCTCATTCCGTGTTATAACGAATCACTTACAATCAAGAAAGTAATCAATGATTTCCAAAAGGAGTTGCCGGAGGCTGATATCTATGTTTACGATAATAATTCAACAGATAATACTTATGAGATTGCACAAAGCGCTGGCGCAATCGTGAAAAAAGAACCGCGACAAGGTAAGGGAAATGTGATTCGCCAAATGTTTTTCGATATTGAGGCTGATTATTATTTAATGGTGGATGGTGATGACACTTATCCTGCTGAAAATGCTCAAGAAATGATTCTCTCATTAAGAGAGGGCAGAGCAGACATGGTGATTGGTGATCGTTTATCTAACGGGACCTATTTTAATGAAAACAAACGAGCGTTTCATGATTTTGGTAATAATTTGGTTAAAAATTCGATTAATCGTTTGTATAAAGCAAACATAAAAGATGTGATGACAGGATATCGTGGATTTAACCGGATGTTTGTCAAAAGTTTTCCTGTGATGAGCTCAGGATTTCAGATTGAAACGGAGTTTACGATTCATGCGTTAGATAAGCGGTTTAAACTAATTGAAATACCAATTGACTATCGCGATCGTCCAGAGGGCAGTGAATCGAAGTTAGATACGTATTCTGACGGGATAAAAGTTTTGCTGACTATCTTAAAAATGTTTAAGGATTATAAGCCGTTACTATTTTTTTCAATACTTAGTTTCATTTTCTTTGTGTTTGGCTTAATTTTTGGCATACCAGTGATTAATGAATTTATCCATACTGGTTTTATTACGAAAATTCCTTCATCTATTCTTGCATCTGGACTGATGGTCTTTTCGTTATTATTGTTAGTTACAGGGCTAATTTTAGATACAGTCGTAACAAATACTAAAAAAGAATATGAATTGAATTTATATCGGTTATATGAAAAATATAATCAAATAAGAAATCTATAAATTCATTAACTAAATAAATTTTACATTTCCCTCCTCTTTACTTTCATGTATAATGGTTAAAGTTATGACATGAAGTAAGGAGGAGTTGTTTTTGTCTGAGGATCAAAACCAACACTCAGAAGAGGGATCTTTTAAAGAGCAGATTATGCGGGCTTTAGAAGAGGGTCGCAACAATCGTGATGTTGATGCAACAAAAAAAACGCGAACTACGAATAGAACGTCTAAAAAAGAAGCGAAGAATAATGACGAAAATGATCTAGCATCGTCTTATGAGCGCTTATTTGGTAATAAGAAAAAGATGGATGAGAAAGCGGCAGCTAAGCAGTCTGAAATCACTGCTAAAGATACTCCTACAAAAGAGAGTGTTCCTTTAGCGGATAAACTTGCCCCTTCAGCAACAGAATCTATTCCTAAACCTAGTGGACATTCTAAACGTAAGCTAAAGCAAGAAGAAAAAATTAAAAAAAATACGACTGCTGCGAAAAAACAGCAGCGTGAGACTTCCATAGAAGCAAGTAAGAAAGCGGGAGCAGTTTCTGCGGATTCAAAAAAGATGATGAACAGTAATCTATTAGCAGAAAACAAAGAAGGCAAAGCTAAAGAAACCTCAAAAACGAGTCAAATGAATGAAGAAGAACCATCGATCTTCCATCGAATTAGCGAAAAATTTGAGGAATTGCATCATATGGAAGATGACTATGAAGGTGATTTAAGTGAGGAGAGCAACTTGAAACGAGCAGAACGTCGCAAAGAAGATCGAGTCGTGCGAAAGATCGTTTATATTTTAACGATTGGTATTTTAATTGTTGCCGGAGTTTTAGCAATTTCTGGTTATAATTATGTGAGTGCCGGATTGAAGCCGCTTGATAGAAATGATAAAAAATTGGTACAAGTAGAGGTTCCTAGTGGATCGTCAAATCGTCAAATTGGTGATATCTTAGAAGATGGGGATGTCATTCGTGATGGCATGGTTTTCAACTTCTATACAAAATTTAAAAACCTAACAAATTTTCAGGCGGGCTATTATCAATTTTCGCCTAATATGACGTTGGATCAAATTAGTAAAGAATTGCAGCAAGGCGGCAGCGCCGAGCCACTGGATGACGCGTCTAAGTTAACGATTCCGGAAGGCTACGATGTCGATCAAATTGCGAGTCTTGTAGCGAAGAAAACGGACTTTAAGAAGGAAGATTTCATCAAGGTTATCAAAGATGATAAGTTCTTTGATCAATTAAAAGCTCAGTATCCTGATTTATTAACCGATGCTGGCAATGCTAAAGATGTTCGTTATCGTTTAGAGGGTTATCTATTCCCAGCGACATATAATGTTCATAAGAGTAAGAGTCTTGAAGATCTAGTGACTCAGATGGTTGATACAACCAATCAAGTATTGACACCTTATTATAGTCAAATCAAGGAAAAAGGCATGACAGTTCAAGAGGTTATGACCTTAGCATCACTTGTGGAAAAAGAAGGGGTCACTCAATCAGACCGTAAGAATATCGCGCAAGTCTTCTTTAATCGGATCGCGACAGGGATGCCATTGCAATCAGATATTTCGATTCTTTATGCGTTAGGTGAACACAAAGAGTTTGTTTACAACAAAGATTTGGAAGTTGATTCTCCATACAACTTATATAAGAATACTGGTTATGGACCTGGTCCGTTCGATAATCCAAGCCAGGAAGCTATTTTAGCGGTTCTTGATCCAACTGATAATGATTATGTTTACTTTGTTGCAGATATTTCGACTGGAAAAGTTTATTATGCGAAGACGTATGAAGAACATATGGAATTAGTTGAAAAATATGTCAATAAAGATAAATAAACAATTTACAATACAGTAATTACGTGGTAATCTTTTGTGGATTAAATCTATAAAGGATTACCTTTCGTAATTTTGTTGATTGAAGGAGAAGAAAAATGGTAGAAAAAGCATATCCAATGACTCTAGAAGGGAAAGAAAAGCTAGAGCAGGAATTAGAAGAATTGAAAACAGTAAAACGTGGTGAGATCATCGAGAGAATTAAAATTGCTCGCAGTTTCGGCGATTTATCAGAGAACTCTGAATATGAATCGGCTAAAGATGAACAAGCCTTTGTTGAAGGACGTATTGTAACTTTAGAAAATATGATCCGTTTTGCAGAAATTATTGATAACGAAAACGTCGATTCAGATGAAATCTCGATCGGTAAAACAGTCACGTTTGTTGAGTTACCGGATGACGAAGAAGAAGAATATACAATCGTCGGTAAAGCGGAAGCAGATCCGTTGACTGGTAAAATCTCAAATGATTCGCCAATCGCGCAAGCATTGATTGGCAAGAGTGTTGGCGATGTCGTAACGATCGCAACACCAGGTGGAAACATGGATGTCAAGATCGTCAAGGTCGAACAAAACTAAAACCATAAGAGAGACGCTAGCCGTCTCTTTTATTTTGCGAGTTTTTCTTCTTGCTTTAGCAAGTTAGAAAAATCGTATGCGTACGAAAATAAACAGTTTTCCATTTTTTTAAAAAGTATTCAATAAAATGAGCTAGCCGTCTGTTTTTTTTTCAATTGTAAAATGCAAACGATTTTATTTGAATCTATTGATAGAGCATCAAGCTTTGAGGATGGAATCGTTTAGGTTGCGACTTAAGACCGATAGTATTCCTCGAAAAAAGAAAGTAGAATAAATGTAAATAAAAAGGTTGGGAGGGGATAATAGAATGAAAAATCCATGGCGCTTTTTCATTGTGATTGAAGCCCTGCTTGCAATTTTCTTACTATGGCAGTTATCTGCAAACCCAGCGATGCTGATTATGCTGATTTTTGGTGCATTGAACATTTATTGGGCATTAAGAAAAGATCGACGTAAAAAATTTCAATTAATTTTAGGTTCGGTTATTTTGATCATCTGCTTAGTCAATAGTCCGGCGACTTGGCTAATGTTGATTTTTGCGGTTCTCTTTTTAGGACTGAAAGGTTTTGAAGTCGCAGGAATTTCCATGCCGAATCACTCTTTCAAAAATAAAAAAAGTATTGTAATGGTAGAAACGACAGAACCTGTCGGTCATAACGGTGAGCGAAAAAAACAAAGCTGGATCGGCAATGATCGTATTGGCACGCAAGTTTTTGAGTGGGACGATATCAATGTCGCGATTTTAGCCGGTGATACGATCGTTGATCTTGGAAATACTTTATTACCAAAGGAAGATAGTATTGTGATCGTTCGTAAGGGCTTTGGCCGGACACGGATTTTGGTTCCATATGGTGTCGGGGTTCTTTTTGAACATGCCACATTGTATGGTAAGGTGGATTTTGAAGATGACCAACAGGTTCTACGCAATGAAACATTGAAAATGTATAGCGAGGATTATGATGAAAGTGCGCGGCGTTTGAAGATCGTCACGAATACACTCGTTGGAGATGTCGAGGTGATTCGTGTATGATGGGGAAGTATTCCCGTTTACAAATCTCGCTCTATTCTGGATTGGTTTCTTTCTTACTGATCTTGACGACGCTATTCTTGTACATGTATGCCATCGGTAAGAAGCAGATGATAGCGCAGCTTTTTGCGGCGCGAGTGTTCTATATTCCGTTATTCATTCATATTATCGTGATTGCTTTGACGGTTAGTGGCGTAGTTTATTTTTTAGTGACTTTTTTAGAAAAAAGACAGCTAGGAAAAATCGAAGAGAAGCTTCAAAGTTTAGCTTCTGGAAACTATGAGCAGCCCTTCTTAGATGTAAAAATTTCGCAAAATCAAGAAATGCTTTTAGTCGATCACGATATCAAACGAATCAAAGAAAAATTGGTTAGTATGTCGCGGGAGTTGCAGCAATTAAGCAGCTTGCCTCAAATGGTGGACGGGACGACGCGTGAAAAGATTCTTGAAGAAGAACGGCATCGCTTGGCGCGGGAGCTCCACGACTCCGTTTCTCAGCAACTGTTTGCGGCCATGATGATGATGTCTGCGTTAAATGAGCAATCTCAGCAATCCGAAGAGTTGGAGCCCTACAAAAAACAGCTAGCGATGGTAGCGGATATTATCAATGCAGCCCAGTCTGAAATGCGTGCATTATTGCTACATTTGCGGCCAATCAGTTTAGAAGGCAAGAGTCTAAGACAAGGGATCGAGCAATTATTAAAGGAATTACAAACGAAAATTCAAATCCAATTGAAATGGGATGTACAGGATATTCAAGTTTCTGCTAGCATTGAGGATCAATTATTCCGCGTTGTCCAGGAGCTATTATCCAACACCTTGCGCCATGCTAAGGCGAATGAATTGGAAGTCTATTTGAAGATCGTTGGTCAAAATATTTTATTGCGAGTCATTGATGACGGGGTCGGCTTTGAAGAAAAAGATGAACATGCAGGTAGCTACGGTTTACGAAATATTCGTGAACGAATCGCCGGTGTGGGTGGTTCAACGAAGATAATCAGCTTTAAAAGTCAAGGAACTAGCATCGAGATCAAAGTTCCGGTAGTGAAGGATGCTGCCGCTTCTTTAGAAAATGATGTCCCTGCAGGATCGCCTGAGTAGTTGGCTTAGTTAGGTGTCCGAGATCAGCAAATGATGTGTTAAAAGAATACGAACAAGGAGGCAGAGGATGATACGAGTGTTACTAGTGGATGATCACGAGATGGTTCGTTTAGGCGTTTCTTCTTATTTATCCATCCAGAATGATATAGAAGTTGTTGGGGAAGCGGAGAATGGTGAAGAAGGCTATGAGAAAGCGCTGGCTCTTCGACCGGATGTGATCCTGATGGATTTAGTAATGGAAGTCATGGACGGCATCGAGTCTACCAAAAAAATCTTAAAGGATTGGTCAGACGCCAAAATTCTGATCGTAACTAGCTTCATTGATGATGAAAAGGTCTATCCAGCAATTGAGGCGGGGGCCTCAGGCTATCTATTGAAAACCTCAACGGCCCATGAGATCGCGAATGCAATTCGAGCGACCTTCAAAGGGGAGCGGGTTTTAGAACCAGAAGTGACGACCAAGATGATGGAACAGCTTTCCAATCGTAATCGCCATGTCCTCCATGAAGAACTAACCAATCGGGAGCAAGAAATTTTACTCTTGATTGCCCAAGGAATGAGTAATCAAGAAATTGCTGATGAATTGTTTATTACTTTGAAAACCGTAAAAACACATGTTTCTAATATTTTGGCTAAGCTAGAAGTTGAGGATCGCACACAAGCAGCAATCTATGCCTTTAAACACGGGTTGATAAAATAGAGGGTTCATCTCTGTTTTATTAACCCGCTCTTTGTTATACTTAAAAAGATATCGTGAACAGAGAGTGCTGAATTCACGAAAAAGAATAATAGGAGAGAGCGCATGAAACAAAGTTTTGCAATTATTGGATTGGGAAGATTTGGTGGTAGTATTTGTCGGACTCTGATCGAATCAGGACAAGAGGTGTTGGCCATTGATAGTAGTGAGGATCGAGTAAACGAATATATGAATATTGCGACCCATACGGTTGTGGCGAACGCACAAGACGAAATGACATTGCGTTCTTTAGGAATTCGAAATTTTGATCATGTCATCGTAGCGATCGGTGAAGACATTCAAGCCAGTATCTTGGTCACGTTAATGGTCAAAGAGATGGGGGTGCCCAATATTTTGGCAAAGGCCCAAAACGAGTACCATGCGCGTGTACTGGAAAAGATTGGCGCGGATCGCGTCGTTCATCCGGAGCGAGATATGGGGCAGCGGATTGCTCATAATTTAGTTTCTAAAAATATTTTAGACTATTTAGAGTTGTCCGATGAATTTTCTTTGGCAGAAATTAATGTAACCAATCGAAAATTCTATGGCAAAACGTTAGACGAGCTAGATTTTCGTCAGCGTTTCGGCTTAAATATTGTCGCCATTCGTCGGGACAAACAAGATCCGATTGTCGTACCTGCGGCGGACGAAGTCGTTCAAAAGGACGATCATTTGGTGGTAATCGGCCGCGATGAAGATGTCGATTATTTAGACGAGAAAATGAATGGATAGGTGAGTAGTGATGAAATTAACGATTACCTCAAAAGCACAAACATGGTTTAAACAAGAGCTTGAACTAGCTGAAGGTCAAGGTATTAAATTTTATGGAAAAGTTTATGGCAAGACACAGGTTCATGACGGTTTTTCTGTCGGTATGGCAGTGGACACACCTGAAAGCCCATTAATTGAAGAAAATGTTAATGGTATGCTGTTTTTTATTGAAGAAGCAGATGAGTGGTTTTTTAAAGGCTATGATCTAGTGGTTGATTACGATGAAGAATTAGATGAACCGAAGTATGAGTTTAACCAAGCTTAGGAGTGACCTGAATGATATCAATAATAGTCCCTTGCTTCAATGAAGAGGAAGCCATTCCGCTTTTTTTCGTCGAGATGGAAAAAATAAAAAAACAAGTATTACAAGATTTTGAGTATATTTTTGTGAACGATGGATCAAAGGATCGAACACTAGAGGTTTTGCGGCAGCTTGCAAGAGAACATGATTTTGTTCGGTACATTTCTTTTTCCAGAAATTTTGGCAAAGAAGCTGCTCTATATGCTGGTTTACAAGCATCAAAGGGCGAACTAGTTACTGTGATGGATGTTGACTTGCAGGATCCTCCTGAGCTTTTGCCGCGTATGATCGAAATGATCGAAACTTCAGACATCGACTGTGTTGGAACACGTCGTGCCGACCGAACAGGAGAACCTCCGATAAGGAGTTTCTTTGCCAAAAAATTCTATCAGTTAATTAATCGGATCAGTGATACGGAAATGGTGGATGGTGCGCGGGATTATCGTTTGATGACCCGTCAAATGGTGGATGCAGTGTTGGAGTTGACGGAACACAATCGTTTTTCGAAAGGCTTATTTAGTTGGGTAGGCTTTAAGACAGAATACATCTCTTTCGAAAATCGTGAACGAACGGTTGGCGAAACATCTTGGTCTTTTTGGAAATTGTTTAATTATTCGATTGACGGGATCGTTAATTTTTCTGATGCTCCATTAAATATCGCTTCTTTTGTCGGTGCCTTTTCTTGCGTCGCTTCAGGCATTGCAATGCTGTTTATCATTATTCGCGCCTTGGTCTTTGGTGATCCTACCGCAGGCTGGCCATCGCTCGTGACGATCATTCTTTTTATCGGTGGCGTACAGCTCTTGTGTATTGGCATCATCGGGAAATACATTGGAAAGATTTTCATGGAGACTAAGAAGCGTCCTGTCTATATTGTGAAGGAAACCGAAAAAAAGTTGGACGACTAGTCCAACTTTTTTTAATACCCACGTTTTAGCTCTACTTGGTTTTCAGACAGTGAACCATCGGCTACATAGCTTTTCAGATTGGCTAAAAAGATTTTCATAAATTTATTTTGAAAATCAACGGTTAATCCAGAAATATGAGGTGTAACTAGCACATTCTCTAATTGCCATAGGGGACTTTCTTTAGGTAGTGGCTCTTCTTCAAAGACGTCTAATGCGGCAAAAGCAAATTGCTTTGCTTCAAGTGCGGTGATCAATTCTTTTGTATGGAGAGTATCGCCCCGACCAACGTTGACAAAGATGGCGGACTCTTTCATATTTTCGAAAATGTGGCTGTTGAAAATGTGATAGGTTTCCTGGGTTCCCGGCAGGATTCCTACGACGATATCCATTTCAGGGACAATTTTAGCCATATTTTTAATTGAGTAAGTTTCTACGAATCCGTCGGCTGGATGGCCTGTGGTATTGATTCCATAAATATGAACACCTAAGCTGCGAATGGATTTGGAGAGCTGTTGTCCAATATGGCCAGTTCCAACGACTAGTAAATTTTTGCCGGCCAGTTGATCATAATGAATATTTTCCGGCTGCCAGCTGTTTTCTGCCTGATTTTTTACAGCTTGATTTAAGCCGCGATAATAGCCCAACAATGTTCCAATGATATGCTCGCTGATCGAAAGGGCATGGATCCCACTGCTATTAGATAATAAAATAGCTTGCTGAGCAAAGGTGTCTAGAGGTAAATAATCTACCCCGGCTGAGATGGATTGGACCCATTTTAAGTTTTTACTGTCTAAGAGTTGTTGGCTGAATTGTTTTTGCCAACCAACGGCGATTTCAACTTTAGCGAACTCGCTATCATTTAACTCTGTTTTGATTTGATAATCGGGAGCAATGTCTCGGATTTGTTGAATAAATTCTGTTCGAAATTTTTTTTGTAAAAAAATAATTGGTTTTTCCATAGTCCGCTCCTCATTTCTTTTTTTGCTGCAAATCTTTGGTTTATTCTAACAAAAAATACGAAAAAAAACTGTTTACGGAATCGTAAGCAGTTATTTGTTCGGTAATTGAATTTGCGGGAAATATTTAATGATTCGCAAAAAGATGAATAGGCTAATGAAGGTAACCAGGATACTTGAGTCAAAATTCGGCTGAAAAAGTAAAATAATGGTTGCTAAAATCGTTGGGATCGTAGCGCAGAAGATAATCGTTTTGAAGCATTTGAAAAAGGTGATTCGTCTTAAGCGTAGCTTAGCGACGATCATGCCGGCAATGCCTGCAAAAACTAATGTGACAAATAGGTTAATGAAGGAAGGATAAAGTCCTGCTAACAACATAACAATTGGTGTCCATACCGGTATTTTTAAATCTTTAAGTCCGGCCTTTAATTTTTCACCGGTCATATTTTTCAAAGGCTCTTGCTTGTAAGAAAATTTCAATACATTATCACCAAACATCGCGGAGCTAACACCGCCGTAGTCGGGTAGAACTAACAAGGCTTCGTTTTTTAAGAGACCGACACTGAAATAATTTCCCACTAAATCTTTTTCGACATCCTGTTGACTGCGTTTACCAGCGGGATCAAAGGTAAGAATGACCGAATTGGTCTGATAAATAAAGCCTTTTTCAGGTTTTGCAGTTTTGATTTCACCATTTTCGATTTCAAAATCAGGAATTTTTTGTACGATCTTTAAGCTGTCTGATTTGATTTGATCCATTACTTGGAGTGCTTGATAGACGGTAGGAATCGCCAGCAGCAGACTCAAGCCTAAGAGATAGATAATAGATTTCCAAAAAGGGGTATTTCTCGCATTCTTTAGTTCTTCGAAACGAAAAAGGGATCCCTTGATTAATTGACGAAAAGTCATGTGATCGCTCCAATCTGTATACAAGAGCCATTGTATCGAAGTAAGCTTGAAATAACAAGCTGATCCGTAAAAATGTAAAAAGATTCAAAGAAAGAATTGACTATTTTTTCTAGCTCCGCTATCTTACTTTAAGAAGAGACGAATAGGAAAGTGAGTAATTATGAAAAGCTATCATCAATTTAAAAATTATCTTGAAGCAAAAAGATTATGGGAAGTCTTTGTCTATTTGTTTTTTGGCGGGTTAGCAACGGTTGTAAACATCGTTACTTTTGCATTGGCGTATCAAATTTTTCATTTTAATTGGCCAATCTCTAATGCTATTTCCTGGATTTGCTCGGTTCTATTTGCTTTTGTAACAAATAAGCTGTGGGTCTTTCAATCAAAGACAGCGGGCTTTAAAGCGTTAACTTGGGAATTTAGCAAATTTTTATTTGCCCGGATTCTTTCTTTTGGCATGGATATGGCTTGTATGTATTTATTCATCGACATGCTACACACAGGGAATCTAGTCGCTAAGCTCATCACTCAAGTAGTCGTCGTAGTAGCCAATTATATTTTCAGTAAGGTATTTATTTTCAAGAAGGTAGAGGTTATCGAGGAGGAGAAAACGAATTCTTCACCACGCTAAGCATATGTTTTGAAGATAGTTGCGTTGTTTGATACAGTTAAAATGTAAGATATTTTAAGGAGGAATTGAACAATGGCTTATACTTTACCAGATTTACCTTATGGATACGACGCTTTAGAGCCTTATATCGATGTTGAAACGATGCACTTGCATCATGATAAACACCACAACACGTATGTGACTAACTTAAACGCTGCGATTGAAAAATATCCAGAATTGGCAGAACAAACAGTAGAAGAACTAGTAACGAATTTAAGTGAAGTTCCTGAAGATATTCGGACAGCTGTCCGTAATAACGGGGGCGGTCACGCAAACCACAGCTTCTTCTGGAAAATTATGGCGCCAAACGCTGGCGGTGAACCAACAGGTGAGATCAAAGCAGCCATTGATGAAGCGTTCGGCGGTTTTGAAAAAATGAAAGAAGAATTCAAAACAGCTGCAACCGGTCGTTTTGGTTCTGGCTGGGCTTGGCTAGTAATCAATAATGGCAAACTAGAAATCACTTCGACTGCCAACCAAGATAGTCCATTAACAGATGGCAAAACACCGATTATTGGTTTGGATGTTTGGGAACATGCCTATTACTTGAAATATAAAAATGTTCGTCCAGATTACATCGCCGCTTTTTGGGATGTTGTTAACTGGGATCAAGCGAATAAAAATTTGGCAGCGGCTAAATAGTTGATTATAAAGATGCTTTCGAGCATCTTTTTTTGTTTTGCTCATTGTATTAATAAGGATGGTAATCAAGCTATTCATTTTTAATAAAAGTTTAAATTCTATATTGAAAAAATACTTTCGACGATAATTAAGAAAGGATAGCTTGTAAATTCTAGGAATCTTCATAATTTTATGGTATAAATCGGTTTCATAGAGTAGAATTTTAGTTATTGCTTTTTTAAATTTCTGTTATATAAAATTATTTTTTTTGGTGTTGGTTGAACCAAAAGTCGTTCTATGAGAAAATAAACCGTAAAAAATGTTGATTGAGGTGCGCGATGAGTCGTTGGAAAAAAGTGATTGTTGGATTATTAGTCCTCTTAAATTTATTTGTAGGGGGCATTACCTATTATGCTGTCCAAGTAACAAATGATGCGAGTAAAATGGTTGATAGCATTCGTCAAACTGTTAAACGAACCAGTCTGAAGCGTGAGAGCGGAGAAAAACCGAATATCGATAACGCAGAACCATTTTCCATATTGCTTGCGGGGATTGACACGGGCGACCTAGGTCGTTCAGATCAGGGCCGTTCAGATAGTATGATGGTAGTGACGATCAATCCTAAACAGAAAAAATCCACAATCGTCAGTCTTGACCGCGACATTTTAACGAAGATCGTTGGTTATGGTACCAATGACAAGTTGAATCACGCCTATGCCTTTGGCGGTGTCAAAATGTCGATGGACACGATTGAAACGCTGTTAGATATTCCGTTAGACCATTACGTCTCAATCAATATGCGAGGTTTGAAGGATTTGATCGATGCCGTTGGTGGGATCGAAGTAAATAATAAGATTGATTTCACTTTAGATGGTATTCATGTGGCAAAAGGAAAGCAGAAGCTTGATGGGGAAAAAGGCTTGGCCTACGCCCGGATGCGTTACGAAGATCCTGAAGGAGACGTTGGACGTCAACGTCGCCAACGTGAGGTTGTAACCAAAATTTTACGTAAGGCTATGTCAATCAACGGCGTAGGAAATTACAAGAAGATCCTAAAAGCCGTCGAAAAAAATATGCGAACGGATTTATCATGGGATGATATGATGGATATCGGTACAAACTATCTACCAGCCTTTGATACGATCAAACAGAAACAATTGGTTGGTAAGAGTCAAATGATCGATGAAATCTATTATCAAATTTTAGGTACGAATGAATTGTTAGATATTCAAAATACCTTGAAAAAACAATTGGACAAACCAACAGCCAGCACGTTGCCAAATCTAAACCAGGAAGATGCCAACAGCTTGTTTTACGACGATTCAGATGGCAAAGCTAGCGAAGATACGAGCCAATTTGCTCCTGGCTATGACAATCCGAACAATTATGATACAAGTGGTAATGGCTACCAACAAGGTAGTGATACTACTCAAAACGGCGATCAAACGCAGTACGATCAAGGTTATACTGATCCAAATCAAGGTTATGGTGGTGCTACCGATCCAAACGCAGGTCAACAAAGTGATCCTTATGGTCAACCAGCTGTAAATTATTAAAATAAGCAAAAGGAGCTAAGATAATTTAATCTCAGCTCCTTTTGCTTATTTTCTAGTTAATTTCACGACGACTTCGCAACGGGCGGTTTGTGGGAACATATCAACCGATTGTAAATAGTCTACCTGATAAATATTTGCGAGGCTGACGAGGTCACGTGCCAGAGTAGAAACATTACAGGAAATGTAGACCATCTGGGGACTCGGCGATTCTTGGATCGCTTTTAACAACTGATTGTCTAAACCGGTCCGAGGCGGATCTACGACGATGGCATCTGGCGCAAATCCTTCCTTTAACCATTTTGGTAACAAACTTTCAGCGGTTCCAACTTCATAATGAGTGTTTGTCAGGTTCATTGCTTCCGCATTCTTCTTAGCATCATCGATCGCTTGGGGAATGATATCCATGCCCCGAACTTCTTTCGCTTGTTTGGCTAATGAAAGCCCAATCGTTCCAACACCGCAATAAGCATCGACAATTGTTTTAGGCGTCGCCAAATCTAAAGCATCGATTGCTTCTTGATAAAGCACCTTTGTCTGTTGCGGGTTCAATTGGAAGAAGGCACGAGGCGAAAGCTCAAAACTCACTTCGTTGATTTTTTCATTAATGACTTCTTTGCCCCAAAGATGGAGCGTCTCATCTCCCATGATGACAGACGTTTTTTTGTCTTGCACATTTTGCATGATCGAAACGATCTCTGGCAACCGATTGGTGATCTCGCGGATCAAGGCGTTTGCTTGCGGCAATTTTTTGGTTTTGGTAATCAGGACTAGCTGGACTTCGCCAGTCTCGATACCGATCCGCACCATCAATGTCCGGAGAATTCCTGAGTTCGTGCGTTCGTCGTAAATTGGCAAATCATATTTTGTCAAAAGTTTTACGACGGTATTGATGACTTTTTGAGTCGTCGGTTCTTGTACGAGACAATCTTTAATTGGAACTAGCTGATGGGATTCCGCTTGATAAAGACCAGCTTCAACTTGCTTAGTCTTCTTATTTTGGCGTAATTGAAACTGAGCCTTGTTCCGATAGTGCCACGGATCGTCCATTCCTAAAGTGTCACGTAATTGGAAAGCTTGATAACCGGCTGGCTTGAATTTTTCCAGTGCCTGACGCAATAAGTCTTTTTTAAAGTCTAACTGCTTGGAGTAAGCTAAATGTTGCAATTGGCAGCCACCGCATTCTTCGTAAACTGGACACGGAGGTGTGACACGATCAGGACTTTTTTTGGTGATCTTTACTAAGGAGGCTTCCGCAAATCTTGGGGTCGCTTTAGTGATCCGGGCGACCACCGTTTCGTTTGGTAAGGCGCCGGTTACAAAAATAATCAGCCGTTTGTAATAAGCGATGCCTTCACCGTTAATGCCAAGGCGTTTGATTTTTAAGGTCAATGTTTGGTTCGGTTTTAATTGAACAGCCATGAGGCAGCTCCTTTCTATTTATACAAGTTGCTAGTGATAATTGGACAAGCTAATGAATCGTTTTTATCAAGCGCAATTTTTTTTATGTTTTCAAATGGATTCAATCCATTTGGCTGGCATTATTTTAGCATATTTTTAGTGATTGGTTGGGTTTCTATGATAGAATTAATTTTTGCGAGGGGGAGTCAGCATGATGACGGTAGTAAAAATCAGCCAAGGGCGTGGCCCTTTTTATAAAGTAGAATTTTCTAACGGCGAAACGCTGCGTTTATCGGAAGATACTGTGGTTCGCCATCGATTACTGAAAGGTCAAGAATTAGATGAGAAACTTCTGGCTGAGATTAAGCGAGAAGGTAAAGAAGATATGGGCTATCAAATGGCACTAAACTATTTGAGCTATCAACTACGAACGGAAAAAGAAATCCGAACGTATTTAAAGGATAATGAAATTGAAAATGATGACCGCAATAAAATCGTCACTCGCTTGAAGGAAGTCAAGCTAGTCGATGATCTGGTCTACGGGGAGAGTTATATTCGTACCCAAATGCGGCTTGGCGATAAAGGGCCACGAGTCTTACAACAAAAATTAAAGCAAAAGGGCCTGAAGGAAAATGATATTCAGCAAGCTTTGTATTTGTATGAAACTGATGAACAATTTCAGGTGGCGCTTCACACGGCCAAAAAGTCCTTGAAAAAATTTCATCACCATAGTCAACGAGAAGTTCGCCAAAAAGTCCAACAGTTGTTAATGACCAAAGGCTTCAACAGTGATATGAGTAAAAATGTTTTGGCTGAACTGGATTTTTCCGAGGTGGAAGAACAGGAAAATGACGCTCTTGAAGTGCAAGGGGAGAAATTATGGCGCAAGAATCAACGCTTTGAACCCGCCAAACGGCGCCAAAAGGTCAAACAAAGCTTATATCAAAAAGGCTTCCAATTAGATCAAATCGACACGTTTATTCGTGGAAAAGAGAAAGCTGATGAGTAAGGGCTGGGAAAATTGGACAACGAAAGAGATTGCTGAATTACAAGCTGACTTCTTGGCGTGGTATCAACAGGAAAAACGGAATCTGCCATGGCGCTATAATCATGATCCTTACCGGATTTGGATTTCGGAGATTATGCTGCAACAGACTAGAGTCGATACGGTGATTGATTATTTTTATCGCTTTATGGAAGAATTTCCGACAATCGAAGCGTTGGCAGTAGCACCAGAGGATAAATTGTTGAAAGTTTGGGAAGGTCTAGGCTACTATTCTAGGGCGCGTAATTTACAGGTAGCGGCGAAGCAAATCATGGAAGAGTTTGACGGTGATTTTCCAACAACAGTCGAAGCAATTCGTTCGTTAAAAGGGATCGGACCCTATACGGCAGGGGCAATCAGCAGTATTGCTTTTGAGATTCCTGAGCCGGCAATTGACGGTAATGTCATGCGAGTGGTCAGCCGCTTATTTTGTATTGAAGAAGATATTGCCAAAGCCAGCAGCCGTGGTGTTTTCGATGAGGCGATGCGAACAATCATCAGCCCGACTGAACCGGGCGATTTCAATCAAGCCATGATGGATCTAGGGTCAAGTATTTGTATTCCTAAGAGCCCCCAATGTGAAAGCTGTCCAATCCAAAACTATTGTCAAGCCTACAAGGAAAATCGCCAAACCGATTTTCCCATCAAATCGAAAAAACAAAAGCCTAAAGATGTGTATTACGTCGCTGGTATTATTGAAAATAACCAGCAGGAATTTCTTTTACAGCAGCGGCCAGAGTCAGGCTTGTTAGCCAATCTGTGGTTGTTTCCATTAGAAGAATTATCGGAAACTCGCTTTAAAGAATTGCAAAGTCAATATGCTCCCGAAGCTTGGGATTTATTTTCTAGCTCGCAAGTGGCTGAAGACAGTCCGGAATTTTTCTCAGGGCAAGCAGTTATTTGGCAGAAAAAAATCATTGGTGAAGTCAAACATGTCTTTAGTCATCTGCGCTGGCATATCCTCGTTTTTTATGGACGCAGCAGCACACCATTGACTTTACAAGGCACTTGGGTAAAGCCAAATGATTTTCCTAAGTATGTTTTTCCAAAGCCCCAACAAAAAATGTTGGAAGTTTTTGAAAATAATCGCAACGACGACAAAGATTAGTAGGCAATCTTAGATTTTATTGCTATAATAATTCTGATGTCGGTGTGATAACACCCAAACAAATGCGGAGTTTTCCGCTGAGGGAAGGGTAGCTATGGGAGTTCCAAAAGAAGGAGAGTTTGTGACCATCAAAAGTTACAAACACGACGGCAGTTTGCATCGAACGTGGCGGGATACCATGGTATTAAAAACAAGTGAGTGTTCACTGATCGGCCTGAATGACCACACTCTGGTCACAGAATCAGACGGCAGAAGATGGGTCACTCGCGAACCAGCGATTGTTTATTTTCATCAAAAATACTGGTTCAACATAATAGCGATGATACGAGAGAAGGGAGTTTCTTATTATTGTAATCTGGCTTCACCCTATGTATTAGATGACGAAGCGTTAAAGTACATTGACTACGATTTAGATGTCAAGGTTTTTCCTGATGGGGAAAAACGATTGCTCGACGTTGATGAATATGAAGCGCATAGCCAACAGATGCATTATTCTAAAGAAATTGATTATGTTCTAAAAGAAAACGTCAAGATCTTAGTGGACTGGATCAACAATGAAAAGGGGCCTTTTTCCCAAGGCTATATTGATATTTGGTATGATCGCTACAAGCAATTGTCGCGGAAGTAGAAAGAAACTGCTGATGAGAGTCAGCAGTTTTTTATAGTTCCTATTTATACTTCCTTTTTCATATGCACATGATCAATCCCAGCATCTTGAAAGACTTCACCATAAGGAACATAGCCCAATTTTTGATAAAAGTCCTGAGCGGTCAATTGTGCGCCAAGTTCAATGACTTTGAAATGTTGTTGCTGCGCAAAGGCTTCGGCTTCGGCGATGATTTCTCGGCCATAATTTTTCCCACGAAAGTCTTTTAGCACAGCCATCCGTTGTAACTTGAATGTTTGCTCGTCAAGCGGCAACAAACGAACGGTAGCTGCTGGTTTTTCTTCATCCGTATAAAGGACAAAATGGACCGAATAGGCTTCGTTGCCATCAATTTCTAAATTGGCCGGTACGCCTTGTTCCTGGACGAAGACTTTTTGGCGAATCCGAACAGCATCTAAATAAATCTCGCTCATCGTATCCTTAGTAATTAAAATTTTCATAATGACACCTTCCTCAAGGGGATTTTTCTCCACATGATGTATACTATAAACCAAATCTAAAAAAAGGAGTAGATGGATGTTTGAGAAAATTAGAAATTCAAAATTAATGTTTTGGTCTGTGGAGATTTTGATTATCGCCACCTTTATTTTGGTCTCATCAAAAATCGATTTTATTTTTCAACCGATCGGAACATTTTTTACGACGCTATTTGCGCCGATCTTGATTGCCGGCTTTTTGTATTATTTATTGAATCCGCTGGTTAATTTATTAATGAAATTAGGTGTGAAGCGGCTACCGGCGATCGCGCTGATCTTCATTTTATTGATTGCTATCATTGTATTAGTTTTTATGAGTGTTATTCCAAATTTAGTTGATCAGTTGGTTTCTTTGGCGAAGAATATCCCCGGTTTTGTCAACAATATGCAAACGTGGCTGCAGGAAGCGGCAAATAACGCCACTCGGTTTCCACTTTTTAAAGAATTGGATGTCGATAAGTATATTAGTAATTTTGATGTATCAGCGGGAAATCTGCTGCAACAATTTCTAGGCGGGCTAACCAATAGTTTAGGCTCTTTGATTGGGAAAATCACGACAGTCGTTTTACTATTGATCACGGTTCCGTTTATTCTTTTTTACATGCTGAAAGACGGTGAGAAACTAGTACCGAATGTTGAGAAAGTGTTCCCTGAAAAGCAGCGGGAAAACATCAAAGGCTTATTGAAGCAGTTGAATAAGACCTTATCCGATTACATTAGTGGCCAAGCAATCGAGTGCTTATTCGTTGGAACCTTTACTTTTTTAGGATACTTATTAATTGGTGTTGATTATGCCTTTTTATTCGGTGTGATTGCCGGTTTAACGAACTTGATTCCTTATTTAGGTCCTTATCTTGGATTAGCGCCAGCTTTGATCTATACCTTCTTTGATTCACCTTATAAAGCATTATTATGTGTGATAGTGGTTATCATTGTTCAACAGATCGACGGCAACGTGATTTATCCTAATGTCATTGGCAAGTCTTTAAATATTCATCCTTTGACGATTATTTTGATCTTGTTAGTTGCTGGAAATTTGGCGGGCATTCTAGGTGTCTTTCTAGGCGTGCCGGTATATGCGATTTTACGGACGATCATCGTCTTTATCGCAAAAATCTTTAGACAAACGAAACAAGAAGAACGGGAACAGGAATTTTTAAGTTAAGGATCGGTCACGCTTGATAAAGATTGCATAAAAACAATCGATGTGATACGATTTTATTGTGGCCTTTGTGCCACTTTTTTTACACTTTAAATTAAGGAGCGAATGCAATTATGAATGCTGACCCCGATAGTCAGTCGTTAATTTTACAACTAAGTTTATTAGTCGTATTAACGTTAATCAACGGATTTCTAGCTGCGGCTGAAATCGCGGTGGTGTCGGTCAATAAAAACCGGGTAGAACAAAAAGCGGATGAGGGAAATCCCAAGTCGAAGAAATTATTGCAGATTATCCATGATCCAAATAATTTTTTATCAACGATCCAAGTTGGGATTACTTTAGTAAATATCTTGTCAGGGGCATCTTTGGCAGATGGATTGTCTGCTCGTTTGGCACCAGTTTTAGGCGGTAGTGCGGTAGCCAAGACTCTAGCTACTGTAATCGTCATGATATTATTGACCTATGTTTCGATTGTATTTGGAGAATTGTACCCCAAGCGGATTGCCATGACTAAAACAGAGGAAGTTGCTCAGTTTACTTCCGGTGTTGTGCGCATGCTAGGAATAATTACAAAACCATTTGTTTGGTTACTGACGGCTTCAACCAATCTTTTGGCGAAAATCACGCCAATGACTTTTGATGATGAAGACACGAAAATGACTCGTGATGAAATGCGATATATGTTAGAGACAGAAGGCGTATTGGATAATGACGAAATCGAAATGCTTCAAGGCGTTTTCTCACTAGACACCAAAGTTGCTCGCGAAGTGATGGTTCCACGGACAGATTCGTTTATGATCGATATCAATGATCCTGTATTGGAAAACATCGATGAGATCTTGAATGAAAGTTATTCAAGAATTCCCGTTTACGATGAGGATAAAGATAAGGTAGTCGGAATTTTACACACGAAGACCTTGTTAAAATCAGCGCGTCAATTCGGCTTTGAAAACGTACAATTGCAAAAAATTTTGCAAGAACCGTTATTTGTACCAGAAACGATCTTCATTGACGATCTACTTTATGAATTAAAGAAAACTCAAAACCAAATGTCGATCCTCTTAGACGAGTATGGCGGTATGGTAGGGTTAGTAACCCTTGAAGATTTATTGGAAGAGATCGTTGGCGAAATCGACGACGAATCTGATGAAGTCGAAAAACTGTATGAAAAAGTTGGCGACAACGAATACTTAATTAACGGCAAAATGCTGATTGACGAGTTTAACGAAGAATTTGGGCTAAACTTGCATATGAGTGATGTCGACACGATGGCGGGCTACTTGATCACCGCCTTAGGAACGATTCCTGACGAAGGTGAGAAGTTGTCCTTTGATGTGGATGATTTAACTTTGATCTCAGAAGAAATGGAAGGCTCTCGCGTCTTGACCTTGCGAGCGATTTTCCATCCTGAAGAGCATGAAAATGCCGAGCCTGAAGAGGAACGTCGTTTATTTACGAAAGACTTCGATGACGACGAACCAAGACGCTAACAAGGACAAAGAAAACATTCTGCGTAGCAGAGTGTTTTCTTTTTGTAAACTCTTGAAGGAAAGTATAAAATTTCAAATGAATAAATCGCTTTACAGCAGGTATATCCATGTCTGGCTTCACGAACTAGCTTTATCGGCAATAAGCCAAATGATTTCGAAATTTGAGCGGCACCAAGTAGGAACTGTTCAACATCAAAGTTAAAACTTTGTGTTTCTGAGTCATTTATCAAAAGTTTGTTCTGATTGCTCAGCGGATTCCTAATTAGGGAATCATTTTTCCAAAAACACAAAAAATGATTCAGATTGTCGTTACGCATACCATTTTGCTAATCTCAATCAAGCAAGAAGAAAAACTGGTAAAAAGCTGAGGGAGTTCGCGAAAGCCTTTCTTATAGATCACAACAAAAAACGATTCAACTTTTCAAGCAAGTAAAATCCATGCTATACTGATTGGGTTGAAATTTTAAAGAAACTAGCTAGATGAATGGAGCAATAATATGAACAATCCTAATTTAAAACAACAAGTGGACAGTCGTCGCACGTTTGCCATTATTTCCCACCCGGATGCTGGTAAAACGACGATTACTGAACAATTATTATTATTCGGCGGCGCGATCCGTCAAGCCGGAACCGTTAAAGGTAAAAAAACCGGGAACTTTGCGAAATCCGATTGGATGGATATTGAAAAGCAACGTGGGATCTCAGTGACCAGTTCGGTGATGCAGTTTGATTTTGACGGCAAACGAGTCAATATTTTGGATACCCCGGGACACGAAGATTTTTCAGAAGATACCTATCGTACTTTAATGGCCGTCGATAGTGCCGTCATGGTAATTGATAGCGCCAAAGGGATTGAGGCCCAAACGAAAAAACTTTTCCAAGTCGTTAAACGTCGTGGCATTCCGATTTTTACCTTCATTAATAAATTAGACCGTGATGGTCGTGAACCTTTGGAATTATTGGAAGAGCTGGAAGAATTATTAGACATCGAATCCTATCCAATGAATTGGCCGATCGGCATGGGAAAAGGGTTGGAAGGTTTATATGATATCTACAATGAACGGATCGAATTTTATCGCCCAGAACAATACGAAGGCGAACGCTTTGTTAAGCTGACTGATGGCGAAATCGCTGGAGCCCATCCGTTAAAAGAAAAGTCGATTTATGAAGATGTTTTAGGTGAAGTTGAGCTCGTTCGAGAAGCAGGCGATCAATTTGATCTTGAAAAAATTGGCCGTGGCGATCAAACCCCTGTCTTCTTCGGCTCAGCTTTAACGAATTTTGGGGTTGAAACCTTTTTAGAATCTTTTGTAGACTTAGCCCCAAAACCACATGCCCATAAAACTGAAGAGGGTGAAGCTGTTTCACCTTACGAAGAAGAATTTTCCGGCTTTGTCTTTAAGATCCAAGCTAATATGAATCCAAATCATCGTGATCGGATCGCTTTTGTCCGTGTTTGCTCAGGAACTTTTGAGCGGGGGATGGATGTCTTTTTAGGCCGGACAGCGAAGAAAATGAAATTGAGTAATGTCACGCAATTTATGGCGGATGCCAGAGAAAATGTAGAAGAAGCCGTGGCAGGAGATATTATCGGGGTCTATGATACCGGGAACTACCAGATCGGTGATACGATATATGAAGGAAAATTAAAGGTTGCCTATGAAGAATTGCCTTCATTTACACCGGAATTATTTATGAAGGTCACCGCTAAAAATGTGATGAAGCAAAAATCCTTCCATAAAGGAATTTATCAACTCGTTCAAGAAGGCGCAATCCAATTATACAAGACCTATTTGACGGATGAATATATTATCGGTGCAGTGGGTCAATTGCAGTTTGAAGTCTTTCAATATCGAATGCTGAACGAATACAACGCTGAAGTTGTCATGACGCCAATGGGAAATAAAATCGCTCGCTGGATTGATCCAGAACAATTAGATGAACGCATGAGTTCTAGTCGGAATATTTTAGCGAAGGACCGCTTCGATCAACCACTATTTTTATTCGAAAATCAATTTGCGATGCGTTGGTTTGCGGATAAGTATCCAGATGTAGAATTGAAGAGCTTGATGTAGTCAAAAGGAGATAGATACATGCAACAAGTAATGGTTCGCGGTAAAAAATTTAGACAAAAAATTTTAAAGCAGCCAAGTAAATATCTTTTGATTCTAGGATTGCTCGGGTTGACCGTGCTTCGATTAGTTTTATGTGTTAAAGCTGCCTACTACGTTAATTTATTTGCTGGCTATGATGATCAATTATTTATTCGTTATAGCAACTCCATTTTACAAGGACATTGGTTAGGGGATTATTCTACGAAAACTTTGTCAAAAGGGATTTCGTATTCTCTTTTTATGGCGTTAGGGAATAAGCTTCACTTAAGCTATGGTGTGTTGTTAGGCTTGTTCAATATCCTAGCAAGTGCTGTTTCGACAAGGGCTTTGCTGCCTTTGATCAGAAATCGTTGGCTTCTAACCTTTATTTATAGCTTCTTTCTATTTTCACCGGTCACTTTTACGGGTGAATACAGTACACGTATTTATCGCAATACCTTGGTTGTGCCGGCAGTATTGCTATTGATTGGTTGTTTGGTGGGGCTATATTTTAGAAGGACAGCAAAACTAAACTCATTTGCTCTTTGGAGTGTCGGTTTATCGCTGGTTTTTCCTTTTTATTGGTATATTCGGGAAGATTCACTTTGGTTATTACCTTTAATGATTGTGGGACTGTTAATTATTGCGGGGTCAGTAATCTTTGAAAATAAGCTACACTTTAAATTGACAACGCTGGTTTTTTCAGAGAAATCAATTATGATTCACAAGTCTCAGCTAACGAAGTTGTTTCTGTGTATCCTGCCTTTTGTTTTGCTGGGTACGACTACGGCAGTTTTAAAAAATATGAACGAAATACATTACGGAATCGCAATAGCCAATGATCGAACCGGCGGTGCTTTTGGTAAAGTTTCCAAGCAATTAATCAGAATGGATGATGGTACGGATTTAAATGAAAAAAATAGCAAGATCTGGGTTTCTCGCAAAGCTATTGAAAAAGCCGAGTCAGTATCGCCAACATTAAAAGCAATCAGTAAAAATATCGATTGGATTTATCAAGGAAGTCCTTGGAGCGGCGGAGAGGATATTGCAGGTGATATCATTTTTTGGGCATTGAGAGATGCTGCGGCACAATCAGGATATTATAAGGATGGAAGAAAGACCGAGGCGTTTTGGCAAAAAGTCAATACCGAGTTAACAACCGCGTACAAGAAAAAGCAACTTACGAAGAAAAAGGAAATCTATTTGACCGCTACCGGCGATGGTAAGCGTAAAAAAGACCTACCACTTGTTGCTGAATTTATGAGATCGGGTATTGACTATACGGTGTTTTACAAAAGCTATCAGCAAGGTTCTGATGCTACACTAGGACCACAAGAAGATGTCCAAATGGCTGAAAAAATATTAAATCATTCCTTTGCTAATAATTGGAGAGATATTAATCAGCCTAATCCAAAACCAATCGAATTAACAAAAACTGCTAAAATTGCTAATACGATTATTAAGATCTATCAAAAAACAGTACCTCTGTGGTTGATTATTTTTTGTGTAGGAATTTTTTTAAGTTTGTTTGGCAGTTTTTTTTCTAAATCTAACTCTAGTACTTTTAGAGGCCTGTTACTATTAATAATTGGTCTAAGTTTATCTTATGTCATTTTTTTGATTGGCGTTTCATGGTTTTGTTCATGGGCGCCAGAGAGACGCGATTTATTTATGATGATTTACACTGGAGGTGGGGTACCAGTTATTCAATGGATTGAAGTACTTGCTTTAGTGGGTATCTTCCAACTGCCGCGAATCGCTAGTAAAGTAAACAAAAAGAGTTGAAGCTAATTTTAGCTTCAACTCTTTTTTATCGACATCTCAATTAATCCTGGTGATTCTAAGTACGAAATGTTTTCAAAATCATAGGTACCGTCGTTTAATTTACGCTTAAAGTATTTATGTACAAATTCAACTTCGGTGGGTAATATGTTTCGATTCTTATTTTTGAGAACTATCTCAGCATGTTTATAGGCATCTGTATAGATCACGGTTGTGTTACCAATCGTGTAGACTTTAATCATATTTGCATCGGTATTCTCCAATTGATTATAGACCATTCGAGAATGACTATTTGTAACATTGATAAGTTTCATCGCGAAACACCTTCTTCCAACAGAATACGTTATAAGATAATTATATAAAAATTATTAAAAAAAAAGAAGGAAATTGCTCGAAATAGATGAATAAATTAAAAAAATTTACAGAGAGAAAAGGGATTCCCGCGTTTTGCGGGAATCCTTTTTAACAGTTATTTATCTTCTTTAGCCAATCGTTCAGGCTTTGATGTAATGACGATATGATCTTCTTTATCCAGTTTCGCTTTTAATTCAGTAATGGTTGGATGATCAAGATAGAATTCGGCAACGCCGTCCTCAATTGTTTCTTGGATCGTCCGACGAAGTGGGCGAGCTCCCATTGCTGGATCGTAGCCTAAGTCAACCAATTTTGCTTTGACATTGTCTGGTACATCGATGGTAATTTTTTGTGAAGCTAACATTTCATTCACATCGTCTAACATCAATGATACGATCTTCATCAAGTTTTCTTTCGACAATGAACTGAACTCGACAATTGCATCGAAACGGTTCAAGAATTCTGGTGCAAAGAAATCTTTTAGTTGACCTAAGACCGAACGGGTTACGCCGTCACGAGCAGCACCAAAACCAACATTGGCTTCGATTTTACCAGTTCCAGCATTACTTGTCATAATAATGATTGTGTCCTTAAAGCTGACTGTCCGACCTTGAGAATCGGTCAAGCGGCCATCGTCAAGGATTTGCAAGAACATATGCAGCACATCCGGATGGGCTTTTTCGATTTCGTCTAACAAAATCAAGCTGTATGGATGACGACGGACTTGCTCAGTTAATTGACCGGCTTCTTCATAGCCAACATAGCCTGGAGGTGAACCAATCAATTTAGAGACGCTGTGTTTTTCCATATATTCACTCATGTCAAAACGAATCATTGAATCACTTGAGCCAAATAATTCTTCGGCTAACTGACGGGCTAATTCTGTTTTACCAACACCCGTAGGTCCCACGAATAGGAACGAACCGATTGGACGATTTTTCTTATTTAAACCAACTCGATTACGGCGAATGGCTTTCGCGACCTTTTCAACTGCTTCATCTTGTCCGATGACGTGATGTTTCAAATCTTCAGATAGATTCTTCAATTGTGTTTGTTCTTTTTCTTTTAATTCGCCAACTGGAATACCTGTCCGTTTTTCAACGATTTGTTCCATATCTTTTTCAGTGATGACCGGTGTTTCTTCATCGGTTAATTGGCGATCTTTCATTGTTTGTAATTTATTAATTTGATCACGGTAGTAAGCAGCTTTTTCAAAATCTTCTTCTTTAGAAGCTTGAGACTTTTGTTGTTCTGCTTCAGCTAATTTCTTTTCGATCGTTTTTGGATCGACGATTTGGATCGTTAAATTCTTCTTCGAACCTGTTTCATCTAATAAGTCGATGGCTTTGTCGGGTAAGAAGCGATCTTGGATGTAACGATTTGAAAGTTCAGCCGCTGCTTTGATGGCATCCTCAGTATATTTTACATGATGATAATCTTCATAGCGAGGTTGCAAGCCTTTCAAAATCTCGATTGTTTCTTGAACAGAAGGTTCTTCGACACGAACAGGTTGCATCCGACGTTCTAAAGCGGCGTCTTTTTCAATGATCCGGTACTCATTTAAAGTCGTAGCGCCAACCATTTGTAATTCGCCTCGAGCTAACGCTGGCTTTAGAATATTTCCAGCATCCATGTTGCCATCACCGGCAGCACCAGCGCCGACAATTTCATGCACTTCGTCAATGAAAAGAATAATGTTTTCCGCTTGGCGAATTTCATCGATTAGTTTTTGCATCCGTTCTTCAAATTGTCCGCGAATTCCGGTCCCTTGAACGAGCGAAGCGACATCTAAACGAATGACTTCTTTGTCCATTAATTTCTGTGGTACATCACCGTTGACGATTTTTTGAGCTAAACCTTCAACTACGGCTGTTTTACCAACACCAGGTTCGCCGATTAAAACGGGATTGTTTTTTGTCCGGCGATTTAAAATTTCAATCACTCGTTGAATCTCATCATCTCGTCCGACTACGGGATCAATATTTCCTTCACGTGCTTGACCGGTGATATTAATGCCATACTCATCAAGTAAACCACCGCCGCCATTTCCGCGAGGGGGTTGATTGTTCATTCCATTTCCACCACCAAATTGAGTCGGTGGTGTTTGATCTGCAGCGCCTTGTCGTTGTTGCATTTGTTGCGACATTGAGCGGAACAAATCGTCTAAACTTCCAAAACCAAAAGGATCATTTCCTGCCATTTGTGGCGCACCTCCAGCTTGATTCTTCAATTTTTGATAGCAACTTTGGCAATAATCTAATTGCTTTCGCTGTCCATTAACATTTGCGTATAAATGAATCGTTGCTTCATTTTCGTGACAATTTTGGCAAAGCATCTTTTTCACCCTTTCTATACTTGTTGTTTCTATTGTACATCGAGTAAGCGAATCTCGTAAAAAGATACGCTGGTCAATAGTTTGACTATCACTGACCATGAATTTATTATAGCGTGATTTAAAATAAAAGCAAACAGTTTGTCTCAGAAATTAGCAATCAAACAACGAGAGTGCTAAAACGTTGCCTAGAGGGTTTTTGTGACACCTCCGTGTTATGGAATAAAAATGAAAACAAAGAAAATCAATAGGTAGAAGAACTAGCTAAGATATTTTAAGAAAGGGCATACATTCAGCTTGAATAAATCGATTAAAATTGTTGTATCAAGTGCAAAAAAATGGTAATCTAAGGAAATGAAGGGCCCAAAATTGTCTTTGTTATCATTAAAGCCCTAACATAAAAAAACATTTTTTTTATAAAGGAGAACGGTCAATATGGAAAAAAAAGATTTTCACGTAGTAGCAGAAACAGGGATTCATGCACGTCCTGCAACTTTATTAGTGCAAGCTGCAAGCAAATTTAACTCTGATATCAATTTAGAGTATAAAGGGAAATCAGTTAACCTTAAATCAATTATGGGCGTAATGTCTCTAGGTGTTGGCCAAGGTTCTGACGTTGTTATCTCTGCTGAAGGTGCTGACGAAAAAGAAGCAATGGAAGCTATCGAAGAAACAATGAAAAAGGAAGGATTATCTGAATAATGGTTGAATTACTAAAAGGTATTGCCGCAAGTGATGGCGTAGCCGTTGCAAAAGCTTATCTGCTAGTACAACCGGATTTATCTTTCAAACAAAATACTGTAGAAGACACTGCTGCCGAAGAAAAGCGTTTAGACGACGCTTTGGCGGCTTCTTCTGCTGAATTAGAAAAAATTCGGGATAAAGCAGCGAAAAGCTTAGGTGAAGAAGAAGCACAAGTTTTTGATGCTCATTTAATGGTTCTTTCAGACCCAGAAATGATTGGTCAAATTAAACAACATATCCAAGACAACAAAGTGAACGCTGAAAGCTCACTTAAAGAAGTTACTGATATGTATATCGGCATGTTCGAGGCGATGGATGACAACGCTTATATGCAAGAACGTGCAGCGGATATCCGCGACGTTACAAAGCGTGTATTGGCGCACCTTTTGGGTGTTACTTTACCTGATCCATCAATGATTGACGAAGAAGTTATCGTTGTCGCGCATGACCTTACTCCAAGTGATACTGCGCAATTAGATAAAAACTTTGTAAAAGCCTTCGTTACTGATATTGGCGGACGTACATCGCATTCAGCGATCATGGCTCGTTCATTAGAAATTCCTGCAATCGTAGGAACCAAAGAAATCACTTCTAAAGTTAAAGAAGGCGATGTTTTAGCGGTGAACGGAATCATTGGGGAAACAATCGTTAACCCAACTGATGATCAAGCAGCTGAATACAAAAAAGCCGGCGAAGCTTACGCTGCTCAAAAAGCAGAGTGGGAAAAACTTAAAAATGCTGAAACAGTGACTGCTGACGGCAAACATTTTGAATTAGCAGCAAATATCGGTACACCAAAAGATCTTGAAGGCGTTCATAACAATGGTGCTGAAGCGATCGGTTTGTACCGGACTGAGTTCTTATACATGGACTCTCCTGATTTTCCTACAGAAGACGATCAGTTTGAAGCTTATAAAGCTGTTTTAGAGGGTATGGGTGACAAACCAGTCGTCGTTCGGACAATGGATATCGGCGGAGACAAAGAATTACCTTACTTGACTTTACCTCACGAAATGAATCCATTCTTGGGTTACCGTGCATTACGTATTAGTTTATCTGAATTGGGCGATGACATGTTCCGCACGCAGTTACGTGCTTTGTTACGTGCCTCTGTTCATGGAAACTTGCGAATCATGTTCCCGATGGTTGCTACATTAAAAGAATTCCGTGCAGCGAAGAAAATGTACGAAGAAGAAAAAGAAAAATTGGTTAAAGAAGGCGTGAAAGTTTCTGACACGATTCAAGTCGGAATCATGATCGAAATTCCTGCAGCAGCTGTTTTAGCTGACAAATTCGCAAAAGAAGTTGACTTCTTCAGCGTTGGAACCAATGATTTGATTCAATATACAATGGCGGCTGACCGTATGAACGAACGCGTTTCATACCTTTACCAACCATACAACCCTTCAATTTTACGTTTGATTAAAAACGTGATTGACGCAGCGCACGCTGAAGGCAAATGGGCTGGCATGTGTGGCGAAATGGCTGGCGATCAAACTGCTGTTCCATTATTAATGGGTATGGGCTTAGACGAGTTCTCAATGAGTGCGACTTCTATTCTTAGAACGCGTAGCTTGATGAAACGTCTAACAACAACTAAGATGGCTGAATTAGCTGACAAAGCATTAAAAGAATGCGATACAATGGAAGAAGTTCAAGCAGTAGTTGAAGAATACGTAAAATAGATTTTGTTTAAAGGAGCTGTAAAGGGACTTATTCCTTTTACAGCTTCTTTTTTATTCAGTAATTATTTGTTTCTTTGAATTCCTTAAAATCAGACCACAGGTTGAGATAAAGCAGGAAGCCTTATGATATAATTGATTTGTTTTTGAGGGGGGCAGTTTATGAAGATTTTACTTTACTTTGAAGGTCAGAATGTCATCGGAAAATCCGGGATTGGTCGAGCACTCAGTCATCAAAAAAGAGCATTGGCATCTGCTGGGATCGAATACACGCTAGATCCTAGTGCGACTGATTATGATATCTTACACATTAATACGTATGGGTTAAAAAGCTATCATTTAGCACGAAAAGCCAAAAAAATGGGTAAAAAAGTGATTTATCATGCACATTCAACTGAAGAGGATTTTCGAAACTCATTTGTCGGTTCTAACCAACTTGCTCCGTTAGTAAAAAAATGGCTTGTGGGCTTGTATGGAATGGCGGATCACTTGATCACGCCGACACCGTATTCAAAAAAATTATTACGTAATTATGGCTTGAAACAGCCTATCGCAGCCATTTCAAATGGGATTGACTTAAAAAAATATTACCCTGATGAATACAAAGAGGCTGCTTTTCGTAAGCATTTTCACTTAAGTGAGACACAAAAGGTCGTCATCTGTGTCGGTCTATTTTTTGAACGTAAAGGAATCATTGACTTCGTTGAGATCGCAAAAAAAATGCCTGAATATACATTCATTTGGTTTGGTGCTGTGCCGATGTTTTCGATTCCAGCGAATATCCGACTCATCGTAAATAAGAATCATCCTGCCAATGTGTTGTTCCCTGGCTATATCAATGGCGATTTGATTGAGGGAGCGTACTCTGGTGCAGATCTCTTTTTCTTTCCTTCTTATGAAGAAACGGAAGGAATCGTGGTTCTCGAGGCGTTGGCCAGCCAGCAGCAAGTCTTATTGAGAAATATTCCAGTCTATCAAGGATGGATGCAGGATCAACAGAATTGTTATATGGGCAATACCAATCAGGAATTCGAAGAGCTGATTCGTCAGTTAGTCAATCATCGGCTACCTAATTTAACGTTAGCCGGTTTTAAGACCGCTCAAGCTAAAAGTATCACGGAAATTGGGCAAGAATTGAAGGCGGTCTATCAGGCCGTCTTGCAATTACCTTATGATCATCAAATATATTCAAAGGTAACAAAATAGTTTGGAGGTTTTAACGTGCGGATCGGTTTTTTTACAGACACTTATTTTCCCCAAGTCAGTGGGGTAGCTACTTCAATTAAAACGTTAAAAGAACAGTTAGAAAGCCAAGGACATGAGGTTTATATTTTTACCACGACTGATCCTGAAGCAGAGGATTTTGAAAAAGATATTGTACGGATGCCGAGTGTTCCCTTTATCTCTTTTACGGATCGTAGAATCGTGGTAAGAGGAATTTGGTTCGCTTACCAAATCGCTAAAGAATTAGAGTTAGAAATTATTCATACCCATACCGAATTTGGTGCTGGATTTTTAGGAAAAATGGTTGCGAATCGTTTGCATATTCCGGTCGTTCATACGTACCACACCATGTATGAAGATTATTTGCATTACATCGCTAATGGGAAAGTCGTTCGGCCTACTCATGTGAAACACTTTATTAAAATGTTCGTCAATCATTCTACAGGGGTTGTTTGTCCTAGCCAACGAGTGGTGGATACGTTAAAACGCTATGACGTGGATGTGCCTATGAAAATTATCCCGACCGGTATCGAAGTTGACCGCTTTATCCGGCCAGATATTACTTCTATCGAAACCGAAGCCTTACGTGAAAAATTAGGCATTCAAAATGGGGAATTGATGATATTATCACTGAGTCGAATCTCTTATGAAAAAAATATTCACGTCATTGTTCAACAATTCCCGGAAGTTCTTATGAGTTTTCCCAACGCCCGGCTAGTAATTGTCGGTAAAGGACCCTATCGAGATGAGTTAGAAGAATTAGTGGAACAATTAGGGATTCAAAAATATGTTCAATTTACTGGCGAAGTCCCCCATGAGGATGTCGCTTGTTATTACCATGCGGCAGATTATTTTGTTAGTGCCTCGACGTCTGAGACACAAGGATTGACCTATGCTGAAGCGATTGCTTCTGGCACTCAATGTGTGGTAGAGGGCAATGACTATTTGAACCAATTAATCAATCATGAAACATTAGGTGCTACCTTTGAGCAGGATGAAGATTTTAGTGATGCATTGATTCATTATATGCAACAGCAGATCAAAATGGACCCGGCTATTCAGGCGGAAAAACTAATTGAGATTTCTGCTGAACGTTTTGGGTCTGAAATTTTTAACTTCTATCAAGAATTAATCCATTACTATGGAGAAAATCATGATGAAGAGCGCTTACCGAAACGAACGGTTCGGAAAATGCGGGTACGGATTGCTTCATTAAAAAATAGCGAGGATAAGTAAAGGCGAAATCCATCTCTTGATGTATACTAGAGATGGATTTATTCTTTTATGTGGAGGTTAGAGAAATGAATATAGGATTTATCGGAACAGGCGTGATGGGAAAATCCATCGTGAAACATTTTTTAGCAGCAGGACATGAAGTGGCCGTTTATAATCGGACGAAAAGCAAAACGGATGAATTAGTGAAACAAGGTGCGGTTTGGCAGGATACTCCTGGAGAAGTTACTGCAGTTAGTGAGATTGTTTTTTCAATGGTGGGCTATCCGAGCGATGTAGAAGAAATTTATTATGGCGAAAAAGGCATTTTTTCAGTTGATAGCAACAATAAAATTTTTGTTGATTTAACCACCTCGACACCGACTTTAGCTGGGAAGATTTATGAGACAGCCAAAGAACGTGGAGCGGTAGCATTAGATGCACCGGTATCGGGTGGTGATCTCGGTGCGCAAAATGCCACTTTGACAATCATGGTTGGTGGCGATCAAGCGACCTACGATCAGGTTGTACCGCTATTTAAGGTTATGGGTAAAAGTTATTCGTTGCAAGGGGCAGCTGGAGCGGGACAACATACGAAAATGGCCAATCAAATTATGATCGCTGGAACTATGACTGGAATGACTGAAATGCTGGTCTACGCGAAAGCTGCGAATTTGGATATGGAGAAAGTTCTAGCTACATTAGGCGGCGGTGCAGCCCAGAACTGGTCAATGACGAATTATGCACCGCGAATCTTAAAAGAAGATTACAGCGCGGGTTTCTTCGTTAAACATTTTATCAAAGACTTAAAAATTGCTTTGGATGAAGCGGAAAAAATGCAGTTAGATCTGCCTGCAACAAAACTAGCGACGGAGCTTTATGAACGTTTAGCAGATGAAGGATTTGAAAATGATGGGACTCAAGCCTTGATCAAACTATGGTGGTCGTAATCTTAAGTTAGATTTAGTGAAAAATTCATAAATTAATTGATGAAAATCAATGCAAGATACGATTGGATTTGATACAATAAGACAGAATTGAGAAGAAGGGGGGCATCTAGATGAAACATTCACAATTAGTTGCCATTATTAAACGCTTAGAAGCTATGACTGAATCAACTGATAATGAAGTACAATTACGTCGTTTTGAAAAAGAAGGCGTAGAGAAATGTACTGTAACTTATGATAATACGACAGAAACATTCGAATTAACCGAAAGCGACAGTAAACAATCTTATCAATTCGATAACATTGATATCGTTGCTATGGAAATTTATGACTTGATTCAATAAAACGGGGAAACCCGTTTTTTTGTTGTTTGCTTTTTTGTAAACGTTTTAATCTTGTTTTTAATTATAAATCCATGAGGAATTCCTTTTTTTGTCGAAACCAAGGCCATATCTTTTGAAAATATCCTTCTTTAGTCAGAAAATATCCTATGGGAGGCAATGTTATGTTAGATAAAGAAGTTTATAATCAACTATTTAAGCCGTCTTTTTCTCAGAAAACAGAAGTTACTTTTTGGGATGGTTCGGTAAAAGAATACGGGAATTCTGAAGGAGAAATCGTTTTTAAAATTATTTTTAATGAGAAGATTCCAGTAAAGGAATTAATCAATAATGCATCCTTAGCATTAGGTGAAGCATATATGGAGAAGAAGATCGAAATTGAAGGAAATCTGCAAGCGTTGATTTACGATGTTTACAATCAGTCAAACGGCTTTTTCCATAATGCGAATTTTAAAAAATGGTTGCCAAAAGAAAAGCATACAAAAAAACAGTCCGCTCACGATATTCATAGCCACTATGATTTAGGTAATGATTTTTATGAGCTATGGTTGGATAAAACGCTAACCTATTCTTGTGCTTATTTTGAAACACCAGAGGATAGCTTAGAGCAAGCACAGATCAATAAAGTACATCACATTTTGGATAAATTATTCATCCAGCCTGGCGAAACATTATTAGACATTGGGTGCGGCTGGGGAACATTGATTTTTACTGCTGCGAAGGAATACAAAGTAAAAGCTAAAGGGATTACTTTAAGTGAAGAACAGTACCAGCATATCCAAAAAATTATCAAAGAAGAGCAGTTAGAAGATAGCGTCTCAGTTGAATTGAGGGACTATCGTGATGTGAATGGAGAATTTGACCATATCACTAGTGTTGGGATGTTCGAGCATGTCGGTGGGGAAAATCTGCAAGAATATTTTAAAGTGGTGGAAAATCATTTAGCACCAAATGGAACCGCACTGATTCACGGAATTAGCCGCCAACAAGGTGGCGCAACAAATGCATGGATCAACCAATACATTTTCCCTGGTGGCTATATTCCTGGCGTGACAGAACTCGTTGGACATATTACTGAAAATAATTTGCAATTGATCGATCTAGAAAGTTTGCGCCGTGATTATCAATTGACGTTGGAACATTGGACACAAAATTTCCACCAAGTCGCTGCACAAGTGATGGAACAAAAAGATGAAGCCTTTTATCGAATGTGGGATTTGTATTTACAAGCCTGCGCCGCTTCATTCCAAGCCAGCAATATTGATGTTATTCAGTATTTACTGGTTCGTCCAAATAATAATAGTATTCCGATGCATCGGAATGTCTAATTTTAAAAAAAGAAAAGTCAGCTGTGTTCCGACAGCTGACTTTTCTTTTTTTTTAAAGGTGGGAATAATCACTCAATAAAGCCAAACTATCCAACAATATACTTTGATTGCCAAAGTATTAGAATAGACGACTATTAATTGATCGTTTGTTTAAATCATTAATTTTTAATTAATTAAAAAAATCTTGTTGCATTCAGAAAAAAAATAAGATATAGTTTGAACATCAAATGATTTGATAATCAAACTAATTAGGTGATGACATGGAAAGAAACTGGGAAGAACTGAATACCTATTTAGTTTCAATTTTCAACGACGTTTTGTCGATTGAAGAAAACGAACTAAAGAAATCGCAATTTAGCGATTTGACGATTACTGAGATGCACACCATCGACGCTATCGGGATGTATAAGAAGAAAACGACAACCGAAGTCGCTAGAGAATTACTGGTGACAGTTGGTACACTTACAACCTCGATCAATCGTTTAGTAAAAAAAGGATACGTCGAACGAATCCGTAGTGAAGATGATCGCCGGGTAGTGAAGTTGGGCTTAACTAAAAAGGGCAGACTCGTATTTCGGGTTCATCAGCATTTTCATCATGAGATGGTGAAACGTGCCATCAAGGATCTGGACACGGATGAGCAGGAAGTATTCTTAAAAGCTTTAGTTAATCTATTTAGTTATTTAGAGGAGATAAAATGATGAGCTTCGGAAAAATTCGCGCGACAGCCCGTTATCTACCTGAAAAAATGGTCACGAATGACGACTTAGCTAAATGGATGGATACCTCAGACGAATGGATTCAATCACGCACGGGGATCAGACAGCGACATATAGCAGAGGCTGAAAATACTTCGGACTTGTGTTTCAAAGTGGCGGAAAAACTGATTGCCAAAACGGAAATTGATCCGTTGAGCTTAGACTTTATTATCGTGGCTACAATGTCACCGGATTATACCTCACCTTCTGTTGCTTGCCAGGTGCAAGGTCAATTGGGTGCGAAAAATGCGATGGCCTTTGATGTATCTGCAGCTTGTGCGGGCTTTGTTTATGCGTTAGCGACTGCGGAGAATTTCATGCGTGGTGGGATGCAGCGAGGAATCGTGATTGGTGGCGAGAAAACATCGAAGCTTTTAGACTGGCAGGATCGGTCTTCAGCCGTTCTTTTCGGTGACGGAGCCGCAGGTGTTTTATTGGAAGCCAGTAAAGAAGCTTCTATTATAAAGCAAATGTTGCGAGCGGATGGGGAACGAGCGAATGCGTTGACTGCTGGTTTTCGTCTGAACAATAATGTTTTTCATGAAAGTCCTGAAATTAGTACAGCTTTAGTCATGGATGGCCGCGGAATTTGGAATTTTGCCTTAAATGATGTGACTAAAAGCTTGAAAGAATTTATCGGCGAAGATTCTGTAGATTACTATCTACTGCATCAAGCCAATAAACGAATCATTGAGAAAATCGCTCGCAAAACGAAAGAACCGATTGAAAAATTCCCGATGAATTTAATGAACTACGGGAACACTTCAGCGGCGAGCATTCCGATTCTATTGGATGAGCTCGTTGAAGCAGGGACTCTAAGTTTAAACAGCAATCAAAAAGTGGTATTGACAGGCTACGGCGGCGGATTGGCATGGGGCAACCTATTGATCCAGCTGTAAGTTTGTTAAAAATATAAAACTAAAACTTAAAAATTATCGGAGGAAACAACTTATGACATTCGAAAAAATTCAAGACATCATCGTGGAAGAACTAGGAGTAGAGAAAGACGAAGTAAAATTGGAAACGAACATCCAAGAAGACTTAGAAGCAGATAGCTTAGATTTATTCCAAATCATCAACGAAATCGAAGACGAATTTGACGTGAAGATCGAAACAGAAGACGGCATCAAAACAGTTAAAGATTTAGTTGAATACGTTGAAAAACAACAAAACGCTTAATTAATAAAATTTTGGGAAAAGGCTAGGCGTAAGGCCTGGCCTTTCCTGCTATTAGGAGACGATCATGAAAACAGCATTCTTGTTCAGCGGGCAAGGCGCGCAATATGTCGGCATGGGTAAAGAGTTATATCAACAAGAAAAACGTGTAAAGGAAACTTTTGAAGAGGCCAGTGACCTTTTAGGCTTTTCAATGGAAGATTTGTGTTTTGAAGAAAACAATCGGCTAAATGAAACTAAGTACACGCAGCCAGCAATCTTGACAGTCAGCACCGCCTTTTTACGGGTCTTGAAGGAAAAAGGTTTCCATGCGGATGCCGTTGCTGGCCTAAGTTTAGGGGAATACACGGCTTTAGTTGCCTCAGGTGCATTAGCCTTTAGCGATGCTGTTCAGCTAGTTCATCAGCGGGGACAATTTATGAGTGAAGCAGCCCCAACTGGTAGCGGGAAAATGGTAGCGGTCATGAATACAGACGCTGAGGTGATTGAAGCGTGTTGTCGTGAAGCTTCGGCTTTAGGAATTGTTTCACCAGCAAACTATAATACTCCGCAACAGATCGTGATTGGCGGCGAAGTAGCCGCAGTCGAGAAGGCGGAAGAATTATTGCAAGCGGCAGGAACAAAACGGATGATCCAGCTAAATGTCAGCGGTCCATTCCACACGGCATTGTTAGAGCCAGCCAGCAAACGATTAAACGAAGTTTTGCAGACGATTTTGTTTAAAGAAATGGAAATTCCAGTCATTTCAAATACTACTGCAAAAGTGATGCCTCAAGCAGAAATTGTTTCATTGCTGACGAAGCAAGTCATGTCGCCAGTACGCTTTAGTGATAGTGTTCAAACCTTTAAAGAACTTGGTGTGACGCGATTAATTGAGATCGGTCCAGGGAAAACATTAACTGGCTTTATCAAAAAAATTGACCGTAGCTTAGCTACTAGTCGAGTAGAAGATGCCAAAACTTTGGCTGAGACGATCGACTTTTTAACTGAATGATTGATCGAATGATGAGAAGAACACTGAATGAATTAGGAGGTCCGAATGGAATTAACCAATAAAACTGTCTTTATTACCGGCAGCAGTCGTGGAATCGGCTGGGGCATTGCAAAAGCTTTCGCCAAAACCGGAGCGAATATTGTTTTGAATGGTCGGAAAGAGATTCCGGCAGAAAAAATCGCTGAGATTGAAGCCTTAGGAGTGAAATGTACGTCTATTTGCGGCGACATCAGCTCTTTTGAAGACGCAGGGAAAATGATCAAAGACTGTGAAACCAATCTAGGGACGATCGATGTCTTGATTAACAATGCAGGAATCACAAAAGATCAATTGCTTTTACGGATGAAACCGGAAGACTTTGATGCGGTATTAGACATCAACTTGAAAGGGACATTCAATATGACCCAACAAGTTTTGAAACAAATGATGAAAAAACGTGCTGGTGTGATTATTAATCTTTCCAGTGTTGTCGGTTTGATTGGTAATGTTGGTCAAAGCAACTATGCCGCCAGTAAAGCCGGTGTGATTGGTTTTACTAAAGCTGTCGCTAGAGAAGTCGCCCCTCGTGGGATCACATGCAACGCGATCGCTCCTGGATTTATCAAAACAGATATGACAGATGAATTGAATGATAAAGTTAAAGAACAAATGGAAGGTCAAATTCCGCTGAAATGCTTCGGCAGTGTGGAAGACGTGGCAAACGCTGCGTTGTTCTTAGCCCAAAACAGCTACATCACCGGTCAAGTCTTGAACGTTGATGGCGGAATGGTCATGTAAAGAAAGGACGGAAGAAAATGAATCGTGTCGTAATTACAGGCTTTGGTGTTGCCTCACCAATTGGTAATGATGAAGAAACATTTTTAAAGAATTTAAAAGCAGGAAATCATGGTTTTGGACCAATCACACGCTTTGATGCCAGTGAAACAGGTATTACTTTAGCTGGTGAAGTCAAAGAATTTCCTTTAGAAAAATATTTTGTTAAAAAAGATACGAAACGGATGGAAACATACTCACTGTATGCCATCTATTCAGCGCTTGAAGCGTTAGAAATGAGCGGCATTAACACGGAAGAAGAAAATATGGAACGTTTCGGCGTGATGATCGGTTCTGGTGTTGGAGGTTTAGGAACGATTCAAGACCAAGTCATCAAAATGGATGCTAAAGGACCAGGTCGTGTTTCACCAATGTTCGTACCACTTGCTATCGTGAATATGGCGGCTGGAAATGTCGCGCTACGAATTGGAGCAAAGGGAATTTGTACTAGTACCGTAACGGCTTGTGCTAGTGGAACGCATTCTATTGGAGAAGCCTTCCGTAATATTAAACACGGTTATTCTGATGTGATTATTGCCGGCGGAGCGGAGTCTTGTATTAATAAAATCGGGATTTCTGGCTTTGCGGCTTTAACGGCTTTAAGCACCTCAGAAGATCCAACACGTGCATCGATTCCTTTTGATAAAGAGCGTGATGGCTTTGTGATGGGTGAAGGTGCTGGCGTTTTAGTGCTTGAATCATTAGAGCATGCCCAAAAACGCGGGGCAACTATTTTAGGCGAAATTGTTGGTTATGGCGCTACTTGTGATGCCTACCATATGACGGCCCCATCACCAGATGGTGAAGGCGCAGCACGAGCAATTAAAGAAGCAGTCAAAGAAGCGGGGATCGAACCAGCAGAAGTCAATTATGTAAATGCCCATGGTACGAGTACCCAAGCCAATGACAAAGCAGAAAGTAAAGCAATTGAAGCAGCTTTAACAGAAAATGCATATGTCAGCAGTACGAAATCATTGACCGGCCATTTATTAGGCGGAGCCGGCGGTGTGGAAGCCGTAGCATCACTGATGGCACTGCAACATCAATTTATTCCGCCAACTGCAAATATTCAAGAAGTCGATCCAGAAGTCAAAGCCAATGTTGTGGTCAATGAAGCTAAAGAAACGGCAGTTAATTACGCAGTAAGCAATTCTCTAGGCTTTGGCGGACACAACGCTGTGATCTGCTTGAAACGCTGGGAGGCATAAGTATGGAAATCAATGAAGTCAAAGAACTGTTGAAGCAGTTTAATGATTCAAACTTAACCGAGTTTGATTTGCGCGAAGGCAGCTTTGAATTGTATATGAATAAAAATCAAACGAGTCGACAAACAGCGACACCTGTACAACCGGAGTCGGTTACTGAGACCGTAGCAGCACCAGTTCCAGCAACAGAAACGGACAGCGCGCCGCCGACTGTAAAAAGCACTGAGGAGGGGCAAGTGATTACGTCACCAATCGTTGGGATCGTGTATTTGCAACCTTCACCAGAGCAACCAGCCTTTAAATCGGTTGGTGAGACGGTAAAACAAGGTGAGACCGTTTGTATCATTGAAGCAATGAAATTATTGAATGAAATCACCAGTGAATTCGATGGAACGATTACCGAAATCTTGGTTGAAAACGAAGATGTAGTTGAATACGGACAGCCTTTGTTCCGTATTAATTAATTCAGATTGGAGCAAATAAGATATGTTAACGATTGAAGAAATTAAAGAAATCATCCCACATCGCTATCCGATGTTATTGATTGATCGTGTTGAAGAATTAGAAGCAGGAAAAAGCATCAAAGCAAAGAAAAATGTTTCCGTCAATGAACCATTTTTCCAAGGCCATTTTCCTCACGAACCTGTGATGCCGGGTGTGTTAATCGTCGAAGCGATGGCTCAAGCCGGTGCGGTTGCTTTGTTATCAATGGAAGATTTTAAAGGGAAAACCGCTTATTTTGGCGGGATCGATAAAGCGAAGTTCCGTAAAAAAGTAGTACCTGGCGATACTTTAGTCTTAGAAGTTGAATTAACAAAAGTCCGTTCTTCAGCAGGTTGCGGCAAAGGCATCGCCTATGTCGATGGTAAAAAAGTAGCCGAAGCAGAACTAACTTTTATGATTGGATAGATGCCGATGTTTTCAAAAATTTTGATCGCCAACCGTGGCGAGATCGCTGTACGAATTATCCGTGCTTGTCGTGAATTGGGAATTCAGACAGTAGCGGTTTATTCTGAAGCGGATAAAGAAGCGTTACATACGGAAATGGCCGATGAAGCGATTTGCATTGGGCCTGCCCGTTCGAGTGAATCTTATTTGAATATGCAAGAGATTTTAAGCGCAGCAATTGTGACCAATGCTGAAGCGATCCATCCAGGTTTTGGGTTTTTGTCCGAAAATAGTTTATTTGCGACGATGTGCGCCGAATGTAATATTAAATTTATCGGGCCTAGTGAAAAAACCATCGATGCGATGGGAAATAAAATTCATGCTCGTCAATTAATGCAAAAAGCCAGTGTTCCAGTAATTCCTGGTAGCGATGGCGCAATTGCCACACTAGCTGAAGCCGAAATACTAGCCGAAAAAATTGGTTATCCGGTGATGCTAAAAGCAGCAGCTGGCGGTGGCGGAAAAGGGATTCGTAAAGTTCCGACTAAAAGCGAACTTGAAAAAAATTTCTTGTCTGCAAAATCCGAAGCAAAAGCGGCTTTTGGTGATGACTCAATGTACATGGAAAAAATTATTTATCCAGCACGTCATATCGAGGTTCAAATTTTAGGTGATCAACAAGGCGACGTGATCCATTTAGGAGAACGGGATTGTTCATTGCAACGGAACAATCAAAAAGTCTTGGAAGAAGCGCCCTCGGTAGTCATTGGCGAAGAAACCCGTAAAATGTTGGGGGATATCGCTGTCAAAGCGGGAAAAGCCGTAAATTATGAAAGTGCCGGAACGATTGAATTTCTACGAGATGAAAATGGAAATTTTTATTTTATGGAAATGAATACGCGAATTCAAGTCGAACATCCGATTACGGAAATGGTGACTGGAATTGATATTGTCAAAAAACAAATCAAAATCGCAGCTGGCGAACCATTAGGTTTGAAACAGTCTGATGTGAAATTTCAAGGCCATTCTATCGAGTGCCGCATCAACGCAGAGAATCCGGCCTTCAATTTTGCACCGTCTCCTGGTAAAATCAAAACGTTGCTATTGCCAAGTGGTGGTTTAGGTTTACGGGTGGATAGCGCGATGTACAGTGGAGTGACAATTCCACCATATTATGATTCAATGATTGCAAAGATCATCGTTCATGGCGAAGACCGGTTTGATGCGTTGATGAAGATGCAGCGGGCATTAGGGGAATTCGTTTCAGATGGCGTGATTACAAATGTGGAATTTCAAATGGATCTAATCAGTCATCCAAGCGTCTTGTTTGGCGATTACGATACCAGCTTTTTACAAAAAACATTTTTACCTGAGTGGCAACAAAGCGAGTAGGAGGAATTTAAGTGGGACTTTTTAATAAGAAAAAAAACTACATTCGGATCAATCCTAACCGCGATAGTGCGCCGACAACGAAGCCAACTGTACCAGATGATATGTGGGCGAAGTGCCCGAATTGTAAACGGACCTTGTACAAAAAAGAAATGGGTGCCGAAAAAGTTTGTCCGCATTGCGGCTACAGTTTCCGGATCAGTGCTTGGGAACGTTTGGCGCTAACGATTGATGAAAAAAGCTTGATCGATTGGAACAACGACTTACCTCAGAAAAATCCCATTGATTTTCCGGATTATTTAACCAAGATCGAAAAGACTCGTGAGACAACCGGTTTGGACGAGGCTGTTCTGACAGGAAAAGCCTCGATCAATGGTGAAACGGTCGCTATCGGTGTGATGGATGCCAACTTCATTATGGGAAGTATGGGTACCGTCGTAGGGGAGAAAATAACTCGCTTATTTGAACAAGCTGTCAGTGAAAAATTACCAGTTGTACTCTTTACGGCTTCTGGTGGTGCCCGCATGCAAGAAGGGATCTTTTCTTTGATGCAGATGGCAAAAATCTCTGCGGCTGTGAAACGTCATAGCAATGCGGGGCTTTTATACATCACGGTCTTAACTGACCCAACAACTGGTGGGGTAACAGCCAGCTTCGCAATGGAAGGTGATATCATTCTTGCTGAACCGCAAACTTTAGTCGGTTTTGCTGGACGTCGGGTTATTGAACAGACGATTCGCCAGCAATTACCCGATGATTTTCAAAAAGCGGAATTTTTATTGCAGCATGGATTTATTGATCAAATCGTTCCTCGTTTAGAGCTACGGGACCGTTTAACACAATTATTAGCACTTCATCAACAGAAAGGCTGGGGTGAAAAATGAGTCTGACTGCTGGAGAAATTGTAAAATTAGCGCGACACCAAGAGCGCTTAACCAGCCTTGATTATTTCGAAAAAATCTTTACTGATTTTCAAGAATTTCATGGGGATCGCTCCTTTGGCGATGATCCTGCAATTGTTGGCGGAATAGCTAAGCTGGCGGGAAACCCAGTGACGGTCGTTGGCATCCAAAAAGGCGCAAACCTGAAAGAAAACATGGATCGCAATTTTGGTCAACCGAATCCCGAAGGTTATCGTAAGGCATTACGCTTGATGAAGCAGGCGGAGAAATTCAATCGTCCGGTGATTTGCTTTGTCAATACACCAGGTGCCTTTTGTGGGGTTGAAGCCGAAGAGCGGGGAGAAGGCGAAGCGATTGCACGTAACTTGATGGAAATGTCCGATTTACGCGTACCAATCATTTCGATTGTGACTGGTGAAGGCGGCAGTGGTGGCGCATTAGCTTTAGCTGTTGCTGACGAAGTTTGGATGATGGAATACAGTATTTATGCGATTTTATCGCCAGAAGGCTTTGCCTCGATTCTTTGGAAGGATGGCAAGCGAGCCGATGAAGCAGCCGAGCTGATGAAAATCACCGCTGCTGAATTATTGGAGCTAGATGTGATCGATCGAGTGATTCCCGAAACGCTAAAAGGTAAAAAACTTAGCGAAGACAAAATCATTCGCATGATGCAAAAGGCTTTAATTGAAAAGCTGACGGAGTTAGCACGATACTCAAAAGAAGAATTAATCGAGAAACGTTACCAACGTTTTCGTAAATTTTAAGCGACGGCAGAAGCCGTCGCTTTTTTAGGCGTCAAAATGAATATAAATCTAATCATGACTATCTTTTTTGCGAAAATTTAAATAAATATTCATTTATATCTGTAAATAGTGAAATAATATGCTATACTGTTTTCAACATAGTAATGGAGGTCTGTAAATGAAAAAAATGATGAAGGTTGTTTTAGCGGGAGTAATTTTATTGTCATTAGCGGCCTGTGGCAGTAAAAAAGAAGCGGACAAATTGGATACGATTAAAGAAAAAGGGGTCATTAAAGTCGCTACGTCCCCGGATTACGCACCCTTTGGTTTTCACACGACGATTAACGGGAAAGATAAGATTGTCGGGGCGGATATAGAAATGGTTGAAGCGATTGCTAAAAAAATGGGCGTCAAAGTGGATTGGGTCGATATGAGTTTTAATGCAGTTTTGGCAGCGGCCAAAGAAGGCAAAGCCGATATCGCCGTCTCAGCTATCTCGGTAACCAGTGAGCGGGAAAAGAGCTTTGATTTTACGACGGATTATTATACTTCTCCACAAGTAATCGTGATTAATAAGAAAAATGCTGATAAACTAAACTCAATCGAAAGTTTTGCTGGGAAACAAGTTGGGGCGCAAAAAGGAACGATCCAAGAAAATATCGTAAAACAGCAAATGAAAGACGCAAAATTAGTCTCAATTGAAAAGCTGCCAAATATTTTTCTTGAAGTGAAAAAGGGTTCGCTAGATGGACTCGTTGTAGAAAAAACCGTAGCTGATGCGTATGTGAATCAAAATCCAGAGTTGATGATCGCTGAAATCCCATTAAAAAGCATGAAGGAAGACTCTTTGTGCATCGCAGTGCCAAAAGGAAACGAGAAACTGGTGAAGAAGCTAGATAAATATATCAAAGAAATGAAGTCAGATGGAACGATCGACAAAATGGTAGAAGAAAACAATCAGTTAGCACAAAAAGGCGGAGAATAAAAATATTTATTCATTAGTTTGCTGCATATATACAGTAAAAATCGATTAATTTCATTAGCTATCGATATTTATACACTTTTTACTTGTTTTATGAAAATTTCATGCTATAATAAATTCATTGAAATAAGCTTTCAAAAATAGTGACCTATATTAGGAGGAACCAGGATGAAAAAGATTACCGGCATAGTTATGACATTAATAGCATTATTTACTTTAGCAGCATGTGGTGGGGGCAGCGATAAAACTGCAGATTCCTCATCAAATGCAAAATCTGAGGACCAATTAGCAGCAATCAAAAAGGCGGGCGTCTTAAAAGTCGCTACATCAGCTGACTACGCACCGTTTGAATTTCATACCATGGTAGATGGTAAAGATAAAATTGTTGGGGCGGATATTGATTTAGTGAATGCGATCGCCAAAGAATTAGGCGTGAAAGCGGAAGTTTCGGATATGAGCTTTAATACAGTCTTAGCTTCATTAAAAGAGGGCAAATCAGATATCGCGATTTCAGCAATCTCAGCAACAAAGGAACGGAAAGAACAATTTAACTTCACAGATAACTACTACAATCCACCACAAGTTTTGATCATCAACAAAAAAAATCAAGACAAGTTTACGAGTGTTGATGCATTGAAAGATAAAAATGTTGGTGCCCAAAAAGGTTCAATTCAAGAAGACATCGTCAAGACACAACTTAAAGATGCGAAACTTGTTTCAATCGAAAAAGTACCGAACATGGTGATTGAAGTCAATAGTGGCTCTTTGGACGCGATGGTTGTCGAAAAAACAATCGCTGAGTCTTACGTAGAACAAAATCCAGATTTAATGATTGCTAACATTGATTTAAAAGCCTCTAATGATGAAGCTTTTGCCATTGCATTACCAAAAGGCAGTGATCAATTCCAAACGGAGTTAAACAAAATTATCAAAAAATTGAGTGACGAAGGCAAGATTGATGAATTTGTAAAACAAAACCATGAACTAGCCGAAAAATCAGCAAAAGAATAGAGGTATAAGCTTTGGATTTTTCATTTTTAAATAAATACGTATCTTACTTCATTTCCGGCGCGGGAATCACTGTGGGTATTTCACTGGTGACTGTTTGCTTAGGGACACTGATCGGTTTGGTCATGGCTTTGTTGAAATTGTCGAAGCACAAACCACTAAACTGGCTGGCAAATATTTATATCGAGGTGCTGCGTGGCACTCCGATGTTACTACAAATTACAATCGGGTTTTTGATCTTACAAGGTTTCTTTCCTTCGAAGGATTTAGATGTGGGAGTTCTATCGGTTAGCGTCAATCGATTGTTTCCTGGGATGATTATTTTATCATTGAACTCAGGAGCTTATGTGGCGGAAATCATTCGTGGTGGGATTACCGCAGTCAATTTTGGTCAAACAGAAGCGGCCCACTCATTAGGGCTGCGTCCTGCTCAAACAATGCGGTATGTCATTTTGCCACAGGCGCTAAGAAATATTTTACCTCCTCTAGGTAATGAATTTGTTACCTTAATCAAGGATTCGTCTTTACTGGCAACGATTGGAATTAATGAATTGATGGGCTCAGCTCAAATCGTTGTATCAAACTCCTATATTCCATTAGAACCATTGATTGTGGCGGCGGGACTTTATTTTGTGATGACCTTCATCACCTCGCGTCTGCTGAACTTATGGGAGAAAAAACTTGGCAAAGGCTACCAACGATAAGTGTAGAGGTGAATAATAATGACAGAAGCATTGATTCAAATAGAACATTTAAATAAAAAATTTGGTGACAATGAAGTGTTGAAAGATATTTCAGCAGAAATTACACCAGGTGAAGTGGTCGTAATTATTGGTCCTTCTGGATCGGGGAAAAGTACCTTTTTGCGCTGTGTCAATTTATTAGAGGTTCCAACTTCTGGTTCAATCAAATTTGAAGGTACGGATATTACAGATAAGAAAAATGATATTTTTAAGACGCGGGAAAAAATGGGAATGGTTTTCCAACAGTTCAATCTATTCCCTAATATGACGGTGTTAGACAATATTATGTTGTCACCAATAAAGGTCAAAGGTTTGGCGAAAGCAGAAGCAGAAGTCATTGCTAAAGAATTATTGGAAAAAGTCGGCTTGTCAGAAAAAGCAGATGCCTATCCACAATCGTTATCCGGCGGACAGCAACAACGAATCGCGATCGCACGAGCGTTAGCGATGCAGCCAGACGTAATGCTTTTTGATGAACCCACATCAGCACTTGATCCTGAAATGGTCGGGGATGTTCTGGAAGTTATGCAACAGCTGGCCAAAGAAGGCATGACCATGATGATTGTGACTCATGAAATGGGTTTTGCCAAAGAAGTCGGCGACCGTGTGATCTTTATGGACGGTGGCGTGATCGTTGAAGAAGGGACTCCAGAAGAAGTCTTTGACCATACCAAAAATTCACGAACCATCGACTTTTTATCCAAAGTATTATAATAACCCCGAGACTAGGCAAACAAAGCCTAGTCTTTTTTTTTTGCGAGCTCCACTTTGCGCTGTAGTGCAACTAGTGGAATCGTATGTGTACGAAGATAGAGAATTTTTTGATATTTTAAAAATTTAACTTTATTTATGAACTAGGGGTCAGTTCTTTTTTTAGTTAAAAGTAGTAACGAGTAAAAAACTATAGCTGGACTTAACTGTTTAACAGAATGATCGAGTGACGAAAATAAGTGTGAATTGTTGCGAATCTAAAAAATCTACTCTTCAAGCTAATTTTTCTTTGATAATAAGCCCCAATTTTTGTTTAATACGCAAAAAGCTCGAGGGTTCATAAAGTCTTTCTAAAACCTTTGTAGTCAAATGTAGAGATTTCTGAAAAATTGCGTTATAATCAGGTTTTGTAGATGTATAAAAAAAGTGATAGGAGTTGCCATGTTAGATAAATTCAAACCAACGTGGATGGTCGAAGCCATTTATCAAATTACCCCAGAACAATTGAAGGCTCATGGCTTTAAAGCTGTGTTGACAGATTTGGATAATACCTTAATTGCTTGGAACAATCCTAACGGGACCAAAGAGCTGATTGATTGGTTAAAAATGATGGATGACGCCGGGATTCCAGTTGTTGTTGTCTCAAATAATAAGGCGAGTCGGGTGGCTAAAGCGCTGGAAAGTTTTCAGTTGGACTTTGTTTCGCGGGCGATGAAACCTTTTTCTGTAGGAATAAAAAATGCGCAACAGCAACTTGGTGTTTCAAAGGATGAAATAGTTATGATCGGTGATCAAGTTATGACGGATATCCGTGGTGCTAGTGCTGCTGGGATTCGCAGCATTCTGGTACGCCCAATTCTTGACACGGATGGTTGGAATACACGAATCAATCGTTTTTTTGAACGTCGTGTGATGCATATTTTATTACGCAATGACCCTGAGATGAAATGGAAGAGTGAATTATAAATGGAAGAAGAATTATATTGTATCGGGTGCGGTGCGAAGATTCAAACGAATCATCCCAATGAATTAGGCTATACTCCGCAATCTGCTTTAGAAAAAGGGTTGGAAAACGGCGAAGTATATTGTCAACGTTGTTTCCGCCTGCGTCATTACAACGAGATTCAAGATGTTTCATTAACCGATGACGATTTTTTACGCTTGTTAAATGAATTAGGAAAAGCAAATGCGTTAATCGTGAATGTCGTGGATATTTTTGACTTTAACGGTTCGTTGATTCCCGGCTTGCACCGTTTTGTCGGCGACAATCCGGTCTTGTTAGTCGGAAATAAAGTGGATTTACTGCCAAAATCGTTGAAACGCGGTCGCTTGACCCAATGGATGCGTGAACGTGCCCATGAGGAAGGCTTGCGGCCAGTAGATATTTTATTGACTAGCGCTCGCAAACCCCATGAAATGGAAGAGCTATTAGCGAAAATTGAGGAATATCGTGAAGGTCGCGATGTGTATGTGGTTGGGGTGACTAATGTTGGGAAATCCACGTTAATCAACCAAATCATTAAGCAAACGGCTGGCGTTCAAGATTTGATTACGACGTCACAGTTTCCGGGAACGACTTTAGATAAGATCGAAATTCCACTGGACGACGGTCAGTACCTATTTGATACACCAGGAATTATTCATCGTCATCAGATGGCGCATTATCTTGGTAAAAAAGATTTGAAAATCATCGCCCCTCATAAAGAAATCAAGCCGAAAGTCTATCAGCTGAATGAAGGGCAAACCTTGTTTTTAGGTGGCTTGGCTCGTTTTGATTTTATCCAAGGAGAGCGGGCATCTTTTGTCGCCTATGTCTCCAATGATATCGAACCGCATCGGACGAAACTTGAAAAGGCTGATGCATTTTATGAGAAACATGTGGGAGGCTTATTGCAGCCGCCGCGGCCTGATGAAGTTGCAGATTTTCCTGAATTAGTGCGTTTTGAATTTTCAATTAAAGAAAAAACCGATATCGTATTCGCCGGATTAGGCTGGGTAACGGTATCAAAACCGGCTGTTGTGGCTGGTTGGGCACCAAAAGGAGTCGATGTATTGACTCGTAAGGCACTCGTTTAAGACATAAAAATACGAAGATCCAAATAAGGGGAATATAATGGAATTAAGAGGAAAACAAAAACGTTTCTTACGCAGTCAGGCGCATCACTTACAACCGATTTTTCAAATCGGCAAAAATGGTCTGAATGAAGCAGTGATTGTTCAAATCAATGAAGCGTTAGAAAAAAGAGAATTGATCAAAGTCAATTTGTTACAAAATACTGATGAAGTGGCTGAAGAAGTCGCCCATGTTTTAGAAGCGAAAATCAACTGTGAAATTGTTCAAATCATTGGACGAGTATTGGTATTATATAAAGCGTCAAGCAAAGAAAAATATCAAAAGATCTCAAAAGAAGTGCAAGCAATCTAATACTAAATACGTTCAAATACTAAGGAGGAATGACGGGTGTATTCAGATGTCTTAACGATTCCAAAGGTTGAACCGCTAACGGTTTCCACAATGCCAAAAAAACAAGTGGGCCTATTAGGCGGAAATTTTAATCCAATCCATCATGCGCATTTAATGATTGCGGAACAGGTGGGTCAAAAAATGGGATTTGATGAAGTACATTTGTTGCCGAGTTATTTACCGCCTCATGTGGATGAAAAGAAAACGATCGACAGTAAGCAGCGATTGGCGATGGTGAAGCTGGCAGTCGAAGATAATTCCTTTTTGTCGGTGGATACGAGAGAATTGGCACGTAAGGGAAAGAGTTATACGATCGATACGATGTTGGAAATGACTGCTGAAAATCCGGATACGGAATATTATTTCATTATCGGCGGCGATGAAGTGGCCTATTTACCAAAATGGCATCGAATCGATGAATTGATTCGGCTGGTGAATTTTGTCGGCGTGAAGCGGGCAGGGTTTACACCGGAAAGTCCTTATCCGATTATTTGGGTCGATGTTCCTGAGATTCAGCTTTCCTCGTCTTACATTCGTAAACAAGTAAAGCAAGGATGTTCGATTCGTTATTTAGTCCCTGATCGGGTACGAGAATATATCGCGGAAGAAGGTTTATATCTTGATGAAGTATAGTGCTGAGTATACGGCGATGGATCGTGAAGCTTTGATGCAGGCTGTTCAAATGCGAATGAGCGAACGACGCTTCAAGCATGTCCTTGGAGTAGAAGAAACCGCAGTCGCTTTGGCTGAACGTTTCGGTGAATCACCGGAAAAAGCCAGTATCGCAGCTTTGACTCATGATTATGCCAAAGAGCGTTCAGACGAAGAGTTTCAACTAGCCATCGATCAAGGAAACTTTGAAAATAAAACAGAATTATTAAAATATGGGAACGCCATTTGGCACGGACTTGTCGGTGCAGATTTCGTTGCGCGGGAGCTAAGTATTACTGATGAGGAAATCTTAAATGCGATCCGTCTGCATACGACGGGATCTGCGGAGATGACGTTGTTAGATAAAATTATTTATGTGGCAGATTATATCGAGCCGGGCCGGAATTTTCCTAGTGTAGAAGATGCTCGTGTGATCGCTTTTAGTGATCTAGATCAAGCTGTGGCTTTTGAAACAAAACATACGCTAGCACATTTAGTTGAAGGTGAAAGTCCGATTTATCCTAAAACGATAGAAACCTATAATCGTTGGGTTGCAGGAATAAAATAATAAGTAAGTTGTACAATTATAAGGAGGAGAATTATCATAGATAGTAAAAAAATGTTAGAAATTGCAGTAAAAGCAGCTGATTCAAAACGGGCGGTGGATATTGTTGCCTTGGATGTTACACAAGTCTCTTTATTAGCCGATTATTTTATGATTTGTTCCGCTAATTCAGATCGTCAAATCAACGCAATCGTTGATGAGATCATTGACAAGGAAGAAGAAGCGCAAGTAGAAGTGAAACGAGTAGAAGGAAAAGATGGCGGAAAATGGGTTTTGATCGACTTAGGCGATTTGATCGTTCACGTGTTCAGTCCTTCAGAGCGAGAATTTTATAACTTAGAAAAACTATGGTCTGATGCACCGCTAGAAAACATTGAGGCTTGGATCGACTAATGGCATACGAAACATTTGCTTTTGTTTATGATGAAGTGATGGATGATTCGTTGTATCAGCAATGGTTAGCCTTTTCACTGAAACACTTACCTCAAGGGACCAAGCAGATTTTAGAGTTGGCTTGTGGAACGGGGGCGTTAGCTGTTGAATTTGCTAAGGCAGACTTTGAGGTGACGGGTCTGGATCTATCGGAGGAAATGTTGACGCTGGCTAGTGACCGGGCAATCCAAGAAGATGTTTCAATTAATTGGATCGCTGGCGATATGCTGGATTTGACTGATATCGGGGATTATCAGGCCGTGACCTGTTTTTCTGATTCTCTTTGCTATATGCAAGACGCGACGCAAGTTCAACAAGTTTTTAGCGGCGTGTATCAGTTGTTGAAAGAAAAGGGTAGCTTTATTTTCGATGTGCATTCAACCTATCAAGTGGATGAAGTCTTTCCTAATTATAGTTTCCATGATCAGACAGAAGATTTTGCATTTTTGTGGGATAGTTATCCCGGCGAGGTTCCTCATAGTATCGAACATTTTTTAACCTTTTTCGTCAAAGAAGCCGGAGAAAAATTTGAACGATTTGATGAACTTCATCAAGAGCGAACCTATCCCCTAGAAATGTATCAAGACATGCTGACAGAGGTGGGCTTTAGCAAAGTTGAGGTCTTTGCGGACTTTACGGATGAACAACCAAACAAGACAAGCAAACGCTGGTTTTTTGTTTGTCAAAAATAGCCGAGAGAAATCTCGGTTTTTTTGTTGAAGACAGATTTTTTTGATTAAAGGGGGAATGGCTTTGCGAAGTTGCGGGATAGTTGTGGAATATAATCCGTTCCACAATGGGCATAAATATCACGCTCAAAAAGCGCGGGAACTAAGTGGAGCAGATGTAGTTGTAGCGGTGATGAGCGGGAATTTTTTACAGCGTGGAGAGCCGGCGATTACAGATAAATGGTCGCGGGCCGAAGCAGCATTGAAAAATGGCGTTGATCTCGTTGTGGAGTTGCCATTTGCTTGGGCCGTTCAATCAGCGGATTATTTCGCGAAGGGTAGCATCAAGTTGCTGCAAGCCTTGAATTGCGATGCTTTATGTTTCGGGACGGACAATCAGGCGACGTTTGATTACGCTGATTACGGCCGTTTTTTTATGGAAGAGCAAACAGCAATCGATCAGTTGTTTCATGAATTGCCGGTTGGCTGGAGTTATCCTGAAAAAATGGCGGAGGCCGTGTCACGACTCTATCCAAAGGCGAAAGATTTTCCGCCAAATCATATTTTAGGGTTAAGTTACGCTAAGGAAAATGCCTTTTACGATCATCCGATGGAAATTTTCCCATTACCTCGCAAAGATCAAGGCTATCACGATGAGTCACTGGTGGATAATCAATTTGCCAGTGCTACTGGCATCCGACAAGCGGTCTTAGCAGGAGAAGCGGTGTCAGACTTTGTCCCTGTTGAGACACGACGCGCGTTGCAAAGCACACACATTTCTTGGTCTGATTTTTGGCCCTTGCTGCAGTATCAGCTGCGGGCTACTTCGTTGAAAGGGCTGCAAGAGCTTTATCAAATGAATGAGGGCTTGGAGCACCGCTTGACCAGTCAGAAGGCGGCTAATTTTTCCGATTATTTACAAGCAATTATTACGAAACGCTATACGCAGCCACGGTTGCAACGTTTACTTACCTATGTCTTACTACAAATTCATGAAGCCGAAATAAAAGCGGAACAAGCAGATTCACTGTTACATATTTTAGGTTTCACGCAAAAAGGACAAGCGTATTTAAACCAAAAGAAAAAGCAGTTTGCATTGCCAGTTGCTGCGAAAATAGGTCAAAAGGAACGAGAACAGCATTTTCTAACGTATCGTGCTGATCAAATTTATCAATTGATTTGTCCCACTGAACAGACAAGTGGGCGATTTCCCATTCAAGTTTAAAAAAGACTTTCCAAAGTACAGGGGAGTCGTTATAATGAAAAAGTAAAAAATTAACGGAAGTGAAGTGAAAACATGGGACGTAAGTGGGCGAACATCGTAGCTAAGAAGACTGCGAAGGATGCAAACAATAGTAAAATTTACGCAAAATTTGGGATCGAAATTTATGCAGCAGCAAAATCAGGAGACCCTGATCCGCATGCCAACCAAAAGCTGCGTTTTGTTATTGAACGGGCGAAAACCTATAATGTGCCAAAACATATTATTGATCGTGCAATCGAAAAAGCAAAAGGCTCTGGCGACGAAACGTTCCAAGAACTACGCTATGAAGGCTTCGGACCGAATGGTTCAATGGTCATCGTTGACGCCTTGACGAATAATGTCAATCGGACTGCGTCTGATGTCCGCGCGGCCTTTGGTAAAAATGGCGGAAACATGGGTGTCTCTGGTGCGGTTGCTTATATGTTCGACAATACTGCTTTATTCGGCTTTACCGGTGCTGATGCGGATGAAGTGTTGGAATATTTAATGGAAAAAGAAATTGATGTTCGCGATGTTGTTGACGAAGATGGACAAATTATCGTCTATGGCGAACCAGAAGATTTCAATGAGATCCAAGCAGCTTTGAAGGAGAAGGGCATTACAGAATTCTCGATGGCTGAAATGCAAATGATTCCGCAAAACGAAGTGACATTGACCGGGGATGACTTAGAAAAATTTGAAAAAATGATCGACGTATTAGATGAATTAGAAGATGTTCAACAAATTTATCATAACGTTGAGTTAGACGATTAAAAAAGAAGAAGGCAAGGAAATTATGTTTCCTTGTCTTCTTTATTTTTTTACTTAAATCGCTTTTTCTTGATAAAGTGTTTCGGGTATTCTTTCTAATAAGGGACTCTTTTGATCAACGACTAATAGGTTTAGTTCATGCATCGCACGGGTGCAGACGGTGTATAAAATCAGCTTGTCTTGTTCCGTGTGATAATTTTCTGGTGAGACGTTCCATGCAAAGACGCGATCAAATTCCAACCCCTTGGCTAAGTAAGTAGGAATAATGAGCAGACTCTTCTTCATGAAGTCCTCACCATCTGTTAGTAGCTGGACGTGGTCTTTTTGCTCAGGCGTCAATTGGTTATAAAGGTCTTGGCACTCTTCTACGGTTTTCGCAATGATTGCGGTGCGCCAATACTTTGCCAGTTCCTTTGTTTCTTCGATTTGTTGAACCAACCCGTCGATCATTTGACGTTTTTCATTGGCATAATAAATATTCGGTAAATCGCCTACGCGAGCGGTAAGTTCTACCCGATTTTCTTGGGTCAAAAATTGATTGGCAAAATTAGTGATCTCCTCAGTGGAACGATAACTAGTTGTCAGCTCAAAATGCGTCAATTCTTGCTCAGGGAAAATCTCTGTCAATGAATGGACCATACTTTCATTGCCAAAAACTTTTTGGTTCAAGTCCCCGCATAATGTGTAGGTAGCTTTGGGATACAAATGTTTCAACAAAGCGACTTGTGCCGGTGAAAAGTCCTGCATCTCATCAATGAAGATAAAACGGGCCTTTTGTCTGACATCGAGTGGATGGATTGCCTTCATTAATAGAAATAATAAGGTGCCATCTTCCAAGCTAATGTCTTTCCGTTTGAAATCTTGCAGTAATTCCGTTTGCATCGTTTTCCAATGTTCTTCTGTCAGTTGATAGTGTTTTAATAAACTATCGGGAACCTGTTGTAGAAAATGCAGGTATTGCTTCGCATAATTGATAAAACCGAAACGATTGATTTGGCGGCGTATAGGACGGAATTTCTTTCGGACAATTTTTTGTGTCATTTGACGACGCAATCGACGCTCCGCCTTTTCAGAATCTTCCATATCGGGATTATTGACAAAAACCGCATCGACTAATTCGTCGGCCGCTTTCTTCGCCCAATCCTTTTTCATCTCATCCTTTTCCAAGCCGCCTAATTTCTTCAAAAGTTTCGTTTGTAACAGTTGCATTCGTTGATACATCGGTAAACTAGGATTGGCTTCTTGGTACCAGTTACGGATTTGCTGTTTAGGAATCAATACATCTTGCTTTAGCTTTAAATCACGGAACAAGGGACCAAAATCAGAAATTTGTTTCACGTAGCGATACAGGGATTGAACGATGGCAAAACTACTTTTCGCTCTCAAGACACGGTCATCTTGACCAGAAAGGAAGACTTCTTCATGACTTTCCTCCGTATGAATCTGATAGGTCGGCAATAATGCGGCTAAGAATGTTTTGAAGGTTTCCGTTGGTATCCCACTTTCACCAAGAGAAGGTAGGACAGTCGAAATGTAATCTGAAAAAATATGGTTTGGCGAGAATAGCAATACTTGTTCGTTATCTAGCCATTTGCGATTATGATAAAGAAGGTAGGCAACTCGCTGCAACAACGCAGAAGTTTTTCCGCTGCCGGCGATTCCTTCCACGACTAAAACTTTGCTTCTCGTATCGCGAATGATCTCGTTTTGCGAACGTTGGATCGTCGCCACGATATTTTTCATATGGTTCGAAGAGGCTTCATCTAAAATTTCTAATAAGAAATCATCATTGATTGCTTCGGAGGTATCCACCATTGATAAAATCTGACCTTCACGAATTTTGAATTGTCGTTTCAATAATAATTCGATGGGAATGATCGCGTCATGAGCTTCATAATGGGTTTGACCTAGTGTGCCTTCATAATAAAGATTGGCGATGGGGGCCCGCCAGTCAATGACGATCGTTTCTTCTTTTGTATCTCTTAAAGAAGCGATTCCTAAATAAAGTGTCTCCGCTTCTTGGTCTTCTTTAAAATCGATCCGAGCAAAGTAGGGATTTTGCCCCATTAGTTTAAGCACTTTTTGACGTTTTTCTTGTGAAGCGAAGGTTTGATAGCGTACTAACAACTCTTGCTCATGTTGGCGCGTTTCCGCCATCGTATCAGCTAATGCTTCAAAGGAACCGGCTTGAATCTTTTGACCGGCATTTTCCAACATGTCGGTATCAAATTTTGACTTTGTTTCTTTTTTTTGATTGTCCAAAAAAGCAATTTCTTGTTGGATTAAGGTGCTTGTCTGTTGGACGTGCTCTTGTTCGTACTCTCTAGCGTTCATTGAGCATCCTCCTTTGTTTTTTCCATCAAACTGTTTTTAACAGCATAATAGTATAGCACAGAAGGACTGGGAGAAGCAAAAGGCTGAATTGAACAGAAATCAGCAAGAAGAAGGACAATCAGCTAACATTGCTGATTGTCCTTCGTTGTCGCTACTATCAACTGCCATCATGAGCTCGCTGCATCTTAGCAAGATCAATTTTTTTCATTTCATACATTGCCAATGTCGCACGCTTGGATTTTTCCTGATCAGGATCACGAAGCATGTCATCAAGCTGGCTACTTGCTGTTTGCCAATAGACGCCGTATTTATCTTCCATCCAACCGCAAGGCCATTCTTTGCCTTCTTTTGTAATCGCCGCCCAAGCTGCATCAATATCTGCTTGGTCTTTGTAATATAAATAGAATGAATTTGCCATTGAAAAATCAAAAGCTTGTTTCTCGGGTCTATCCATAATAATTAAATCTTGTCCTCGAAGCTGAAAGCCGGCTGCTCGTAAACGTTCTTCTTTTCCTTTGATCATAAAGTTTAGTTTGCCACCAAAAATTTCGATCCATTCATCAATTGCGGCTTGCGCTAAGCCATAATTCTGATTGGCGAACATGATACAAGGGAGGATGGTTTGTAAATTATCCCATAGCCGAACTTGCCAAGAAAATCCGAAGCGATCAGTTGTCCAGCCAAATTTTCCAAGTTCAGGATAATCGGTCAAAGGCATTAACGTTTCACCTGGACTATTCAACCGATCCCAGACAAATTGTAGTTGTTGTTCATTCTCACAATTGACAACATAGGAAATTGCTGGCGTTGGTTTGAATGTATCGTCACCGTTCAATAGCATGATCTCACAGCCAGCCAACTCCAAAGTAATAGTCAGTGTATCTCCAATTTTTCCGTGGTCATCTGTTACATAATAGAAGGTTTCTTTTCTGTGACTATCTTCAAACGTTTCTAAGTAAAATTCTGCAGCTTCTTCAGCATTGTGATCAAACCAAAGACAGCAGCCAAATTGATGCTCCATGATCGTTCATCCTTTCTCTAATAGAGATTGATATGCCACATGACACCGTATTGATCCTTGACCATTCCATATAATTTTGCCCAAAAAGTTTTTTCCAACGGCAACAAAATCGTTCCTTTTTCAGTGAGGCGATTGAAGATTTTCGTTGCTTCTTCAGCAGTGGTGGCATTAAAAACTAAAGCGACATTATTTCCAACGACAATTGGCGGAGCCATCCCTTCTGGACTATCTGAAATCATGACATTTGTATCATTAAGCTTAAGGTTAGCATTCAGAACCAAGTCTTTGAACCGGTCATCTAATGGGTTCTCTTCATCCTGAGGCATTTGCCCAAACGTCATGATTTGAGCGGGCTCGGTTTCAAAAACTTCTTCATAAAACGCAATTGCTTCTTTCGCCTGATTCGTAAAATGTAAATAGATATCCATGTTCCTTCCTCCAGTCTTATTGTTTTACTTTACCATGAAGAAAGGGCTATCAATAATGATTTGACTTTGACGAAGCTTCTGATTGACGAATGGTTTCTTTTTTTTTATGCTTTAGTAAAGTCGAAGAAATGAGGGAGGAATAAAGGTGGAAAAATTTAAATTGGGTGAGAGCGTTACAGTAACTACAGGACCTTTTAAAGGGATTTTTGGTATCATCGTTTTTTATGATACCAAACAAGAAAAATATTTGGTTCGTTTTACAGGGCAACAGCAGCTGTATTTCAGTCCCGATGAGATTATTTTGTGGTCAAAAAAATAGGGCTACGATGATCTCTTATTCTTTATTTAATTGTGTTAAAATTAAGCGAAGTAATAAAAATAAGAGGAGTGATTCAGCATGCCATTTGTACACATCGAATTAGTAGAAGGCAGAACACAAGAACAGTTAACTAAAATGGTGGAAGAAGTAACGGAGGCGGTGTCTAGAACAGCTGGTGCACCCAAGGAAAACATCCATGTCATCATTAATGAAATGCAAAAAGATCGCTATGCGCAAGGCGGTAAGTGGAAATAATAAATGTTGTACTTGCTTTTTAAATCAATAAGTGTTTATAATGTGTTTGTAATTGATTGATGAAGAAAGACACCTGAACTTGAAAGCTGTTTAGCAGAGAGGAAGAGCACGGCTGAAACTTTTCCAGACAAGCGCGAGGGATGACCACTTTCAAAAGACTCCTGTTAAATGCAGGGGCGGACAGCGCCGTTATCGCTTGTGAGGGACAGAAATTCTGTCCAAAGATTAGGTGGAACCACGTTTATTCGTCCTAGTACCGTTACGGTACTAGGACTTTTTTGTTAGTTCTACTTTCAGCTTTCGCCGAATTAGTAGAACGATAGGTATATCAGATCCTGGTTGAAGTTTTCTATTGAAAATCCAACCATTATTACCGATTCCGCTTAGCCGTGGGTATCTAAACGTCACTTGCCTAACAAAAAAACGTGTTTAAGAATCCTTTTTTCTATCAATCAAAACTAATAAGGGGGAACTACAGGATGGTAAAAATTTCATTTCCAGATGGATCAGCAAAAGAATTTGACAATGGTGTGACTGGTTTAGAAATCGCAAAAAGTATTTCTAGCTCATTAGCCAAAAAAGCCTTAGCCGTTGTAGTGAACGGTCAATTAGAAGATTTGAATCGCGGGATTGAAGAAGACGCGGAATTAAAAATCGTCACTGAAAGTGATGAAGAAGCCCTACCATTAATGCGTCATTCAAGCGCTCATTTAATGGCACAAGCGATCCGTCGTTTATTTCCTAACATGCACTTTGGTGTAGGTCCAGCCATTGATTCTGGGTTCTACTATGATACAGATAATGGAGAAGGCGACCAAATCAGTGAAGAAGACTTCCCGGCAATCGAAAAAGAAATGAAGAAGATTGTCAAAGAAAACTTACCGATCGAACGCAAAGTCATGAGCCGCCAAGAAGCGCTAGATTTCTTTAGCTATGATCCTTACAAAGTAGAATTGATTACTGATCTACCAGAAGATGAAGTGATTACAGCCTATACACAAGGTGAATTCACTGACTTATGTCGCGGACCACACGTTCCTTCAACTGGAAAAATCAAAGTCTTCAAATTATTATCAGTAGCGGGCGCTTACTGGCGTGGAAATTCTGATAACCAAATGATGCAACGAATCTATGGAACAGCCTTCTTTAATCAAGCGGATCTAGATCATTTCTTGAAGATGCGTGAAGAAGCCAAAGAACGTGATCACCGTAAATTAGGGAAAGAATTAGATTTATTTATGATCTCACAAGAAGTGGGTTCAGGCTTGCCGTTCTGGTTACCAAAAGGGGCCACTATCCGCCGCGTGATCGAGCGATACATCGTTGATAAAGAAATTTCAATGGGCTATGAACACGTTTATACGCCAGTTCTTGCGGACACTGGCTTGTACAAAACTTCTGGTCACTGGGATCACTACAAGGATGATATGTTCCCAATCATGGATATGGGAGACGGTGAGGAATCATTAGTCTTACGTCCAATGAACTGTCCACATCACATGATGATTTATAAAAATCACATTCACTCATACCGTGAGTTGCCAATTCGTTTAGCTGAACTTGGGATGGACCACCGTTATGAAAAATCTGGTGCTTTGTCTGGGCTACAACGTGTTCGTGAAATGACGATGAATGATGCCCACATCTTTGTTCGACCAGATCAAATCAAAGAAGAATTCCGTCGGACGTTAGACTTAATCTTAGAAGTGTATAAAGACTTTGGTTTTGAAGATTATCGTTTCCGTTTAAGTTACCGTGATCCTGAAAATACTGAAAAATACTTCGATGATGATGAGATGTGGGAAAACTCACAACGGTTATTAAAAGAAGTAATGGATGAATCAGGCTTTGATTACTTTGAAGCAGATGGTGAAGCAGCCTTTTATGGACCTAAATTGGATGTCCAAGTCCAAACAGCCTTAGGAACAGAAGAAACATTGTCTACGATCCAATTTGACTTCCTATTACCTGAACGTTTTGAATTGTCTTACATTGGTGAAGATGGGAAAGAACATCGCCCAGTTGTTGTTCACCGTAGCGTCGTTTCAACCATGGAACGCTTCACTGCCTACTTAATTGAACAATACAAAGGGGCATTCCCAACTTGGTTGGCTCCAGAGCAAGTAGCGATCTTACCGGTATCTCCAGAACACCATGGCGATTATGCCTATGAAGTGAAGGACCGTTTGATGCGCGAAGGCGTTCGAGTGGAAGTGGATGACCGCAATGAAAAACTTGGCTACAAGATTCGTCAAGCACAGACACAAAAAATTCCTTATCTATTAGTTATTGGTGATAAAGAAGTGGAAAGTGCGACAGTCAATGTTCGTCGCTACGGTAGCGAGGACCAAGAAGTTCAAGAATTGAATCTATTCGTTGATGCGATCAAAGACGATATCGATAACATGAGTCGTAACCAAGGTTAATCGTATACGAGACATATGTGATCCGGTGAGGAAACTCATCGGATTTTTTGTGTAGTAATCAGAAGATGACAACGATCATTTAATAGAAGAAAAAAGCCAATTCGTAGTGCGAATTCATTTGTGGAAAACTTTTTAAAGAAAATGCGTCAAACTCGCTTTTTAGAACCCAAAGTTTTCCACAGAAAAATCAGTTGAAGAATGTTTCACGAAAAATTAGTTTTTTGTTAAGTGGAAACGAGGAATTTTAGCGGATTAATTTGTCAAATAAAAAAATTATCATATCGGCGTGAAACACTCTCTGTTTTTTCTCCTATAAAAAGTGATGGAAGTTTTTAAACTATGGTAAAGGTCATACGATTAATCCTTTTTAAAAAACATATTTTCGGCTACAATAAGACAAGTAACTGTCGAAATGGAAGGAACGTATGAATGAAACCAACGAATCCATTAAAAAAATTTTTTGAGAAACTAAAACTCGGGGACGAAAAAGGCCGCAATCAAAATCGAAGTCATATTCCTTTTAGATTGAATTTTTTATTTTTTGTCATCTTTGGACTCTTTGTAATTCTAATCACCCGACTAGGATATTTGCAAATCGTTAATGGTGATAAAATGAAAGCAGAGATGAAGTCTTCTACGACTATTACAGTCAAAGAAAATGCACCTCGTGGGGTAATCTATGATGCAAAAGGGGTCGCGTTGGTCAATAATCAGGCAAACCCGGCGATCACATTTACCCGGAGAAACATGATGGAAGGCAAGGATATTCGTGAGTTGGCAGATAAGCTAAACACGTGGATTAATGTTCCAGCAGATGAAGGATTGACGGCACGAGATAAAAAAGACTATTGGTTAGCAGATCAGAAAAATTTGGAGACTGCCGAGGAGCGGCTTTCTTTTAAAGAAAAGAATCTAGATACGTCAAATGAATACTTAAAGCTGGTTGATAAAGTAAAAGATAGTGAGATTCAGTTTGATGAGAATCAATTAAAAGCAACGACAATCTTTAAACGGATGAATGCGGCATCGGCTCTTAGCACAGTTTTTGTGAAGAACGAGGGAGTTACCGATGAAGAATTAGCAGTTGTTGCTGAACATGCCGCTGATTTGCCAGGCGTTTCTACTGGTACCGACTGGGATCGCTCTTATAATGATGACTTAGATGGCTCGCTAAAAAGTATTTTAGGAAATATTACGACTGAAAAAGAAGGGCTGCCAGCTGAAGAAGCAGAGGCTCTACTTAAAAAAGGGTACGCTCGAAACGATCGGGTTGGTAAGAGCTATTTAGAAAAACAATACGAAGAACAGTTGCAAGGAAAAAAAGGCGAATACAAAGTAACCTTGAATCAACAAGGCAATATCGAGAAGCAGCAAGAGGTCAAAAAAGGTGAGAAGGGTTCAAATCTTGTCTTGACCATTAATACGGAGTTCCAGAAAAAAGTTGAAGATATTCTACGGAAACATTTTCAAAGTTTAGTTGATAGTGGTGTCGCTAAGTATTCACCAGGTGCGTACGCGGTAGCAATGAATCCGAATACTGGGGAAGTTTATGCTATGACCGGTTTCGAACATGATGTGAATAGCAAGACATTGACGGAAAATACACTAGGCACCATTACGAATTCTTTTGTTCCGGGTTCTGTGGTTAAAGGCGGAACGATTACTGCTGGTTACGAATCAGGAGCAATTAGTGGCAATGATACCTTGATTGATCAACCAATCAAGTTGGGTGGAACATCTCAAAAAAGTTCTATATACAATAAAGTGTTGGGAAATCAAATTCCCCTGAACACTGTCCAAGCTTTGGAAATTTCTTCTAATGCTTACATGATGCAGATTGTCTTGCGGATGTTAGGTGTACAATATCAATACGATATGACGTTGCCGGAAATTGCCTCATCTAAAGAAATGTATGAAAAATTACGAAAAGGGCTTGCGGAATATGGCATGGGCGTGAAGACTCAGATTGACTTGCCGAATGAATCACCTGGTTTAGTGAATGATCAATTTGGTACAGATCAAGCCCCCGGTGCAGGGAATCTACTAGATTTATCGTTTGGTCAGTATGATACGTATACACCAATGCAATTAGCCCAATATGCGGCGACAGTCGCTAATGGTGGGACGAGAATCTCACCTCACGTAGTCAAAGGAATTTATGGAAACAATGACAGTGGTGGCTTAGGTTCACTACAACAAGAGATTACAGGTAAGAAATTGAATCAAGTAAATATCACGCCTGAGCAAATGAGTATTATTCGAGAAGGCTTTTATCAAGCGGTCCATGGCACAAATCCTTATACCACTGCCAGAGATCTTGCTTCAGCTAAGTTAGATCCCGCAGCAAAGACAGGGACAGCTGAGACAGTTCCAGATGGACATCCAGATGTGAATACGATCAACAGTAATCTTGTCGCTTACGCACCTCATGATAAACCGCAGATCGCGATTAGTGTGATGCTGCCGAACTTAGACGAAGACCACGATGATACTAATAAAGCAATTGCGAAAGACATAATAGATGCGTTTGCTGATACTTATGGCGTACAATAAACTAAGAAGCTTAGCTTCTTAGTTTTTTTTTACGATTGAACAAATCGTGTAAACATAATAGTTAGGAGTGGAAATAATGTCAGTATATGACTTTGAGGTAAAACAAACAGATGGAACAGAAAAAGAACTTTCGGATTATCAAGGAGATGTCTTGTTGATTGTCAATACAGCAACAGGCTGCGGTTTTACACCACAATATGAAGGACTGCAAAATTTATACGACGATTATAACGAGCGCGGATTTGAAATTCTAGACTTTCCATGCAATCAATTCGGCAATCAAGCTCCCGGCAGCAATGTGGAAGTTGCAGAATTTTGCCAATTAAAATACCATACGACTTTTCAAACTTTTGGTAAGATCGATGTCAACGGTGAAAATGAAGCCCCATTGTACGCCTACTTAAAGAGTGCGCAAGGTGGTTTACTTAACAAAGCAATTAAATGGAATTTCACCAAATTTTTGGTAGATCGCCAAGGAAACGTGGTAAAACGCTACGGATCGCAAACAAAGCCAGAAAGTATTGCTGCTGATATTGAGGCGCTATTGTAAAACGTCAAGTAGAACTACTTAACAAAATTGGTAAAAAGACTAGTCAAAGAATTCAAAACATGATATGATATCAAAGTCTGAGAATTATCTTGGAAAACTGGTTATATTAGGGAGGGAAAATCATGCGCGTAAACATCACTTTAGAATGTACTTCTTGTAAAGAACGTAACTACCTAACAAACAAAAACAAACGTAACAACCCTGATCGTTTGGAAAAAATGAAATATTGCCCACGCGAACGTAAAGTTACTTTGCATAAAGAAGTAAAATAATCGCCTTATAAAGCCAGTGATCATCCAACGATCACTGGCTTTTTTTGTCAGTTATGCTTTCTGCGGTATCTGTAGTTTGAAAACTAAAATATGCTGATTTTACTAGTAGGAATAGGGCTGTTTAGCATAATGATACGTCGCAGAAAAAAGAATAAATTTTGTCAAAATTTACAGTTCTTTTAGTCGGAGTTGGCTGCGAGTTTTTCTTCCTACTCAGCGGGCTAGAAAAATCGTATGCGAAATGAGGATGAGATTACTTTTTTAAAAAAAGTAATCTCTTTATACACATTAATGTTGAAGTTTTCTGCCATATTCTGGCTATTTTTAAAATCTACATAAAAACTTCATAGAATCCTAAATAAAAGCTAACTTTCTAGTGGTAAAACTAGTTACAAAATAGAATTAGAATAGAAAGGAAGGTTCAGATGCGTAAAGTTCCACCCATTTTAAAACCCATTGCTTTGCTGACGCTATCCATTTTGATTGCGACAACGACTGGAATTTTAAATAATTCTAGTTATCGTCAGACGAAAGCAACGCCAACTACTGAATCGACCACACAAGAACCAACTGCCAGTTCTTCAGAGAATCAGACAGTGACGACTCCTGAAACAAGTTCTACTATTCAACAGACACCGAATACGATAGAAGAACAGCCAGCAGAAACTAGTCAAGACGAAAACAGTCCGACCACTAGTGAGATTTCTTCGTCAATACCTCCATCATCGACAGAAGTTTCACAAACTGAACCAACGCAACAACCAGCAGAGGCACCCGCTGCTGTGCCAGAAACGAGTGATAATCAATGACCTTACTTTTAGATATTATCAATGGATTAAATAAATTTTTAGGCTTTTTAGACATTAGTCCAAAATATTCAAATCGGGCCTATACGCTTTTGAGTATTCTTCCGACGGTGTATATTTTGCGAATTGTTTATGGGCTGTGGCTAAACCATAATTATTTACAATTAGCTATTTATAGTTTGGTTTTTCTGATATTGGTCTATTTCTTTGTATTGAATTTCTTTTATTACTTTTTGGACAAAAATGTAAAGGCGGATATTACACAATTATTTGTCAAATACTTGCCAGATGATGCTTTTAATATTCAAAATGAACAGCCTAAAAGGGCAAAAAAAGTTTTCGAACAAGCAGAAGAAGTTTCTGTGGATTTCGTAGAAGATTATCAGTTGAGGTTGGCGGAAGACGTTCAGGAATTGATTGCAGGAGGAGAATTGACTACACGAGATCTGACTAAAGAGGAAGGCTTTTTGATTGAGGAAAACACACTGTACCCTTATTACTATGTGAAGCAAATTGCCTCTCAGCACTATCAGTTGCAAATTGGAAAAAATTATCGCGAGTTAGAAACCATTGGAACGATTCAACCTAAAGAAGCCTTGAAGCCGATCGGATTGTTTATTGTTGGCGGTGATTTTGTTAAAGATGGGGTTCGTTATCATGAGCCTTATCGGTTAAAATTTCTAGTTAAGAAAGAAGAGGCGACCACTAGAAGTCGCCGCAGAAAAAAATAATGCCGACTGATTGGAGATTTCGCCAAACAAGCAAAGTCTCCGATCAGGTCGGCATTTTTATTATTTTAAGACATCACGGATATTTTCGACCATTTTGGTATAGGCAATTGGTCCGTTGTATAGCCAGCTTGATTGATTATCAAATTCAAATAGATGATTGTTTTTAACAGCTGGAATATTGCTCCATAGTGGATCTTTAAACATCGCAGCACCCGTGTCGCTATTAACTAAGAAAATGTAATCCGCATCAAGTTGTGACAGACTTTCCAATGAGACTTGCGAGAAGTCGGCGGTTGCTTTTTTGCTGATGTCTTTAGTCAGCTGAGGGACTTCGAAACCTAGTTCGTGATAAAGTAACTGGCCGCTAGAACGATTGTCAGCCACCATAAAGGCTGAGTTATTAGTCACCCATAAAACAACGGCAGATTTACCATCTATTTTGTCTTTATATTCTTTTTTAGTTTGATCGACTAATTGGTCGTACTCTTTTTCAACTTTTTTTGCTTGATCTTCTTTGTCAAAAACCTTACCAATGTCTTCTAGTTGGTCACGCCAAGTCACGTTTTCACCGTTTTTAACAACATAAGTTGGCGCAATTTTTTTGTATTCTTTATACTTTCCGCCTTCAAGTGTGCCGTTGGAACCAATGAGTAATAGATCCGGTTCAAATTTTAACACGTCTTCGTATGGCAGGTCATAGTTGATTGTTGGAACACCTTTTAATTTGTCTTGCAAATAGTGTTGAATCTTGCCTTCTCCGACAGTCCATTGAGCCACGGGCTTTTCATCCAGGGCAACTAAATAATCCTCTAAGTAGGAAGCGATGACACGTTTTGGTTTTTGGGGGATCTCGACTTTGTGATCTTGTGCGTCAGTCAGGGTACGCATATCTTTATTTGTATCATTACTTGGACTGCTTTGCCCACAAGCAGCCAAGCTGAATAATGCCAACATTGAAGCGGTACCTAAAATAATTTTTTTGAACATAAAAAAACTCCTTCAAGTTTAATTGAGAAATATTCTCAATTGCTATTATTACCGAAAGCTGTGAAGGTGTCAACAATGATTTTTCTCTCATAGATAGTTGACGTTGATGAAAAAGAGCGTCATAATTGAGAACGATTATCAAAGAAATGAGGAAGGTCAATGACCAAATTAAATACGACTGATCTTTCAATCGGCTATGAAAAAAAAATAGTTGTGAATGATATAACGGTGGAGATTCCTGCTGGAAAAATTACCAGCTTGATTGGACCAAATGGCAGCGGCAAGTCTACTTTTCTAAAGGCCTTGGCGCGTATTCTCGAACCCGCCAAAGGAGAAGTATTGATCGATAACGAAAATGTACAGCGCTTAGATACCAAAGCTGTTGCACAAAAAATTGCTTCTTTGTCGCAAGGAAGTTCACCAGTCAGTGGCTTGACCGTGGCGGAAATTGTCGCCTATGGTCGTTATCCATATCAAAAAGGTTTTTCTGGATTGAAAGAGCCGGATCGCCAGCTGATTCGCTGGGCATTGGAGGCGACAAATTTAACAAAGCTGCAAGATCGGACGTTGACTACCTTGTCAGGCGGACAACAACAACGTGTTTGGATCGCGATGGCTTTGGCACAAGATACGGATATTTTGATTTTGGATGAGCCAATCACTTTTTTAGATCCGGCCCATCAATTAGAAATTTTGGAATTATTGCAAACAATCAATCGACAAGGCAAGACAATCTTAATGACGATCCATGATTTGAATCACGCTTCACGCTTTTCTGATTATTTATTAGGAATGAAGCAAGGTGAGTTGATTTTCCAGGGCCCGCCAAAAGAAATTTTTACTGCAGAGAAGTTGTTGAATCTTTTTGATATCCAAGCGACTTTTGCAACGCTGCCGAATAGTGATAAGCCGATTGTCATGGCTTATGATTTAGTGAAGGAGCAGTAAGAGATGAGAAAACGGAGAATTTTTTTCGTGCTTGTGATTGTTTTGCTTTTCATTGCGATGCTCTTTTCTTTACGTTATGGTGCGGTGACTAGTAAATGGTCAGATGTTACGCAGGCGTTGTTGCAATTTGATCCTAGTAATCAGGGGGAACAGTTGGTTCGGTACTTACGCGTTCCACGGATGTTTAGTGCAGTGCTTGTCGGTGCCGGCTTTGCGATTTCTGGTGCATTGATGCAAGGGATCACGTCAAATCCAATCGCAGATTCTGGACTGTTAGGGATCAACTCTGGCGCCGGTTTAGGATTGGCCTTAGTTTTTGCACTGAATGGGAATCCTTCGCCAACTGCTGGAATAATGGGTTCTTTATTAGGCGCGTTGGTTGCAATCCTTTTGATTTATCTCGTTTCGACGAGAGTCTCATTTGGACTTTCGCCCGTTCGCATTGTTTTGTTGGGTGCGGCGTTAAGTGCCTTCTTTGCATCTATTAGTCAAAGTATCAGTTTGATCTTTAATTTGAATCAAAATATCACTTTTTGGTTTATCGGTGGCACTGGGAATGTTTCAATGGAGCAGTTAAAAACCGTTTTTCCATTGATTTTAGTTGGTATTTTAGGAGCTTGTTTAATTAGTCCTCAGGTAACGTTGTTAAGTTTGGGAGATGAAACGGCGATTGCACTGGGAAAAAAACCAAACAGGATTCGTCAATGGAGCATGCTGTTTGTCTTACTTTTAGCAGGGACCTCAGTAGCCTTAGTTGGGACGATTGGTTTTGTTGGGTTGATTGTTCCCCATGTGGTTCGTTTTTTTGTTGGACATGATTATCGTTATGTGATTCCGGCTTCGGGTATTTTTGGTGCCTTATTTTTTTCGGTAGCCGATATTGCTTCTCGCTTGGTAGCACCTCCTTTGGAAACACCAGCTGGAGTTATTATTACCATTATTGGTGTACCATTTTTACTTTTACAAATTAGGAAGGGAAGCTTATGAGAAAAAAAATCGGCTGGTTCAGCTTACTTTTCTTACTTATAATTGGGATTACGTTGAGTTTGACGGTAGGAACGATTCCGCTTTCGCTCAAAGATCTAATGGATGTTTTCCAACAAAATGCGAGTGCCAGTAAAGAATTGATTGTCTTTAATTTTCGCTTTCCTCGATTGCTTGTCTCATTGTTGGCAGGTGCAGGCTTAGCTGTTTCAGGTTATTTGTTCCAAACCGTTACCCACAATGATTTGGCTGATCCAGGAATTCTCGGTATCAACGCCGGCGCGGGACTAACAGTGTTGATCTATTTAGGTTTCTTTGCTCGTGGAGAAAATAGTTGGTACTTACCATTGATCGCGTGTGTCGGTAGTTGTGGAGCGACTTGTTTAGTTTATTATTTTGGACGTCAAGCAGAGCGGATCACGCCGAATCGTTTATTATTAGCCGGTGTGGCAGTCAATGCGGGTATCTCGGCTTTGACCTTGATTGCAACGATTCGTGTGTCAAAAGATAATTATCAATTTGTGACTGCTTGGCTTGCCGGAACGATTTGGGGAACGACGTGGCAACATGTCTTTCTATTATTGCCGTGGCTCATCTGTTTGATTCCGGCCGTCTTATTGCGCGGTCGTGCGTTAGAAGTGTTGGAGTTGGGGGATGAAATAGCTGTTGGTTTAGGCGTGAGGTTGAAACGCACGCAATTATTTATTTTGATTTGTGCAGTTTGTTTAGCAGCAGCTAGCGTTTCAATCGCCGGTAGTATTAGTTTTGTCGGATTGATTGCCCCTCACATCGCGCGCCAGTTCACAGGAAAGAAGAACAATCAGACGTTGGCAATGACAGCTTTAATCGGTGGGATTTTATTGTTATTCAGTGATATTTTAGCTCGAGTAATTTTACCTAGCGGCGAAATGGCAGCAGGGATCATCGTCTCATTGATCGGTGCGCCGTATTTTATTTTACAGTTGTTGAAAAAGAGTTAGCTGTCGACGCGGATTATACAGAAAAAGGCCACGAACAGGGGGAAAGCCAATGGTCTGGACAACGATTTGGAGTCATGCTCAGCGTGGGATTGCTCGCTATGCTTCTTCAACAAGCGGAACGATCCAATTAATGATGCGGCAAATTGTGCCGGCAAAAAAAATTCGTTTGGTTTTTGCGAATGAATATGGTGGAAAAATTCAGCACATCCAAAACCTTTCTTTTAAAACAAAGGACCAGATACAAAAGTTTCCTGATTTTTCTATCCAGCCAGCGGAGGTTTTTAAAACAACGGCGATTAGGATTGATCCATCGGCAAAAAAATGGCAGCTATCCTTTCAAACAGATTCATGTGAAAGCGGCTTTGCCTTTAATGATGCGGATTTTTTCCCAAGTGCTCAGACCGCCGTTTTTTGCTCTGGCCTAACAGCGATTGAAGCTGAAATTGATGGGAAGTGTATCATCGCTTTAGGCGATTCACTGACCGAAGGAGCTACTTGGACAGCCCCGCTGCAACGACAGTTACGGAAACAATCAACTTTTTTGGTGAATCAAGGGGTCAACGGTAGTTACTTACTCCATGCCGGTAGTGACCAGCCCGCCTCAAAGCCCTCAGAGTATTTCTACGGCTTTGACAGCTTGACACGCTTAAGGCATTGTCTGAAAAGTCATAGTAACGTTAGTAAGGTGATTTTATTTTTTGGCACCAACGATTTGATCGAAGGCCAGCTGACGTTAGAAAATTTTCAAGTTAAAATCAAGGAATTGATCGCTGTTTGTCAGGAGCAAAAAATTGACTATCAATTGTGCACTCTAGCACCTTGTTTAGGTTATCCGGGAATGGATGGAGAAAAAGAATGCTTACGACAAAAAATTAATCAGTGGCTGAGAAGTGAATCCACTGAGTTGTGGGATTCTGCGGCAATGGTGGAGGAACAAGGAAAATTAAAGCCAGTCTTCGATAGTGGCGATCATTTACATTTTAATGCCGCAGCTGGTTTGACGATCGCGCGTCAAATTTCTAGTGATTTCGTTAAAGGGGAGTAATCCTCTTTTTATTTTGGGTGGATTTTGTTAGTATTTCTGATAAGAAGGTGAAGGAATGGAGAAAAAGAAATTACGTCAGCTTGCGATTCAGCGTCTGACAGCGTTAGTCAATAGCGACGAGCGACAAACACAGGTAAATAGTATTTTAACGCAATTATATTTGAGCTCGTTTTGGCAAGAAGCGACTAGCATCGGTGTAACTATGGCAACCGATTTTGAATTTCCAACATCTGAATTGATTCAAGCGGCTATAGCAGCTGGGAAAAAAGTGGCAGTCCCTAAATCGTTACCAAAAGGTGAAATGGTTTTTCATTGGATCGATCCTGAGACCCCGTTTTATATGACGAAGTTTGGAGTGGAAGAACCAGTTGTTGAAAACATCGCTGTCTCAACAGAACTGGATCTTTTGATCGTTCCCGGCTTAATCTATAATCACGCAGGTTTTAGGATTGGTTTTGGCGGCGGCTATTATGATCGCTATTTGGCGAATTATCAAGGAAAAACAGCGAGTTTAGTTTTCAAGGAACAATTGGTAGAAGAGTGGGCGATTGAACCCTTCGATCAACCGATCCAGCAATTATTTCTTGCTTAGAAAAGAATACATTAAAGATGAAAGAGGTATCCAATGAGAAAAGACAAGCCTTACGTGACCTATGCTTTTTTTGCCATCAATACGGTGGTTTTCGTGCTGCAATATGTATTGCCTAGTTTAGGAATTGAAAATCAATTAGGGATGTTCTCGCCAGCTGTGATTTTGCAGCATCAATATTGGCGGTTTGTTACACCGATGTTCATTCATTTCGGGTTGATGCACTTTGCCCTGAACAGTGTCGTGCTTTATTACATGGGCCAGCAATGTGAAGCCATCTTTGGTCATTGGCGCTTTGGTATAATTTATTTACTTGGCGGTATCATGGGGAATTTCGCCAGTTTTGCTTTTAATCAGCCGACAACTTTATCAGGAGGAGCTAGCACGGCGATCTTTGGTTTATTTGGGGCCTTTCTAGTGGTCGGGCTCCATTATCGGGATAACGGTGCGATCCAAGCGTTGACACGGCAATTTGCGTTGTTCATCTTAATGAATTTAGTTTTTGGCTTGTTTGATTCAACCATTGATATTTGGGGCCATTTAGGCGGATTGACCGGGGGGGCTTTAGCAGGTTGGGCGTTAGCTGTTCCGTTTGGTCAAGATCGATTTACAGTGCGGGCGCGGGTCACCGCAGGATTATTTTTTATTTTTGCCCTCGTACTGATGGTCTTCTTTGGTTTAAGAAAATTTGGTTTGTATCTATAAGTTATACTAGGAGCTGTGACAAAATGCTTGTCACAGCTTTTTGCCTTTGAATAACGAGTCGTCCACTAGCAGTTTTTATCACGGATTATTAGACAATAGAAAAATTATATTTCATGCAACCTGATTTTGTTATAAGATAAGAAATGTTCAGTACCTGACGTATAATGAAATAAAAGTTTTAAAAGGAAATCACGATTAGGCTATAAAAAAATTGATTTTTTCTGTATAATACTGGGGATGTGGTTTAATGGAAAGTTTGTATGATGTACAGCAGCTGTTGAAGCAATTTGGCATTTATGTCTATGTGGGAAAGCGTATCTATGACATCGAATTGATGCAAATTGAATTGAAGAATTTGTATGAGGGACGTGTGATCGATCGCGATACCTATCTACAGGGCTGGCGTATTTTAAGACGAGAGCATCACATTGAAGAAAGTCGAGAAGGTGACTAGGATGGATAAAAAATTATTAGGAATTGACCTAGGCGGTACAACAGTAAAATTTGCAATTTTAACTGAGTCTGGTGAGGTTCAACAAAAATGGAGTATTGAAACAAATATTTTGGATGATGGTTCCCACATCGTACCGGATATTATTGATTCGATTAATCATCATTTATCTTTGTATAATATGACACCGGAACAATTTATCGGTATTGGAATGGGGACTCCTGGTAGTGTCGACATTGAAGCCGGGACTGTAATTGGTGCGTACAATTTAAACTGGACGACCTTGCAGCAGGTTAAAAAAGAAATTGAAGCAGGAACGAAGATTAAATTTACAATCGATAATGACGCGAATGTGGCGGCTTTAGGTGAACGTTGGAAGGGTGCCGGGGATAATGAACCGGATGTTATTTTCATGACCTTAGGAACAGGTGTTGGTGGAGGAATCGTCATGAACGGTGAATTGCTTCACGGTGTTGCTGGTTGTGCAGGTGAAGTTGGTCACGTAACCGTGGATCCTAACGGTTTTGAGTGTACTTGTGGAAAACGTGGCTGTCTTGAGACCGTTGCCAGCGCTACTGGTGTTGTCCGAGTAGCACGTCAGTTGGCAGAGGAATACGCAGGCGATTCGCTTCTAAAAGCTCGTTTGGATAATGGGGAAGATATTACTAGTAAAGATGTTTTTGAATTGGCTGAAAAAGAAAATGATGACTTGGCGCTAATGGTAGTAGACAAGGTTACTTTCTATTTAGGACTTGCTTGCGGAAATCTTGGAAATACATTGAATCCTTCAACAATCGTAATCGGTGGCGGCGTGTCAGCGGCGGGTGAATTCTTACGTAGCCGAATCGAAACGTATTTCAAGGAGTTTACGTTCCCACAAGTTCGTGAAAGTACAAAAATCAAACTTGCAGAATTAGGCAATGAAGCTGGCGTCATCGGGGCAGCTTCACTAGCAAAATAGAAAAGGTAAGAGAGGAAACTAATGTATGTCAATTTGGTGGAAAATAAATATTGTTCTGATTTCATTAATCGCTTTGTATGCTCTATATGAGCTATACGTGCGAATTATGATGAAGCGTTCAGCGAAAGTTATCTCACAAGAAGAATTTCAAGCGGGGATGCGTAAAGCGCAAATTATCGATGTGCGTGAACGGGATGAATTCAACGCAAAACACGTTTTAGGTGCTCGCAGTTTCCCTTACAGCATGTTAAAAGAATCAATGGGCTCTTTGCGAAAAGATCAACCAATCTATATCTACGATCAAAACAAAACGATCAGTGCCCGTGCCGCTAATTTATTGCGGAAAAATGGCTACCAAAACTTGTTCATTCTTAAAGGTGGTATGCAAGATTGGACGGGGAAAATTAAACAGAAAAAAGTCGATTAAACTGGTTTGGACTTGTCAGAAGTGTGCAGCTTCTGGAACACCGGCTATTCGTAAACAGATACTGTGACAAGAGATTTTTGTCGCAGTTTCTGTTTTTTTAGTAGGTAGATGGTGATGTTCGATTGACGGAATATTAACTTCCACTTATGATGGACGTTGAGAACTTTTTTGGAGGTAAGTATGAGTATAAAATTAGTCGCCATCGATTTAGATGGAACATTGTTAAATGATCATCATGAAATCAATCAGCCAGTCGTTGATTGTATCAAAGAAGCGCGTAAGCAGGGGATCTACGTGGTCCTTTCAACCGGACGGCCCTTGTCTGGAACAAAGAAACAGATAGAGACATTAGGGTTGAATCAGCTGGACGATTATATTATCACCTATAATGGCGCTCTCGTGTTAAACACGAATACTTGGGAAATCATTGCCGAACATGGCTTAACCCGAGAAAATTATTTGGAAATCGATCATTTGGCCCGTTCATTGAATGTTCATTTGCACGTTGCGGACAAAGAAGCGATGTATACAGCCAACCGTGATATTAGTCCTTATACTATTTTGGAATCTTACTTGGTGAATTTACCGCTGCATTATCGGACACCAGAGGAAATCGCCAAAGAAGTGTTACCGACTAAAATGATGATGATCGATGATCCCGAGCTTTTAAGTGAAGCCTTCAAAAAAATTCCAGCCGAGTTTTTTGAAAAATATACCATCGTACGCAGTACGCCGTTTTTTATTGAAGTATTGAATCCAAATACTAGTAAAGGTTTGGCATTGAAGGAATTAAGCGAACATTTAGGCATCCAGCAAAGTGAAGTCATGGCGATTGGGGATGCTGAAAATGACCTTTCAATGATCGAATTTGCCGGTACAGGTGTAGCAATGGGAAATGCGAGTGAAACAATCAAAGCTGCCGCGGAGTATACTGTGGCTACGAATTTAGAAGATGGTGTCAAAGAAGCATTTGAAAACTGGGTACTTTAAAAATTTAAACTTCCGTTAGCTTTTTTTGCTACGGGAGTTTTTTTATAATTGCATATTCGATGATTTTTCTCTACTCTTAACTATAAAGATAAGAAGTTATCAGAATCTTAGAATAATGGAGAATCTATATGAAAAAAATTGCGATTATTGGTGCCGGTCCTTATGGCTTGATCGCTTTGGAACGGCTGATCAGGCAAGCTGCGGTCGATGAAGAAACAACCATCCTGCTTTTTGATCCCTTAGGTCCTGGTGGCGAAGTCTGGCGTAGCGAGCAAAGTAGTCAAGTGATTATGAACACAGTTATGCAACATGTGACAGTCTTTGCAGAAGACCAAGGGCCTAATCTGGCAGAGTGGAGTCGAAAGTACGCTAAAGAGTATCTAACAACAATTGGGGTTCCATCCTCTTCGGACCTCTTTGCAGAAACGAACTTAGGAAAAAATGAGTATTGCCAACGGCGGTATTATGGGATTTATCAGCAATGGTTTTATCATGAGATGGTCAAAAATTTACCTACTCACATAACCGTTTCTTTGATTAAGGAATATGTCGATGATTTGACGTTAGAAAACAATCAGATCATTCTTTCTGCGGACAAAACACAGGTCGTGACGGATCTGATTTTAGCCACCGGTCATGGTGGAAATTTTCTCAGCAGCACAGAAGAAAAAAACCAAAAATTCGCTAATGCCCATAAGCTCTTCTATCAAGGTCCGATTAATCCGGCAGATATGCCACTTGAAGCTATTAAAAAGAATGAACCAGTTATCTTACGAGGCTTAGGCTTGAGTTTTTATGATTATATCGGGTTGTTCGTCGACAAGTGGGGTGGAACATTTAGTGAAGTAGCTGGTCACTTGATCTATCAAAAAACGGGCAAAGAAAATACCCTAGTCGTCGGTTCTGGCCGAGGTCTGCCTTATCACACCAGACCTAAAAATCAAAAAAATGCCGGAGAAGACGCTGAACCGAAAATTCTGACGAAAGAATTTATGAAAACTTTTAGTGGGACTGTGGAAGAACTAATTGATTTCTTAAAAAAAGAAGCAGAATTGGTGTATTACCAGCATCAGCTAGTAAATAATCCAGTTCTTGAAGCTTTTTTAAGGGACTATCAGTCGGGGGATCGGCAAAAAGTGTTAACGAAGTATCAAATTCCAGTTGCGGACCGATTCGATTGGAAGAAATTAGTTGATCCTGCGAAGGATATCACTCCACAGGATTTTCCCAGCTTCATCAAAACCTATCTTGCCCAGGATATTGCGGAAGCGGAACAAGGCAATCGCAACGGAGCAATCGCGGCTGCTTTGGATACGTTTAAGGAACTGCAAGAACCTTTTAATTATATGCTAGACCATGAAAAGTTTAAGCCAAAAGAATATTTCGAAGATTTTTTCGGCAACTTCAATCGCAATTATAGCTTTCTAACGATTGGTGCACCAGTGATCCGTCAAAAGCAATTATTAGCATTAGCAGAAGCAGGAATTATTGAATTTTTGGCACCTAATATGAAAGTCGAGCAAAAAGAAGAACAGTTTCATGCGTATAGTAAGCAACGGACAGAGCGACAGTTTTCAGCAAGTTATTTGATTGAAGCCCGCTTGCCGGCAACGAGTCTCAAGCGGACAAAAAACAAATTATTGATTCAGATGCGTAAAAAAGGTTATTTGAAATCTCACGGCGTTTTTTATGACGGAAAGTTTCACGAGACGGGTGCATTGCAAGTAAAACGCGAGACGCATCAAGTAATCGATAAAAACGGACAAGTTTTGCCTCATATTTTTTGCTACGGCATCCCTCTTGAAGGATTGGACTGGTTGAATGCCGCCTCACCACGCCCGAAAAGTCACGACCGGGTGTTCCAATTGGCAGAACAGATTGCAAGAAATATATTTAAATAAGCTGATAGGCAAAAAAAAAAGAAAGCCAGGGCTTTCTTTTTTTTAGCGAGCGATTCTTCTCCGACGAGCTTTTTTACGATTTTCATCGATCTTTGATTCTTTTTCTTCGATGGGATCAATAACTTTCTTTTTAACGCCCATCACCACACCAGCAACAACGGCAGCTGCCGTTAATGTACCGGTAAAAAATCCTGAAGCAAATTTACGCATAATCCTCACTCCTTTACCTGATACCTTCATTATGAAGCAAAAGTAAAAAAATAGAAAGTTTTACGAACGGAAAAGCTCTTGCAAATATTTAGTAAACAAACTATAATTTATTTACTAAATAAACTTAATATGAATGGAGTCGATCAAATGGCAATTTTAGTTCTTGGAGGAGCAGGTTATATTGGTTCTCATACTGTTGATAAGCTCATAGCGCAAAATTATGATGTAGTCGTGGTAGATAATTTATTAACGGGACACCGTGGAGCGATTCATCCGAAGGCAAGATTTTATGAAGGCGATTGTCGCGACAAAGAATTTTTAGCCAGCGTATTCAAAAAAGAAACGATCGAAGGTGTTGTTCATTTTGCAGCTAGCTCATTAGTCGGCGAGTCGGTAGAAAAGCCCTTAAAGTATTTCAACAATAACGTAATCGGCATGGAAATTTTACTGGAAGTAATGGAAGAATTTGGCGTGAAAAATATCGTCTTTTCATCAACCGCAGCGACCTACGGTGAGCCTGGCGTTTCTCCAATTAGTGAAGAGGTTCCAACAAATCCGAAAAATCCTTACGGCGAAAGCAAGTTAATGATGGAAAAAATGATGAAGTGGTGTGACAACGCCTATGGCATGCGGTATGTCGCATTGCGTTACTTCAATGTTGCAGGAGCCAAGTCTGATGCTAGCATCGGCGAAGACCATGATCCAGAGACCCATTTAGTACCGATTATTTTACAAGTCGCTTTAGGTCAAAGAGATCATTTGACGATTTTTGGCGAAGATTATGACACACCAGACGGCACATGTATCCGTGATTACGTTCAAGTTGAAGACTTGGCAGCGGCACATATCTTAGCGTTGGAATATTTGAAAGCCGGTAACCCAAGTAATTTCTTCAATCTAGGATCAAACAATGGCTATTCCGTAAAAGAAATGTTAGATGCGGCGAGAGAAGTGACTGGAAAAGATATTCCCGCAGAGATCGGTCCACGTCGTGCCGGCGATCCTAGCCGTTTAGTGGCGTCTAGTGACAAAGTCAAAGAAACATTAGGTTGGAAGCCAGAATACACTGATGTAAAAGCGATTATTGAAACCGCGTGGAATTGGCATGTTAGTCATCCCCACGGCTATGAGGACTAGGAGGAAGTAAGATGGCAATCAGTCAAACGGTCAGAGACTTTATTACGTTGGCTATTCAATCCGGCGGTTGGATGGAAATGGATCGGATTTATTTAGAAAATCGGCTCATTGCATTAATCGGTGAGGATTCTCTTGAAACGTCAGAGCTTCGCTCAGTTACGGTCAGTTCGGTGGAATTGATGGATCAATTATTAGATCAAGCTGAAAAGAATGGCTTGATTGCGGAAGTACAACCAGAGCGAGACATTTTAGAAGGCCAGCTAATGGATCTAATGACGCCACCGCCCTCTGTGGTGAATGCGTATTTTGCTCAATACTATTCGAAGGACCCGATCCAAGCAACGGATTATTTCTTCAAACTAAGTAAAGACAATGATTATATTAAAACCAGAGACATCGCTCGTAATATTATTTTCCCAGCCGAAACAGCCTACGGGACATTAGAGATTACGATTAACTTATCAAAACCAGAAAAAGATCCGAAACAAATTGCGGCTGAGCGGACTGCGGTAAAAGTCGATTATCCAAAATGCATGTTATGTATGGAAAATGAAGGCTACAAAGGTCGGATGAATTATCCTGCCCGCACCAATCATCGAATCATCCGCATGAATTTAGATGGTGAAAGCTGGGGGATGCAATACTCGCCTTACGCTTATTACAATGAACACTGCATTATTTTATCTGAAGAGCATCGTCCGATGACGATCACGCGCGACTCTTTCAAACGTCTGCTGAAGATCACTGAAGTATTGCCTCATTATTTTGTGGGCTCGAATGCTGATTTGCCGATCGTGGGTGGCTCGATCCTTTCTCATGACCATTATCAAGGAGGACGACATACCTTCCCAATGGCGGTGGCTGAGATGGAGCGTACCTTTGAACTGAAAGATTTTCCAATGATCAAAGCAGGTATCGTTAAGTGGCCACTATCGGTGATTCGACTGCAAAGTAAGACCACAAAAGAATTGGTAGCTGCGGCAACAATGATTTTAGAAAAATGGAAAAACTATTCTGATGAAGCCGTACAAGTGGTGGCGGTGACTGAAGATGGGACACTCCATCATACGATCACACCGATTGCTCGCAGAAATGGTGAATTGTTTGAATTGGATCTCGTCTTGCGGGATAACAATGTTTCTGAAGAATTTCCTGATGGAATTTTCCATCCGCATCCAGATGTTCAACACATTAAAAAGGAAAATATTGGTTTGATTGAAGTGATGGGCTTGGCTGTATTGCCTCCACGCTTAGCGACTGAATTAAAAGAAGTCGAAAACTATTTATTAGACGAAAAAAATGAGATTGCAGATTGCCATATTGAATGGGCTGATCAGCTTAAAATAACGGAAACGATCACGGCCGAAAATGTGACCGAAGTTGTCCAAAAAGCCGTTGGGGCAGTATTTGCTCGCGTGCTGGAAGACGCAGGTGTCTTTAAGCGGGACGTTGAAGGTCAAGAAGCCTTCACTCGCTTTATTAAAACGTTGTAGAAAGGAATTGCCATGGCAACGATACGGGATATTGCAAAAAAAGCAGGCGTTTCACCGGCGACCGTTTCTCGCGTCTTGAATTATGATCCAGAGTTATCCGTGGCGCAAGAAACGCGACAACGCATCTTTGAAGTGGCAGAAAAATTAAATTATACGAAGCACAAGCGTTCACCTAAAATGGGAAAGGCGCTGATTCGTTTGGTTCAGTGGTACGACGAAGCCGAAGAGTTAGCAGATTTGTATTATTTGTCGATTCGCTTAGGAATTGAGAAAAAGGCCGAAGAATTAAATCTTCAAATCCGTCGCGAAACCCTAAATGAACTTTCTGATTCTCAAGTGACGGGAACGATTGCATTAGGTAAATTCGATGCGGAGCAGATTCGACAATTAAAACAATTAGATGATAATTTATTGTTTGTTGATTTTGATGCCATGCCGTTGGGCTTAAATTCACTAGTCGTCGATTTTGATCAAAGCATGAATTTAGTGATTGATCATTTTATTCAACAAGGGCATCAGAAAATCGGCATTCTCTCTGGAGAAGAAATGACCAAGCATAATTTGCAGCCAATTGAAGACCCCCGCATGTTATCTTTTAAAAAAAAGTTGGAGCAGCTCAATCTTTTCCGACCAGACTTAGTAATAACCGCACCTTTTTCCATGGAAGCGGGAAAAACGGCTGTAAGTGAATTTATCGCTGAGAGTAATGATCTGCCGACAGCCTTATTCGCTTCCAGTGATGCCTTAGCGATCGGTGGTATGCAGGCAATTCAAGCTGCCGGGCTGCGGATTCCAGAAGATATCTCGGTGATTGGTTTCAATGACGTTAGTGTTGCCAAGTATGTCTCGCCCGCCTTGTCTACGGTTAAAGTGGAGACTGAATGGATGGGGGAATTAGCCGTCACGACGCTTTTGGAATTAGCGAAAGAATATTCTCCTGTCCCACGAAAAATTATGCTGGGGACTGAACTGATCCAACGAGCGTCAACCAATTAATTTCAAGTATTGGTTAAAAAGATCTTCTTCTCAAAAGAGAGGGAGGTCTTTTTGTAATCGGAGATTTAAATAAAAAGAGTGGATAGAGGCTACTAGAACAAGAAAAAGAGAATTATCTACCAGTTAGTAGGAAAGCATTTGTGGTTTATGTTAAAATATGGCTATCTTAAATGCGAGGAAATGACTTTTATGAAATTATTAGCGATGGATACATCCAATCAAACATTAGCAGTAGCGGTTTTAGAGGACACCAAACTGTTGGCGCAGTTCCAATTGAATCGGAAAATGAATCACAGCTTAACTTTGATGCCCGCGATTGAATCGGTAATGCAGGCAAGTGGCCTAAAACCTAAAGAGTTGGATCGCATCGTAGTAGCCCAAGGTCCCGGCTCGTATACGGGTATTCGGATCGCGGTCACGACTGCGAAAACATTAGCCGAAACCTTGCAGTTGGAACTAACCACTGTTTCAAGCTTGGCAGTGTTAGCGGCTAATAGTCAAACGGATAAATTAATCGTTCCACTTATGGATGCTCGTAGAAACAATGTTTATGGTGCGGCTTATCGGTGGGAAAACCAACAATTAGTTAATGTGATCGCCGACCAACACATTCCTTTAGCAGATTTATTAAAAAGAATTAACGAACCGGCAATTTTTGTGGGTGAGACCGAAAAATTTCGTGCAGAGATTGCTGAATCACTCACGACTGCGGAGATTTGCACATCGGATAGTTTAAATTTACCTAATGGTCTTGTTTTAGGGAAGCTTGGTCTTTTAGCTGATCCGATTGAAAACATTCATGGCCTTGTGCCAGAGTATTTGAAACGAGTGGAGGCAGAAGAAAAGTGGCTAGAGACGCATCAACCCGGGGACGAGAATTATGTTGAAAAGATTTAGCGGTTTAGTCAAAACAATCTTGTATGGAAAGCAATATCCTTTCAATACCAAAACAGTGACGCTTGGGGACCAACCGTTTTTATTGCGAAAAATCGTTGATCAGGATATTAAAGAACTGATTGCGCTGGAGCGGAATGTTTATTTTGGAGAGGCGCCTTGGACCAAGAGTGCTTTTTTATCAGAGATTCATTCGCCGATTCCACATCTGTATCTGTGTATCGTCACGCGGGAGAACGAAATTGCGGGTTTCATTGGGAGTCGATTGATTGGAGAGGATACGCATATTACGAATATTGCCGTCGCTACGTATTTCCAAGACCAAGGGATCGGTAGTCTATTGATTGACGAAGTTGAAAAATTCGCTATAATGAACGATTGTGAAACCCTTTCGCTAGAAGTTCGGTTAAGTAATACCGATGCGCAAAGGCTTTATCGCCGCTTAGGGTTTTCCTCACGAAATATTCGGAAAAACTATTATACCGAAAATAGTGAAGACGCATTAGACATGGTGAAACATTTGGACGTGAAACTAGGTGGAAAATAGTTGGATAGACCAGTAGATAAAGAGTTAGCAAGACAGTTTTGGGAGATTAGTCAAAAGGCGTACACCTACGATTCTCCTTGGACAGCGGAACAATTTGCCAGTGATCTGGCCCAGGCCCACAGCCATTATATTACGGAGGCAGCAGAAATTGTCGCCTTTCTTGGATTTCATCAAGTCTGTGATGAAATTGAGATCACCAATATCGCAACAGCAGTCAAAGGACAAGGCGTTGGCGGTAAATTAATGAGACGATTGATTCAGTACGCAAAATCGCAAGAAATGGCGAGTATTTTTTTGGAAGTACGTGCTTCGAACCATGAGGCGCGGCTTTTTTACGAAAAATTTGGCTTCCAAGTGATTGGAACAAGGAAAAAATATTATCAGCATCCAACAGAAGATGCGGTGTTGATGAGTTTGAAAGTAGGAAAAAGACATGAGTGAGACCGAACTGATATTGGCAATTGAAAGTAGCTGTGATGAGACTAGTGTCGCTGTAATCGAAAATGGAGAAAAAATTCTTTCAAATATTGTTGCTTCCCAGATTAATAGTCACAAACGTTTTGGTGGTGTGGTACCAGAAGTGGCGAGTCGTCACCATGTCGAACAAATTACGATTTGTATCGAAGAAGCATTGAATGAAGCACAGGTAACAGCCAATGATTTACGTGCTGTCGCCGTTACATATGGTCCCGGACTTGTGGGGGCGTTATTAATTGGCTTGAGTGCCGCGAAAGCTTTTGCCTGGGCGAATGGTTTGCCTTTGATTCCAGTGAACCATATGGCTGGCCATATTTATGCCGCACGTTTAGTGGAACCACTAGAGTTTCCGTTGATGGCTTTATTAGTCAGCGGAGGACATACTGAGCTTGTTTATATGGCAGAAGATGGCTCCTTTGAAATTATTGGCGAGACACGAGACGATGCGGCTGGTGAGGCCTATGATAAAGTTGGACGAGTACTAGGTCTGAGCTATCCAAGCGGAAAAGAAATTGATCACTTGGCTCATCAAGGCGAGGATACATACAATTTTCCACGGGCGATGATCAAAGAAGACAATTTTGATTTTAGCTTCAGTGGCTTGAAAAGCGCGTTTATTAATTTGACCCATAACGCCGAGCAACGTGGGGAAGCACTTGATCATAATAATTTGGCAGCTAGTTTCCAAGCTAGCGTGGTGGAAGTTTTAGTTACGAAAACCATCAAAGCCTGCAAAGTCTATCCAGTAAAACAGTTAATCGTGGCTGGTGGAGTGGCGGCCAATCAAGGATTACGGGAAAAAATGTCAGCGACGATCCAAGCAGAACTGCCGGATTTAAAATTGATCGTCCCACCATTACGATTGTGTGGGGATAATGCAGCGATGATTGGGGCAGCAGCGCATGTAGAATTGCAAAAACATCATTTAGCTGGAATGAGCTTGAATGCTAATCCAAGTTTGGCTTTTCAACATATTTAGAGATAGAAACCTATTTATCGTAAGACGACCCATAGATTTAATTCTATGGGTTTTTTTTATGCAAAATAGGTTGAATAAATGCTTGATGATTTTTAAATATTCAGTTATTATGAATAAATGCAACTGACTAATGACTTCGAACGGATGATTATTCAGAAAATGGAGGGGTTTAGATGGAAAACATTTTTTATGGGAAAAGTTTTTTAAAGGAAATTGATTTTACGAGAGAAGAGCTGCTGTATTTAATTGATTTTGCGGCGCATTTAAAAGAATTAAAACAAAAAAATATTTCTCATCGCTATTTGGAAGGTAAAAACATCGCCTTACTATTTGAAAAAACATCGACCCGGACCAGAGCAGCATTTACGACCGCAGCAATTGATCTTGGGGCCCACCCAGAATACTTAGGAAAGAATGACATTCAGCTAGGTAAAAAAGAATCAGTAGAAGATACGGCAAAAGTTTTAGGGAGTATGTTTGATGGGATCGAGTATCGAGGCTTTTCGCAAAAAGCCGTCGAAGCATTAGCCGAATTTTCTGGTGTTCCAGTCTGGAATGGACTGACGGATGAATGGCATCCTACTCAAATGTTGGCGGATTTTTTAACCATCAAAGAACATTTTGGCAAACTCGAAGGATTGACGTTGGCGTATGTTGGCGATGGTCGCAACAATGTAGCCCATTCTTTACTGATTACGAGCGCGATTCTAGGCGTAACTATTTCGATCGTCACGCCAGAAGAACTTTTTCCAGAGAAATCATTGATTGACTTGGCAGATAAATACGCAAAGCAGTCACAAGCCAAAATTTTAGTGACTGCGGATATTGACCAAGGTGTCGCCGGAGCGGATATTATTTATACAGACGTATGGGTGTCAATGGGAGAAGAAGCGGGCTTTAAAGAAAGAATTGATTTACTGCTGCCATACCAAGTCAACCAAAACTTGATGGCAAAAACAAAAAAAACAGACACAATCTTCTTGCATTGCTTGCCAGCTTTTCATGATTTAGCAACTGAAGTCGGCGAAGAAATCAAAGAAAAATATGGCTTAACTGAAATGGAAGTAACCGATGAAGTCTTTCGCAGCAACCAAGCGCTACAATTTCAACAAGCAGAGAACCGAATGCACACGATTAAAGCCATGATGGCCGCAACGCTAGGGGAACTCTTTATTCCAAAAGTATAAAAATCGCTGCTTTGACTAGTCAGATGAAGAATTTTCTGGTAGTATGATGCCAGAATAATTATTTCATTAATGACAAAGAGAAATCTATTGGCTGTTTTTTAGCGAGTTCGGGCAGGTGGAAGCCGAATAAACAAAAGTAGATGGCGCACTTTCGAGATGAATCGGCAGCTACCGTTATAGCCTGAGTGGGTCGTTTTTTACGACAAAAAGAGTGGTACCGCGGGAAATCTCGTCTCTGATGTTTTTAAACATCAGGGACTTTTTTTGTGAGTTATACTTTTTTTAGTTCGTCAGGCTTGAAGCTTATTATGAATTTTAGCGAAGTGGATGAAAGTGGTTTTAATGATAAGGCAACGAAAATTTATAGTCTTATTGCTAGAGTGACTGTGAATTTTGCTTCTCGCTTTGGCGGGTTGGAGACATTGTATGCGTACAAGAAAATCATTTTTCTGTATTTTAAAGAAATGTTACTATGAGATCGAGCTAACTTTTAGCTAGGAATTGTCCCTTTGCTGAGCGAATAAGTATCTTAAAATGAGGGTTAAATAGGAGGAATTGAAATGAATAATCAAGAAATCGTGGCACAAGCAGTTTTTGAAGTGGTCAAAGAAAATTTAACGTTGCCAGAAGTGGCGCGTTTATTAGAGAAACCGAAGTCCGTGGACCATGGCGATGTGGCTTTCCCAGCCTTCGCATTAGCGAAAGTTTTTCGCAAAGCACCACAACAAATTGCGGCAGAATTAGCCGAAAAAATCACTCCTGATGCTTTTGAAAAAATTGAGGTAGTGGGTCCGTATTTGAATTTCTTTATGAAAAAAGAAGTTATTTCCAGTATGGTCTTGAAGCAAATCGCGAAAGAAGCGAATCAGTTTGGTAATAGCAATATTGGCAATGAAGGGAACGTAACGATTGATATGTCCTCACCAAATATTGCAAAGCCAATCTCAATGGGACATTTGCGTTCAACAGTCATCGGGAATTCTATCAGCTTAATTTTGAGTAAGATTGGCTACCAGCCAATCAAGATCAATCACTTAGGTGACTGGGGTACACAATTTGGGAAATTAATCGTGGCATATAAAAAATGGGGTTCAGAAGAAAAAGTCAAAGCAGAGCCAATCAATGAATTGTTACGTCTTTACGTAGAATTCCATGAAAAAGCTGAAGAAGAGCCAGAATTAAATGACGAAGCTCGGGCTTGGTTCAAGAAGCTAGAAGAAGATGACAAAGAAGCTCTAGAATTATGGAAATGGTTCCGCAGCGAATCATTAAAAGAATTCAACAAAATTTATAGTATGCTGGAAGTTGAATTTGATTCTTATAATGGCGAAGCCTTTTACAACGATAAGATGGATGAAGTGGTAACGATGCTGGAAGAAAAACATTTGTTGCAAACCAGCGAGGGTGCGGAGATCGTTAACCTTGATAAATACGATTTAAATCCAGCCTTAATCAAAAAATCGGATGGTGCGACGTTATATATTACCCGGGACTTATCCGCGGCACTTTTCCGGAAACGTGAATACAACTTTGTTAAGTCACTTTACGTTGTTGGAAATGAACAAAGTGGACACTTTAAACAATTGAAAGCTGTCTTAAAGGAAATGGACTTTGATTGGTCAGATGAAATGGTGCATGTTCCATTTGGCTTGATCACAAAAGATGGAAAAAAATTATCGACACGTAAAGGGAAGATCGTTTTATTAGAAGAAGTATTAAATGAAGCGAAGGAATTAGCTTTCAAACAAATCGAAGAAAAAAATCCTGATTTGCCAAATAAAGAAGAAGTGGCGCATCAAGTCGGTGTCGGCGCAGTAATCTTCCATGACCTGAAGAATGATCGTCTGAATAATTTTGATTTCAATTTAGAAGAAGTCGTACGTTTTGAAGGGGAAACGGGGCCGTATGTCCAATATACTCATGCTCGTGCGATGTCAATTTTGGAAAAAGCTGAGTTCACCGTTGATCCAGAAGCAGTCTATGCCTTAAAAGATGCCGATAGCTGGGAAATCATCAAGCTGTTACAAAGCTACCCAGAAATTGTGATGCAGGCGGCAGATCAATATGAACCATCTGTAATCGCAAAGCATGCAATCAGAGTAGCCCAAGCCTTCAACAAATACTACGCTCATACAAAAGTGTTGGTTGATGATGAAGAAAAGAACGCGCGTCTAGCTTTAGTCCATGCGGTCACTGTCATTTTGAAAGAAGATTTACGTCTACTAGGCGTTCACGCACCAAATAAAATGTAAAATGAACTCAGACAAGTTTTAAACTTGTCTGAGTCTTTTTTTAATAAATCCGCATGTTCAAAATCAGTATGGTATACTTTTTACGGCACGATGTGTCAAGACACATGTGGAGGAGTGATAGTATGAAAAAGCTATTTTTAGGATTAGGTTGTTTAGGTTTAATCGGATTATTAGTAGGTTGTGGGCAAAGTCAAGCTGAAAAAAACACTGCAGAAAATCATCACAAATTGGCGTTGATTTTAGGCTTCGGGGGTGTCGACGATCGTTCGTTTAATCAAGCAGGCTGGGAAGGTCTTGAAAAGTGGGGGAAAACTAAAGGCTTAACAGCCAAAAAAGATTTCACTTATTTAGAGACCAATGATCCGCAAGAAAATAGTACAAACATCAGCCAAGCGGTTGAAAATGGCTTCACTACAGTCATTAGTTTAAGTTACTTACAAGCAGATGCGATCAAGGAAGCGGCAGAACAACATCCAAAACTAAATTTTGCTTTAATCGACGGTGACATTACAGGGTTGAAAAATGTCGTTTCAGCAACATTTAAAGATCAAGAAAGTGCCTATCTTGCTGGAATAGCTGCTGCTTACAGCACAAAGCAAAATCACGTCGGTTTTATTGGGGGAATGGAAGGCCCTGTGATCCAACGTTTTCAAAGTGGTTTCGAAGCTGGGATAAAAGCTGCTGGGAAACAGTTAGGAAAAGAAATCAAAATTGAAGTGCAATATGCAGCCTCTTATGATGCACCAGACAAAGGAAAGGCGATTGCTGCATCCATGTATAAAGAGGGAGCAGACATTCTTTACCAAGCTGCCGGCAGTACGGGGGCTGGTGTTTTCCAAGAAGCGAAAGCGCAGAACGAGAATAATCCTAGTCAAAAAGTTTGGGTGATTGGTGTAGATCGCGACCAGGCTGATGAAGGGAACTATCAAATGGCTGATGGTAAGACAGGGAATTTCACGTTGACTTCCACTAAGAAAAATGTAGGTGCGGCTGTGACTGAAATTGCGGATGCGGCTTACAAAAATAAATTTCCTGGTGGCAAGCACTTAGAATTTGGATTAAAAGAAGGCGGCGTTGATTTAACCAAAGGGCAGTTGTCGGAAGCGACTGATAAAGCAGTTGCGACTGCGAAAGAACAGATTAATGAGAGGAAATTGACCGTTCCGGAAGAATAAAAAAATCAGAAGCAGCGCTCATTACGAGTTCTGCTTCTGATTTTTCTGAGAAGGAGCCTTGTTGTAGAATTGAGTTTTAGAAAATAGAAGTGCTGGTTGGATCTTCTAAAAAGGCCGCGACGCGTTGTGCGTCTTCTGGCGTTCTTGAGATAATAATAATCGTATCAAAACTAGCCATCGTAGCGACAATCAAATCACTCGAAAGATCATCCAATACAGAAGCCAACAAGTGCGCATTGTCAGGGAGTGTGCTAACAATCGTCATAAATTGAATGGCTTCAATTTTCACGATAACTTCTCCAGTCATTCGAATCAAGCGCTTAATGTCGTCATCTTCTGTAGGGGTTGCATGCTCTTGAAATAGTTCAAAACGGGGTTTGCCACTCTCGTCAATCGTCTTCACGATTTTTAAGTCGCGAATATCTCTTGAAATCGTCGCTTGGGTTGCGGAAACCTCGTGGATTTTTAAATGATCCATCAATTCGTTTTGATTGCGAATCGGATTTTCTGAAATGATTTGTTTAATTAATTCATGACGGTCTTTTTTTCGCATAAGAAAACTCCTTAATTGTTGTAGTAGCTGTTTAAATTCCCTGCTAGTCTCGACAAGCAAGGAAAAAATAATAATAATTATGCACTCAGTATAGCAGAAAAAGTTTTTTTAAACAGTATCCCTTAATAATTATTAATCCTACAAAAGGAAATAAAAAAGATTGATTTATCAAGAGGGTTCTTGTATAATTACTAATTGTGTGTAGGAGACTGCTCACAAAAAAATCCACATTCTGACTTGATTCATAAGGCGGTGCTGCTTGTCAGTTCCTTATGAAGAAGAGAGCAGAAGAGGAAAACAAAAAAACCAATTGGAGGAAACACAAATGTCAGTATTGTCTATGAAACAATTACTAGAAGCCGGCGTACACTTTGGTCACCAAACTCGTCGCTGGAACCCAAAAATGAAGAAATATATCTTCACAGAAAGAAACGGCATCTACATCATTGACTTGCAAAAAACAGTCAAATTAGTAGACGCAGCTTACGACTACATGAAAAATGTTGCTGAAGACGGCGGCGTTGCTTTATTCGTAGGTACTAAAAAACAAGCACAAGATGCTATCAAAGAAGAAGCAATCCGCGCTGGTCAATACTATGTAAACCACCGTTGGTTAGGCGGAACTTTGACTAACTGGGATACAATCCAAAAACGTATCGCTCGTTTGAAATCAATCAACGCTATGGAAGCAGACGGTACTTTCGAAGTATTGCCTAAAAAAGAAGTTGTTGGTTTAAACAAAGAACGTGAACGTCTTGAAAAATTCTTAGGCGGTATCGCTGATATGCCTCGCATCCCAGATGTTATGTATATCGTTGACCCTCGTAAAGAACGTATTGCTGTTCAAGAAGCACAAAAATTGAACATTCCAATCGTTGCTATGGTTGATACAAACTGCGATCCAGATGAAATCGACGTAGTTATCCCTTCAAATGATGACGCTATTCGCGCCGTGAAATTGATCACTGCTAAAATGGCTGATGCATTCATCGAAGGAAACCAAGGTGAAGATCAAGTAGCAGAAGCAGACTTCGCAACTGAAGAAGGCGGACAAGCAACTTCAATCGAAGAAATCGTTGATGTAGTAGAAGGCGACAACGCTTCTACAGAATCAGCTGAATAATTTCGTAGCATATGCTGCTTCAAAGTAAATAACTACCTTTGAAGCAGCTTTTTTAGAAAAATTAAGGAGGCCGTTAAAATGGCAGATGTAACAGCTAAATTAGTAAAAGAATTACGCGACATGACTGGCGTAGGGATGATGGATGCAAAACGTGCGTTAGTAGAAGTAGAAGGCGACATTGAAAAAGCTGTCGATCTTTTACGTGAAAAAGGCATGGCTAAAGCAGCTAAGAAAAATGACCGGATCGCTGCTGAAGGTTTAGCTTCAGTTGCAGTGAAAGGAAACACTGCTGCAATCGTTGAAGTAAACTCAGAAACAGACTTCGTTTCTAAAAACGAAATGTTCCAAGACCTAGTGAAAGAAATCGCAGAATTAGTTGCTGAACACAAACCAGCTGACATGGACGCTGCAATGAAATTGACAAATGCTAAAGGTGAAACGTTAGAAGCGGCTTTAATCGAAGCAACGCAAGTAATTGGTGAAAAAATCAATTTCCGTCGTTTTGAAGTTGTTGAAAAAGAAGACAACGCTGCATTTGGCGGCTACCTACACATGGGTGGACGGATTGCTGTTTTAGCATTACTAGACGGCACTACTGACGAATCAGTTGCCAAAGATGTTGCGATGCACGTTGCGGCAATTAACCCTCGTTATGTAAATGAAAGCCAAATTCCTGAATCAGAATTAGAACATGAAAAAAATGTTTTAACTGAACAAGCGTTAAACGAAGGCAAACCAGCGAATATCGTTGAAAAAATGGTTATCGGCCGTTTGAACAAATTTAAAGCCGAAATCGCTTTGGTTGACCAACCGTTCGTTAAAGATCCTGATATGACTGTTGAAAAATATGTATCTTCTAAAGGTGCTACAGTTGTCAGCTTCGTTCGTTTCGAAGTCGGCGAAGGTATCGAAAAACGCGAAGATAACTTTGTTGAAGAAGTTATGAGCCAAATCAAAAAATAATTCTGTTTAATAAACAGTTGGGAACGCACGAAAAATGTGCGCTCCCTTTTTTTAAGCAAATTCAAATTTGAGTGGCGTCAGAAGCAGAGTATGCTAAAATATCAATAGAGTGACAGTGGAGGTATTGAAATGGATGAACCAAAGTATAAACGCGTAGTATTGAAACTTAGTGGAGAAGCCTTAGCAGGTGATGAAAAGTTCGGTATCAATCCACCAGTAATCAAAGATATCGTAGAAGAAATCAAAGAAGTTCATGATTTAGGAATTGAAATGGCAATCATCGTCGGTGGCGGAAATATCTGGCGTGGACAAATCGGTGCTCAAATGGGCATGGAACGTGCACAAGCTGACTATATGGGCATGTTAGCAACTGTGATGAATGCTCTAGCTTTGCAAGATGCGTTAGAAAATATTGATGTACCAACTCGTGTTCAAACATCAATTGAAATGCGTCAAATTGCTGAGCCTTATATTCGTCGAAAAGCAGAGCGTCATCTTGAAAAAGGTCGGATCGTGATTTTTGCTGGTGGAACTGGAAATCCTTATTTCTCAACAGATACAACAGCGGCATTAAGAGCGGCAGAAGTCAATGCGGACGTGATCTTAATGGCGAAAAATAATGTCGATGGGGTTTATTCAGCGGATCCGAAGCTTGATGAAAATGCCGTGAAGTATGAGGAATTGACTCACTTAGATGTCATCGCTAAAGGCCTTCAAGTGATGGATTCAACTGCAAGCTCATTAAGTATGGATAACGATATTCCACTTGTTGTCTTTAATTTAAATGAACCAGGAAATATTAAACGAGTTGTACTCGGCGAAAATATCGGGACGACTGTAAGGGGGAAATAATATGGCAGATGTAGTAATGAATGAAGCAAAAGATAAAATGAAGAAGGCGCAAGAAGCCTTACAACGTCAATTAGGCCAAATTCGTGCCGGACGTGCGAACGCAAGTCTTTTAGACCGTATTACTGTGGATTACTATGGTGTCCCAACACCGGTGAATCAAATGGCGTCAATCACGATTCCAGAAGCACGTGTATTGATGGTAACACCCTTTGATAAAAATATGATCGGTGATGTTGAAAAAGCGATTCAAGCAAGCGACATCGGGTTGAATCCTGCAAACGACGGCAATGTGATTCGTCTAGTGATTCCACAATTGACGGAAGAACGCCGGAAAGAATTGGCTAAAGAAGTGAAAAAAGAAGCAGAGGGCGCGAAAATTGCTGTTCGTAATATTCGCCGTGATGCGATGGACGATTACAAAAAACAACAAAAAAATGGCGACTTGACCGAAGATGATTTGCGTGATGTAGAAAAAGACATCCAAACATTAACAGATGACAATATTAAAGCCATTGATCAAATCATTAGCGAAAAAGAAAAAGAATTATTAGATGTGTAATTCAATGACTGGTGTACGAGATTCGTACACCAGTTTTTTTTATCGTTTTTTTTTTCAATATTTCGTGATGAATGAAGGACGCTGGCTTCCATTTTAATTATTTTATTTTTTTGGGATTCATTGGCCGTTTGAAAAGTTATCTATTGATTAAACTATTTTTCAAACAGGCCAAATGCTGAACTAAAAAAGTGGCTTAAAAGAGTCAGAGCTTGATTATTTTTTAACTAAGAGAACTAGTTATTGACTGAAAGTTGAAATGAAAAACGCGCAAAGAGCACGAATTTTGAAAATTAGTTGAGTCAATGTTTGAAATTATTTAAATACCTATTAATATTCATAGGCAAGCATTTAGATTATTGCTATAATGGCTGTTGAATCTAAATGCTTGTTTATTTCTGATAAATTAACAAATCACTTGCGAAATAATCCATAGCAAAAGAATAAATTCATTAAGCTGAACTCAGAAAGTACGAACACTTTAGCGAAATGATAGGCGTGGCGGGAATCACACTGATTTTTCGCAATTTGAAGAATGAATACATAAATACGAGATAGGAGTGAAAACATGGTCTTACGTTTTTTTCCACAAAAAGAAAAATATACACCTGAAGAATCGGACGTTGTGTTTGATCCAGAGGGTGCTATTCCAAAACATGTCGCAATTATTATGGACGGCAACGGACGTTGGGCACAAAATCGTCGACTGCCACGAATTGCCGGTCATAAAGAAGGCATGGAAACGGTCAAAAAAATTACGAAGGAAGCCAATCGTCTTGGGGTAAAAGTTTTGACTCTCTATGCTTTTTCGACGGAGAATTGGAAACGGCCCGACGATGAAGTCAAGTTTCTGATGCAGTTGCCGGTTGATTTTTTTGATACTTTCGTTCCTGAATTGATTGAAGAAAATGTTCAAGTTCACGTGATGGGCTACGAAGAGTATTTGCCAGACCATACACAGGATGCAGTAAAGCGAGCTATTGAACAGACGGCTGACAATGATGGCTTGGTTTTAAATTTCGCCCTCAACTACGGCAGTCGAGCAGAAATTATTTCTGCTATGAAACAGATGGCGCAAGAAGTGAAGGATGACCGATTAACAATCGATGCTATTGATGATACAGTTATGGGGGATCATCTGATGACTGGCTTTTTGCCCTATGAGCTACGCGATCCAGAGTTGGTAGTGCGTACTAGTGGGGAAGAAAGGATCAGTAATTTCTTACTATGGCAATTAGCGTATAGCGAATTATATTTTACTAAAGCGTTATGGCCTGATTTTGATGGTGCCCATTTAGAAACGGCGATTGCCTCTTTCCAAAATCGTAACCGTCGTTTTGGTGGTTTGAATAAAGGAACCAGCGCTACTTAACGATTTTTACAGGAGTGGCCTGAAAAATTAGTAACTGAATTAGGAGGAAAAAGTGTGAGACAGCGAGTAATTACGGCTGTCGTTGCCTTAGTGATTTTTATCCCTATCTTGTATGTTGGGGGAATCGCGGTAGAAATAGCGGCGGCAGTATTAGCAGGAATTGGTGTATACGAATTATTTCGTATGAAGGGCTTGGCGATTTTAAGTTTTGAAGGGGTGCTTTCGATATTGGGCGCCGTTTTTCTTGTCTTGCCAGCGGAACGTTGGATGCCTTTTTTAAGTGGCAGCAATAGTAATTTCTTATTATTTTATTTGACAGTAATGGTTATCTTAGGTTTTTCAGTCGTTTCAAAAAATACGTATACGATTGATGAAGCAGGGTTTCCTGTAATTGTCAGTTTATATGTTGGCGTTGGCTTTCAAAACCTCGTGACGGCGCGCGACAGTGGATTAGCTATTTTATTATTTGCCTTTTTTGTTGTTTGGGCAACTGATATTGGTGCGTATATGGTTGGACGGCAAATTGGGAAGCGAAAGCTTTGGCCTGAAATCTCACCAAATAAAACGATTGAGGGTGCGCTTGGAGGAATCGTTAGTGCGGTTGTTGTAGCAGTCATTTTCTTTTTAGTACAACCACAAGTATTCCAACATAATTTAGTGACGATGATCCTTTTTACGATTATCTTTTCTATCGTTGGTCAATTTGGCGACTTAGTGGAATCAGCCATCAAGCGTCATTATGATGTGAAAGATTCAGGAAATATTTTACCAGGCCACGGTGGCATCTTAGATCGCTTCGACAGTATGTTGTTTGTCTTTCCAATGATGCATTTGTTAGGTGTATTTTAAAAAGAGCGGAAACGCTCTTTTTTTCGTTTGAAGTTTGAAGAATTTCAGAGTTTTTTTAATTTTCTATGAAAAGAACGAGAAAGAGCTCTATTTCTACAAGACTGTGATAAACTATCCCTAAGAAAATAGTGAAGGTAGGGAAATTATGCGCACTGTTATTACGTTTTTAATCGTTTTTGGCGTTTTAGTGATTGTCCATGAATTCGGACATTTTTTCTTTGCAAAACGTTCAGGAATTTTAGTTAGAGAATTTTCGATCGGCATGGGCCCCAAGCTGATTGCTCATATGGGAAGAGATGGCACCACCTATACATTACGATTATTACCAATTGGTGGTTATGTCCGAATGGCTGGACTAGAAGATGAAGAGACAGAGTTAAGTCCTGGGACACCGCTTTCTGTTGAGCTGACTGAAAAAAATGAAGTTCGTCGAATCAATGTCAGCAAAAAAGTCCAGCTACCTAATAGTATTCCAATGGAGCTGATCGCGGCTGATTTGGTGGATGACTTAACTATCAAAGGGTATGTAAATGGTGACGAGAGTCAAGAGACGATCTACAAGGTTCTACATGATGCTACGGTGATTGAAGAAAGCGGGACGGAAGTTCGAATTGCCCCACGGGATGTCCAATTCCAATCAGCGAAATTGAGTTCACGGATTCTAACGAATTTTGCTGGACCAATGAATAATTTTATTTTAACGATTATTTTGTTTATTGCTTTAGCCTTCCTTCAAGGTGGGGTAGCGGATTACAACACGAACCAGATTGGCTCGGTTGAAGCTGGTAGTCCAGCAGCACAAGCGGGTATGAAGGATCACGACGCGATCGTGTCTATCGAAGGAAAGCAGGTCCACTCGTGGGAAGACTTGACCAAACCGGTTACTAGTAGCCCTGGAAAAGAATTATCGGTTGTGATCGAACAGAACGGCAAGCAAAAGACGATCGAGATGACCCCTAGAAGTGTTGAAAGCAATGGTCAAAAAGTTGGTCAAATCGGTGTGACACCGTATCTTCGGACGGGATTTTTTGATAAGATTATGGGCGGCTTGACTCAATCGTGGGATATGACGAAAAATATTTTCAGTGCATTAGGTTCGCTGTTCACTGGTTTTAGTTTAAACAAGCTAGGTGGTCCGGTGATGATGTTCAAGATGTCTGAGGAAGCCTCGCAACAAGGCGTGAAAACCGTCATTTATTTAATGGCCTTACTCTCTATCAATTTAGGAATCGTGAACCTTTTACCGATTCCGGCATTTGATGGTGGGAAAATTTTATTGAACGTGATTGAAGGTATTCGCGGCAAGCCCCTTGACCCTGAAAAAGAAGGCTTGATTACGATGATCGGTTTTGGCTTCATCATGTTGCTAATGATTATGGTGACCTGGAATGACATTCAACGTTTCTTCTTTTAAAATGAAAGGATCGAAATTTTTTCGGTCCTTTTTCTAATGCAAACATAAAAGAAAACAGTTATACTGAAACATACTTGAAAAAGTGAAGGAGATGTCCATTTGTCTAAAAATCGTGAGTTATTCGAAAACTTATTACGACAAATTGAATTGGCAGATGAAGAGCAACAACACCCAATGATTCAAGCAGCAGAGATCAAAGAAGTTGTTGTTCATGAGAAATCACGGGTCTGGGAATTTTTTATCCAAACACCGGAGATTCTTCCTGCAAAATTATTTTATGCGTTCCACCAAAAATTAATGCTTGCTTTCCAATCCATTGCGCAAGTGAAAGTACATATTATTCCAGAAGACAATCAATTTGTGGAAGAAACTTTACAGAATTATTGGCAGCTTGCTTTAAGTGAACAAGCTTGTGATACGCCGCTAGTCAAACAAGTATTAAGCAAACCTTTGCCAGTGATTCAAGGAAATCGGATCGTTTTATTAATCGACAATGATTCAGTGATTCCGGTCTTGAAGCAGCAATACTTACCTTTAATCGAAGAAAATCTCGTTTCTTTTGGCTTTCCTCATTTACGTATTGATCCTGAAGTGGACAAGGAACAAGCCGACAAAAAATTGCAAGAGTTTGAAGTTCGCAAACAAGCACAGGCACAAGCAATGCAAGAGCAGGCGGCTGCTAGCATCGCGCAGTACGAATCGAAGAAAAAAGAGAAGAAGGAAAGCGCCGCTCATTTTGACGGTCCAATTCAGATGGGACGAAATATTCCCGCTGACGAAGCGATCACGCCGATGGGGAACATTATTGAAGAAGAACGGCGCATCACGATCGAAGGCTTTATTTTCGATAAAGAAGTCCGAGAATTGCGTTCTAAACGAAAAATTTTGATCATCAAGATGACGGACTACACGTCTTCTTTCGTCGTGAAAAAATTCTCCAATGGCGAAAAGGACGAGGCTATTTTTGATGCGATTGAAAATAAAAGCTGGATCCGTGTACGGGGAAGTGTGCAAGAAGATACCTTTATGCGGGATTTAGTCATGAATGCGCAAGATATCCAAGAGGTAAAACATCCAGAACGAAAAGATACAGCGAAAGAAAAGCGTTCTGAATTACACTTGCATACCAACATGAGTACGATGGATGCTATTAACAACGCCAGTGACTTAGTTGCACAAGCTGGAAAATGGGGCCATAAAGCAATTGCGATCACCGATCATGGCGGGGCCCAATCATTTCCTGAAGCTCACGCGGCTGGGAAAAAAGCGGGTGTTAAAATTTTATATGGTGTGGAAGCCAACGTGGTGTCCGACGGTGTACCAATTGCCTATAACGATGCCCATGTGGCCTTGACGGACGCGACTTATGTTGTATTTGACGTGGAAACCACCGGCTTGTCGGCGGTTTATGATACGATCATCGAATTAGCGGCAGTGAAGATGCATAAAGGAAATGTCATTGAGACTTTCGAAGAATTTATTGATCCGGGACATCCTTTATCAGAAACGACGATTAATTTAACCGGGATTACAAATGAAATGGTCCGTGGTTCAAAACCAGAAAAAGAAGTCATGGAATTGTTTGAAAAATTCTGTGAAGATTCGATCCTGGTCGCTCATAATGCGACTTTTGATATTGGCTTCATCAATACGACTTATGTTCGTCACAATATGCCGGAAACACCTAATCCAGTGATCGATACATTGGAGTTAGCTCGCTTTTTATACCCTGAATTCAAACGATTTGGGTTAGGTGTGTTGACGAAAAAATTTGGGATTAATTTGGAACAGCATCACCGTGCGGTTTATGATGCGGAAGCAACGGGTCATCTAGGTTGGCTGTTTGTCAAAGAAGCGATTGAAAAACACGAGATGAATTACCATGATCAATTGAACGATCATGTTGGCGAAGGCGATTCTTATAAACGAGCACGGCCTTTCCATGCAACAATCTTGGCAAAGAATCAAGCGGGCTTGAAGGATTTATTTAAATTAATCTCTATGTCAAATATCAATTATTTCGAGCGGGTGCCACGGATTCCTCGTTCGCAATTAAATAAATTGCGAGAAAATTTATTAGTCGGCTCCGCTTGTTCCCAAGGGGAAATCTTTGAAGCAATGATGCAAAAAGGGGTGGAAGAAGCCAAGAATCGGGCAGCCTTTTACGACTATATCGAAGTCATGCCTAAAGCGGTCTATGCGCCACTAATCGAACAAGAGTTAGTGAAAAATGAAGCAGACTTGGAAGATATCTTGCGGAATCTGATCCAAATTGGAAAAGAGTTGAACAAAACAGTCGTCGCAACTGGCGATGTTCACTATTTGAATAAAGAGGACGCTATTTATCGCAAAATTTTGATCAGCTCGATGGGTGGAGCGAATCCATTGAACCGTCATAGCTTACCGGATGTTCATTTCCGGACAACCGATGAAATGTTGCAGGCCTTTAGTTTCTTAGGTCCTGAGTTGGCCAAAGAAGTTGTTGTTGACGGACCCAATACGATCGTGGATACTTGCGAAGAAATTATTCCGGTTAAAGATGATTTATATACGCCAAAGATCCCTGGTTCTGAGGAAGAAATCAAGGATTTAAGTTATAATCGCGCGCGGGAATTGTATGGTGATCCACTCCCTGATATTATCGAGAAGCGGTTGGAGAAGGAATTGACTTCGATCATCGGAAACGGGTTCTCTGTGATTTATTTAATCGCACAAAAACTGGTGCATAAGAGTAACGCTGACGGTTATTTAGTTGGCTCACGGGGATCAGTAGGGTCCAGTTTTGTTGCGACGATGACAGGGATCACTGAGGTTAATCCTTTGCCGCCTCATTATTATTGCCCAGAGTGTCAATACTCAGAATTTTTCGAGGACGGTTCCTATGGGTCAGGTTTTGATATGCCAGAAAAAGCGTGTCCCAAATGTGGCGCGCGACTAAATAAAGACGGTCATGATATTCCATTTGAGACTTTCTTAGGCTTTCACGGAGATAAGGTTCCCGATATCGATCTGAACTTCTCAGGCGATTATCAAGCAGAAGCGCATAACTATACAAAGGTCTTATTTGGTGAAGAGTATGTCTATCGCGCAGGGACGATTGGTACGGTTGCGGATAAGACGGCTTATGGTTTCGTTAAAGGCTACGAACGTGATCATAATTTGCATTTTCGGAATGCCGAAGTCGATCGTCTAGCAAAAGGTGCGACGGGAGTGAAACGCACGACCGGACAGCACCCAGGGGGGATTATCGTTATTCCCGATTATATGGATGTTTATGACTTTACGCCAATTCAATTTCCAGCCGATGATCAAAATGCGGAATGGAAAACGACCCACTTTGATTTCCACTCGATTCATGACAATGTGTTGAAGCTAGATATTCTGGGACACGATGATCCAACTGTGATTCGAATGTTGCAAGAGTTATCAGGGGTCGATCCTAAAACAATTCCCACCGATGATCCGGAAGTGATGAAAATTTTTGCTGGTCCACAAGTTCTAGGCGTTGAGGCGGATCAAATTTATTCGAAGACTGGGACCTTGGGGATTCCTGAATTTGGAACGCGCTTTGTGCGGGGGATGCTGGAAGAAACAGGACCGACAACCTTTGCGGAATTGCTGCAAATCTCTGGTCTGTCACATGGAACCGATGTTTGGCTAGGCAATGCGGAAGAATTAATCAGTCGTGGCGAAGCCAACTTAGCAGAAGTAATCGGTTGTCGGGATGACATCATGGTTTATTTGATCCATGCGGGACTTGATAGTGGGATGGCCTTCAAAATCATGGAGACCGTACGTAAAGGTCAATGGAATAAAATTGATGACGAGTTACGCGAGACCTATCTGACGGCTATGAAGGAAAATAATGTGCCAGATTGGTACATTGATTCTTGTTCTAAGATCAAATATATGTTTCCGAAAGCCCATGCGGCAGCGTATGTATTGATGGCCTTGCGGGTGGCGTATTTTAAAGTGTATTTCCCAATTCTTTATTACTGTGCGTATTTTTCTGTACGGGCGGATGACTTTGATTTAGTCGCAATGGCGAAAGGCAAAGACGCAGTCAAAGCAGCGATGAAAGCCATCACGGATAAAGGAATGGATGCTTCTACCAAAGAAAAAAATCAATTGACGGTGTTAGAATTATGTAATGAGATGTTGGAACGTGATTTTCACTTTGGCATGATCGATTTGTATAAGTCTGACGCACAAGATTTTGTGATTGATGGGGATACATTGATTGCACCTTTCCGAGCTGTACCCGGACTTGGTTTGAACGTGGCGAAACAAATCGTTGAAGCACGTAAAAACGGAATCTTTTTATCAAAAGAAGATTTGGCCTCACGTGGGAAAGTTTCTAAGACACTGATTGAATATATGGATACTCATGGCGTTTTGAAAGATTTACCTGATGAAAACCAACTTTCATTATTTGATATGTAAAGAAAAAGATAAATTCAAGCTTTAAATGAAAGAAAATTTTGTTGTGAAAATGACACGGTTGAATTTTCAATAGAATTATGCTACTATAATAATGTAATCAAAGACTGATGGTGAGTGAGCGGATTTTTCGCTCACTCTTTTTAATGGATAAAAGGAGGCTGACAGTTTGAGCAGTGTAGTCGAAACAGTGACTGATCTAGTAATGCCAATCTTAGATGAACAACATTTTGAATTAGTGGAAGTTGAGTTTGTCAAAGAAGGGAAAAGTTGGTTTTTAAGAGTGTATATCGATAAAGAAGGCGGCATTGATATTGAAGAATGTGCCTTTGTTAGTGAAAAACTTAGTGATAAGTTGGATGCGATCGATCCTGATCCAATTCCCCAAGCTTATTTCTTAGAGGTTTCTTCTCCAGGGGCGGAACGTCCATTGAAAAAAGAAGAGGACTATCAAAAAGCAATTGGGCAATACATCAACATCTCGCTTTATCAAAATATTGATGGCGAAAAGCAATACCAAGGATTTTTGAAAGAACTGACTGACGATGAATTAACATTGACAGTGAAAATCAAAACACGGACGAAAGAGATGGTTTTCGAACGTAAAAATATCGCCAAAGCCCGTTTTGCGATTGAGTTTTAAAAATCAGCCCTATTTTCTTTAGAAAATAGATTCGTTAATATGAACTAGGATGTCAGTCCAACTTTTAGCAGTTTCGTCTAGCAAGAAATGGATTTAGGTTTATCCAAAAAAAATATGCGATCTGCGTAGTTGGATGATATACGTGGTGAAAATCAACCCTATTTTCTTTAGAAAATGGATTCGTTAATATGAACTAGGAGGAAAGAAAAAATGAGTAAAGAAATGCTGAATGCGTTGGATACTCTCGAAGCAGAAAAAGGTATTTCAAAAGAAATCGTCATCGACGCGTTAGAGGCAGCGCTAGTTTCTGCCTATAAACGTCATTATGGACAATCACAAAATGTTGAAGTGGAATTCAACGAAAAGAAAGGCGATATCCACGTTTACGCTGTGAAAGAAGTAACCGAAGAGGTCATGGATTCACAACTAGAAGTGTCATTGAAAGAAGCGATGGAAATCAATCCAGCTTATGAAATTGGTGATACGATTCGTTTTGAAGTGACACCAAAAGATTTTGGTCGGATTGCTGCACAAACAGCGAAACAAGTAATTTTGCAACGTGTTCGTGAAGCAGAACGCAGCATTATCTATAACGAGTACAGCGCGTATGAAAAAGATATCATGCAAGGCGTTGTTGAGCGTCAAGATAATCGGTATATTTATGTGAACTTAGGCAAGATCGAAGCGGTTCTTTCGAAGCAAGACCAAATGCCTAATGAACATTATCAACCGCATGACCGAATCAAGGTTTACGTCTCTCGTGTTGAAAACACATCAAAAGGCCCACAAGTTTTTGTAAGCCGTAGTCATCCGGATTTATTGCGTCGCTTATTCGAACAAGAAATTCCTGAAGTATATGACGGAATTGTGGAAATTGTAAGCATCGCTAGAGAAGCCGGTGATCGAGCAAAAGTTGCGGTACGTTCAACGGACCCTAATATCGATCCAGTCGGCACTTGTGTCGGACCAAAAGGTCAACGTGTCCAAGCCATCGTCAATGAATTGAAAGGCGAAAACATGGATATCGTTGAGTGGAATGAAGACCCGGCAGTCTTTATCGCAAACTCTTTAAATCCTGCTCAAGTGGAAGATGTCATCTTTGATATTGACAATCCAAAAGTTTGTACGGTAGTCGTCCCCGATTATCAATTATCATTAGCAATTGGTAAACGTGGTCAAAATGCTCGTTTAGCAGCCAAATTAACGGCTCACAAAATCGACATCAAATCTGAATCAGATATGGAAGAATTTTACGCCAATTATGATGAAGCAGAAGTCGAAGAAGTAGAAAACGAAGAACCAACAGTTGAAGCAACAGAAGAAAATTTGGATGAAATTACTCCTGATATGACAGCAGACGACATCGAGAACGTTGCTTTCGATCAAGAGGAAGAGTAATTTATGGGAGGACAGCAAATGAAAAAAAGAAAAATTCCTTTGCGCAAATCGGTTGTTTCCGGTGAAATGTTCCCTAAAAAAGAATTAATTCGGATCGCTAAGTCAAAAGAAGGCGAAGTTTCCATTGATCCTTCAGGTAAGAAGCCTGGGCGAGGTGCTTATATCGCGTTAGAGCCGGCGGAAGTTGAAGAAGCTTGGAAAAAGAAAATCTTAGATCGCAATCTTGGAACAGACTTAAGTGATGAATTTTATCAAGAACTACTCGATTATGTGAAGCACCAAAAAGCCAGAAAAGAGCTCTTTGGCGATGAATAGAGAAAAGGCCTTGAACATGTTAGGCCTTGCAATGCGTGCAGGCAAACTGATTACAGGGGAAGACCTGACAATCAACGAGATTCGCAGAAATAAAGTGAAGCTCGTGATCGTCACAACGGATGCGAGTGAAAACACTCAGAAAAAAGTATCTGATAAAAGCAAGTATTATCAAACGACATGTTTTGTCGAATTTACTCAAGGAGAAATTTTAGGCGCGATTGGCAAACCTCGAAAAGTGATCGGGATTTTAGACCAAGGCTTCGCTAACAAAATCATGACGTTAATAAAAGGTTAGGAAGGTGATTGCATGGGAAAAAAAAGAGTATACGAATTTGCCAAAGAAGTGAACCAATCAAGTAAGGATGTTGTAGAGAAAGCAAATGCTTTAGGAATTGACGTAAAAAATCATATGGGTTCATTGTCTGGGGACGATGAAACAAAATTAAAGCAGGCTTTTACTGACAAATCACAAGCAAATACTCAAGCAAAACCATCAGCTAACCAGCACGAAAAACCAAAATTCCATGGAAAGAGCTCTAAGAACAACCCAAATTTCCAGAATAGAAAAGGAAATAAAGAATTGACACAAACTAATAATCAGAACAACTCAGCGAACGCAAACCGTTCGAACCAAGGACAACAACGTCCACAAAGCAATACAAACAATGCACAACGTACAAACCAAGGACAACAACGTCCACAAGGCAATACAAACAATGCACAACGTACAAACCAAGGACAACAACGTCCACAAAGCAACACAAACAGTGCACAACGTCCAAACCAAGGACAACAACGCCCACAAGGCAATACAAACAATGCACAACGTCCAAACCAAGGACAACAACGTCCACAAGGAAATACAAACAGTGCACAGCGTCCAAATCAAAACCAAGGTCAACGTCCAGCGCAAAACGCTTCAAATACACAACGTTCGAACCAAAGTAGCAACACACAAGGTCAACGTTCAAACCAAAGCAGCGGCGGACAAGGACAAGGCGGCAACCAAAACCGCAATAAAAATAATTATGGCAATCAAAATCGTGGGAACGGCTTCGGTGGCAATCAAAACCGTAATAAGAACCGCTTTAATAAAAAAGGCAAAAAAGGCAAACAGCAACAAAGTAACAAGCCTGCTGTGCCACCACGTAAATTCCGTGAATTGCCTGAAGTATTAGAATATACGGTTGGTATGAATGTGGCGGATATTGCTAAAAAGATCCATCGGGAACCAGCTGAGATCATCAAAAAATTATTTATGATGGGCGTTATGGTCAATCAAAATCAACCATTAGATCAAGATACGATTGAATTATTGGCAACGGATTATGGCATGGAAGCAGAAGAGAAAGTTCAAATTGATATTGCTGATATCGACCGTTTCTTCGATACAGAAGAAGTGAACGAAGACAACTTAGTTTCTCGTCCGCCAGTTGTAACTATCATGGGACACGTCGATCACGGGAAAACAACATTGCTTGATACTTTACGTCATTCACGTGTAACTAGTGGAGAAGCCGGTGGGATTACACAGCATATCGGTGCTTACCAAATCGATATCAATGGCAAACCAATTACGTTCTTAGATACTCCAGGACATGCGGCCTTCACAAGTATGCGGGCCCGTGGTGCAAGTATCACCGATATCACAATCTTAGTTGTCGCAGCCGATGATGGTGTAATGCCGCAAACAATCGAAGCAATCAACCATGCGAAAGCGGCGAAAGTGCCGATCATCGTAGCGGTGAATAAAATCGATAAGCCAGGTGCAAACCCACAACACGTGATGCAAGAATTAAGTGAATACGAATTAATCCCTGAATCATGGGGCGGCGATACGATCTTTGTTGAAATTTCAGCGAAATTCAACCAAAACATTGAGGAACTATTAGAAATGATTCTTTTAGTTGCTGAAGTGGAAGACTTGAAAGCTGATCCAACACAACATGGGATTGGTACAGTCATCGAAGCACGTCTTGATAAAGGCAAAGGACCAGTTGCAACATTGTTAGTACAACAAGGAACGATGAAAGTCGGCGATCCAATCGTTGTCGGAAACACTTATGGTCGCGTTCGTGTTATGACGAATGATATTGGTCGTCGTGAAAAAACGGCTGGCCCAGCAACTCCAGTTGAAATTACTGGGTTGAATGATGTACCGCAAGCGGGCGATCGTTTCGCAACCTTTGATGATGAAAAAACAGCTCGAGCTGCTGGTGAAGAACGTGCAAAACGTGCGTTGTTGGAACACCGAAACTCAAATGCACGTGTAACCTTAGACAACTTGTTTGAATCGCTTAAAGAAGGCGAATTGAAAGAAGTCAATGTTATTATTAAGGCAGACGTTCAAGGTTCTGCAGAAGCATTAGCTGCATCCTTGCAAAAAATCGACGTGGAAGGTGTTCGTGTGAAGATCGTCCATTCAGCTGTTGGTGCAATCAACGAGAGCGATGTAACTTTAGCCGCTGCAAGTAACGCGATTATTATCGGGTTCAACGTCCGTCCTACACCGCAAGCTAAACAACAAGCTTCTGCTGAAGAAGTGGACATTCGCTTGCACCGGATCATTTACAAAGCAATCGAAGAAATCGAAACAGCGATGAAGGGTATGCTTGATCCTGAATACGAAGAAATCATCACTGGTCAAATGACTGTTCGTGAAACGTATAAAGTTTCTAAAGTTGGAACAATCGCTGGTTGTTACGTTAACGAAGGCGTTATCCAACGAGATAGTGGCGTACGGATTATCCGTGACGGTATCGTTATCTACGAAGGCAAGCTAGCTAGCTTGAAACGTTTCAAAGATGATGTGAAAGAAGTTAAAATGGGCTTTGAATGTGGTGCCATGATTGAAAACTTCAATGACATGAAGGTTGATGACGTGATCGAAGCCTTCGTTATGCAAGAAATTAAACAAAAATAATTGGTTCAGCAAAGTAGTTTAGGGTGTGCGATGTTTTACCACATGCCCTAAGCTATGGTGATACCGAATTTATAAGTAAAGACAGGAGGCCATCGTTATGCCAAATTATCGCGATCGTCGTCTAGCACAAGAAATCTTAAAAGAAGTCAATGACATCTTACGTAAGAAAGTTCGCGACCCACGAGTCCAAGATGTGAATATTACTGATGTTCACGTGACTGGCGACTTGCAACAAGCGACGATTTATTACAGCCTATTATCTGATAAAGCTTCGGATAAACAAAAAGCGCAAGAGGGATTGAACAAAGCAACTGGTTTAGTTCGTCGTGAACTAGGCCAAGCGTTGTCGATCTACAAGACGCCCGAATTATTTTTTGAATTAGATGAATCAGTTGAATACGGTTCTAAGATCGATCAAATGATCCGTGATTTAAATAAAGAATAATTTCCTTAGAACCTGAAGCAGACAGCCTCAGGTTCTTTTTGCGAGTTCTGCTTTTGGCAGTATAATTTGTTTGAATAGAATTTATTAATTCAATCAACGAAAACATGCAAACTGTTTAGCAGAATCGTATGCGCACGAGAATGATTTTTCGGTTTTTGAAAAATTTCCTTTAAAGCGAGCTAGCTGTCAGTCGCGCTCTTCACAGTTTATAGAGCCAAAGAGCGTTTTCGTGAGAGACTGAAAAGCTAAACTTAATTTGTATAGCGCGATGATACGTGTGGTGAAGATAAAATTTGTTTTTCGTGGGTTTAGAAAAATAAATACTTTGAATAGAGATAGCTGCGAGTTCTGCTTTTAACAGTATAATAATATGATCGAGGAAAGTTTGTTGAATCTCGCAACAAAGTTATAAAGACAAGTATAAAGTTTGAACCATTTATTTTCCTATTGCTTTGCGCCAATTGCATTATTTGCTAAATCCTGTTAGAGTATTGATGTTTGCAACTAATCCTTTTGCTGGATATTTTTCAAGGAGGCAAGGTCGAAATGACGACTGAATTTGAAGAACGGATGAAGGCTCTCCATAAAGAGTTTGAAAACTTGAGCCCGGAAGAAAGAAAAGCCGTTAAACAAAAAATTAAACGAGTAAATGTTTTAACTGCGCGTAAATTGGAACGCATGAAGCATGAATTATTGCGGATGGAAACCAAACGAGCGCAGCTCTCTTTGGATGATGATCCAGAAGAACTTTCTGAATTGGAAGATCGAATTATTGGTAAGAAACGCGAATTTTTAAAATTATTTTGTAAAGCGAAAGATACTTGTTCTAAGAGGTGATTGAATGGGCTTAATTGAGATCATTATCATTTTAGCCATTGCCATTACCTTATCCAATGTTTTAGCAAAAGTTTTCCCATCTTTTCCGATTTTTATGATTCAAATTATTACCGGAATTATCCTCGGACTAACTGAGGTCGGTAGCTCAATTAATTTTGAACCAGAAGTTTTTCTGGTAATGATTATCGCCCCGCTATTGTTTCGAGAAGGTGAAACTGCCGATATTCCGTCTATATTGAAACACTTTGGTTTAATCTTACTCTTAGCCTTTGGCGGCGTTTTGTTCACGATTTTTGGGTTAGGTTATGTGTTGCACAGTATCTTGCCGGCGATTCCAATCGCGGCTTGTTTAGCTTTTGGAGCTTCTCTTGGGCCGACCGATGCGGTAGCAGTGAGTTCGTTGGCCAAGCGTTTAAATATTCCAGAGTCAGTGATGCACGTATTAGAAGGCGAAGGGTTGATTAACGACGCGACAGGCGTTACAGCTTTCCAGTTTGCGGTAGCGGCCTTATTGACGGGGCAGTTTTCTGCGGCGGATGCCTCGATCTCGTTACTTACATCGAGCCTCATTGGCGCAGTAGTTGGATTTGTTGTTGTCTGGATTAAAAATGAAGCAATTAAAATCATTGAGCGAATTTCGGCACAAGATGTTTCCGCCTATTTATTGATTGAATTGATTCTGCCTTTTGCCGCTTATTTCATCGCAGAAGTCTTCCATGCTTCTGGAATCATCGCCGCTGTAGTTACCGGGGTCTTACAAGCAACCGGCTTCCGCCGTGTGACTCTATTTGACGCTCAGTTATCCAATGTGACTGAAAGCTCTTGGAGTACGATTAGCTTCACATTGAATGGGTTAGTCTTTATTTTCCTAGGAATCGAATTGACACAAGTCTTTTCACCAATTTGGAATAGTCGTAATTATTCGAATATGCACCTCTTTTCAATCGTGTTACTTTTGACATTGTTGTTGTTTGTTCTGCGTTTTCTCTTTGTGAGTGCTTTTTATTTTGTGACACAAGGCTGGAAAAAAAGTCATGCACAATTAAGAGATCGTTTATTATTAACGTTTGGTGGCGTCAAGGGGACAGTCAGTATCGCGACGATTTTCATTTTGCCAACAACGATTAATGGCATGGAGTTTCCTGAGCGATCCTTACTATTATTTATCACCGCCTGTGTCACTTTTTTAACTCTCGTAGTAGGAATGATCGTGCTGCCACTATTGTCAGACGGTGAAGTTGTGCCGCCGACGGATCAGAAGTCGATGCTGATTTTCCGTGAAGTTATTAGTGAATTGTATGATGATATTGAAAATCGGGACCTCAGTGAAAAAGAACGTTTTGCCTTGCAAGCTGTGATCGCGAATTATCAGAATCGAATTCAGTTAGTCTTTAATAACTCCATGCCGGAAAGTGCTCAGCAGGAATTCCAAGAAATTCAAGCATTGATTATTTCAGTAGAGCGAGATGGTTTAGATGAAAGCTTCCGCCGTCATCAAATCAATTCTGGCGCCTATCGGTTATATTCTCGATTTATCTCGAATGTCTCTGAATCAGTCACGAAACAGATGCTTTCTTTACTGAGCTTCTGGTTGATCTTTGTTCGTCGGATCATTCGTGTGATTATGCATCCTAAAATGTTTTGGCAGCGTCGTGAAAAGCGCCGTGAAACGGTGGACAATGAAGACATCACCTCCCTCAGAAAAATCTTCATGCGCAACAGCGAAGCAATTTTAGATAGTTTAGAAAACTTACGAGATGTTTATGATGAAGAATTGATTGATTTTTTTGTTGATGAACGGAAAAATTTAATGCGTCAAGTGAGTAGTCATGGATTATTTGGCACGTATCTCATTCAGCAGGACCCCTTGTACACCAAAGAATTGGTGCGTGGCTATTATTTAGAACGAAAAAAGATTGACGAGTTCGAAGTGAACGGCGATATTTCAAATTATGCGGCTAATAATTATCGTCATCAAGTGAATCAATTAGAATCATATGCGATGCAGCAGCCTGCTGATCCTAGCATTCGCTTTGTTATCAACCGTCAACGTAAGAAAAAAAAGAAATTAAAAGATTAATGCAGACCATCGTCAGATTTGGCGGTGGTTTTTTAGCGACTATTTTTTTAAAATACGTCAAAAGCTTTTCCATTTTATCTGATGAGCCAACGTACCAATTCTTTAAGCAGCTGTGATATAATGGCAACGTTGAGTAAAAATTGAAATGAGGGACAAGCAATGGACGGTATTTTACCGTTATGGAAAGAGCGAGGCATGACTAGTCATGACTGCGTCTTTAAATTAAGAAAAATTTTGCAGACTAAAAAAGTCGGTCATGGCGGCACCTTGGATCCAGATGTGGATGGCGTCTTACCAATCTGCATTGGTAAAGGTACGAAGGTAATCGAATACCTGCAAGATAATGGAAAAATATATGAAGGCGAAATCACCCTTGGATTTTCTACTACTACAGAAGATGCAAGTGGTGAAGTAGTAGATCAGAAAGCCGTAGTGAGCCCTTTGACAGCAGCTGAAATCGACCAAATGATGGCGAGGTTTATCGGAACGATTGTTCAAGTACCGCCGATGTATTCTGCTGTTAAAGTGAATGGCAAGCGCTTATATGAATATGCGCGTGCTGGTGAGACGGTGGAGCGGCCAAAAAGGAAAGCAGAGATTGAGCGTTTTGAACGGATTACGCTACCAATCTATCATGAAGCGACACAAACTCAAAGCTGGCGTTTTCGTGTTGCTTGCGGTAAAGGAACCTACGTCCGTACGTTAGCAGTAGATCTTGGCGCAAAGCTAGGCTATCCAGCTCATATGTCTGATTTGACCCGGCTGGCAAGTGGCGGCTTTGCAGTCGGCCAAGCGGTAACGCTGGCACAAGTTAGTGAGTTAATGGAAAGCGGCCAAATCGAACAGGCGCTGCGTCCCATTGAAGAAGCAATGAGTGCCTTTCCCCGGATCGATTTAAGTGATGATGATTGGCAAAAAGTAAAAAACGGACAGTTGATGCCGCTGAAAAATTTTGGTTTAAAAGAAGATGTTGCAGGCTTGTTGGCTTTTTTCTATCAAGATCAATTAGTCAGTCTGTATGCACGACATCCCGAAAAAAAAGGGCTTTTGAAGCCTAGTAAAGTGATTCGAAACGAGGTATAACAGATGGAAATTGTAAAATTACGTCACCCGTATCAACCAGCAGAAATTCCAGCTGGCGACTGCGTATTGGTTTTAGGTTTTTTTGATGGTGTTCATCGCGGGCATCAGGAAGTGATCAATACGGGCAAGAAAATTGCGCAGGAAAAAAATTTGAAATTAGCAGTGATGACCTTCAATCAGCATCCAGCAGTCGTCTTTCAAAAGGTTCAAAGTACACCAATTAAATATTTATCAACGCTAAAACAAAAAGAAGAACAGATGGCAAAACTGGGCGTTGATCTTTTGTATGAGGTGGCTTTCACCTCAGGATTTGCAGCTTTAGACCCACAAACGTTTGTCGATCAATATATCGTTGGACTGCATGGGAAAGTTGCGGTGTCGGGCTTTGATTATAATTTTGGCAAGGATCAATCAGCGGATGCCAAGTATTTGCCAAAATATGCGAAAGACCGTTTTGAAGTCGTTACAGTGGCGAAAAAAACCGAAAAAAATGAAAAAGAAAAAATCAGTTCTTCCCGAATTCGCCGACTTTTATCTGAAGGCCGTTTAGAAGAAGCAAACCATCTATTAGGCTATATCTATGAAGTCAGTGGCACGGTGATTCATGGGGAAGCACGTGGCAGAACATTGGGCTATCCCACTGCCAATATCCAAGTGCCAGAGGATATGAATTTGCCGAAAGAAGGCGTCTATGTCAATCAAATCAAAGTGGGCGACCAGTGGTATCCAGCAATGGGGTCGATTGGTCATAACGATACTTTTGGACCGAATCGCATGCTGACGGTTGAGATCAATATTTTAGATTTCGATCAAGAAATTTATGGTGAAAAGGTCAAAGTACGTTGGTACCATATGTTGCGTGGACAAGTTGCCTTTGAATCCGTTGACGGCTTAGTGAAACAGTTAGAAATTGACGAACAAGCAACGAGAGATTATTTTAACTAGTATTTCCGTAAACCAGTGGAAGATCATTTCTTTCACTGGTTTTTTTGCAAATCTTTCGGCAAAGGAATAAACAAAAAACTTCGGATCGTCTAGCGATCCGAAGTTTTTTTGTTAAGTGTTAAGCTTGATTCTTTTATAAAAAAACTACCCCAAAAAATTCCGGTAATTTGTGAAATCAAAAAAAGGACGCATAAGGGAGCGATCGCCGTCAATGGTGAGGAGGAATGATAGAGATTCACCAACGGACTTTTTTGCAGAATCAATAGACCGCTTAATAAAATATTGATGATATTTCCAATCACCAATAAAGGCAGCTGCTGCGTTCGCTTCGCAAAAAAACCAATAATAGCGGTCACCAATACAAAGAGGAAAATACCAACAATGGAATCAAACAAATAGTCCATCGCCAATGATAGGTGAATATATGGAATTAAAAAGAAAATAAAAGGAAATCGTTTGATTCGTTCTTTGTTCATGCTCAGTCAGCTCCTTCTAAAAACATTTGTATAAGGTTATTTTATGACCGATAAATAGTCAATACAACAGCGACCAATTTATTTTGATTAATAATGAAGATTATTTTATGCTGTTATCAACAAATCATAAGGGGATTGCCGATAAATTATTTTATTTTCGCAATAAGGAAGGGGTTTTCTGAGAAAAAAATTCTAGCTTGATTGTATCTTCTTAAGAAAGATACGGAATTTAACAGCTTTAAATTTTACTATCCCTTTCTAACAAGAAAAATAAGCGAAATATTTTCCCTTTACTATCTGGAAGATTGTGATAATATGATTAGAAATGGAGGGGTTATATGAACAAATTACAAGATCAATTTAACAAAAATGTTTATCAAATCACCGTCTCGTTGATTCGTCAATTTGATGAGAAGGTTTCTGGGATTCCTAATATGTTGAAGCTGACATTAGGCGAACCAGATTTTAATACCCCCGAGCATATAAAAGAAGCGGGTCAGCAGGCAATCAAAGAGAATTTTAGCCATTATACTGGGATGTCCGGTTTGATTGATGTTCGTGAGGCCGCCAGCCGTTTTTTATCTGAAAAATATGCGGTTAATTATGAAGCAGCAACGGAAGTTTTAGTGACGGTCGGAGCGACCGAGGCCCTGTCTGCCGGCTTGCTAGCAATCCTTGAACCTGGCGATAAAGTATTATTACCCGCACCGACGTATCCAGGCTATGAACCGCTGATTTTATTAGCTGGGGCTGAGCCCGTTTATATTGATACCCGTGCAACTGGTTTTGTTTTAACGCCGGAACAAATTGATCAAGCGATGACGGAACATGGGGATAAAGTAAAGGCAATCATTATCACTTCGCCATCCAATCCAACTGGGGTTGCCTATAATGAAGCAGAAGTTGCCGCGTTAAGTGAAACCTTGAAGAAATACTCGATCTTCGTGATTAGCGATGAAATATATAGTGAGTTGAACTATGAATCTAAACATGTGTCCTTTGGGAAATATTTGAGAGAACAGACAATCGTAATCAATGGCTTGTCAAAATCTCATGCCATGACCGGTTGGCGGATCGGCTTTATTTTCGCTCCGGCAGAGCTAGTCGCGGAAATTATCAAAGTTCATCAATATTTAGTGACAGCAGCCTCAACGATTTCACAAAAGGCTGCCGTACGCGCATTGGTCCAAGGAATCTCAGATGCAGAGATCATGCGAGAAGAATATCGCGTGCGAAGGGATTTCGTGTATCAGTCGATGACCGACTTAGGGTTTGACGTTGCACGACCATCAGGAGCCTTTTATATATTCGCCAAGATCCCAGCTGGCTACATTCAAGATTCAATGGCCTTTTGTATTGATTTAGCAGAGAAAAACCAATTAGCTTTGATCCCGGGAATTGCATTCGGACCAGAAGGAGAAGGCTACGTCCGTATTAGTTACGCCGCTTCGCTAGAGAATTTGGAAGAAGCGATGAAACGTTTAACGAACTATCTAAATAAATAAAAAATCAGGGTCGCCACTCGATAGAGAGTGGTGAACCTGATTTATCTTTAGTCTGGAAAGGATCTCATGTGGGTCCTTTTTTAGTTATTTAAGTAGTTGAATAAGCCGCTGATTGTTTTGTCGTCTAAGTTGATTTCTTCACCGTCAACGGTTGCTTTGACTACGTGATAATAATCAGGTAGATCAGGTACTTCCTTTAATTGTGCACCGACAAAATCACTGGCAGCAGTATAAGTTTTTTCTTTTTCTGAGCCGTTCAATTCATAAGTAATAACTAGCATGTTAATCGCTTCTCTCGTTTAAATTTTTGGATTCATCCGTATTGTACCGCAAAACTAATAAAAAGTAAGCTGTTTTACCTTTACCAAAGCTTTACAGTTCTTAACCAATCATTTACATCTGCTAAACAGCATATTTACGTTGGGTTGCTAAAGTAAACATGTACTAAAAATAATGAAATCGAAACCTGAACTCATTTGATATGACAGGATAAAAATGACTTTAGGAATCAAAAATAGGATAAGTTGCTTATTGGAATTTATTCTTTAACTGGAGAAGGAGAGTATAACATGAAGAAAATTATTTTTGCTTTAGCTTTATCAGGAGTTTTGTTAGCAGGCTGTGGTAGCGGTAGTGGGGCCAGTAAAGATTCTTCAGAAGCAGGAAAAAATGAGACAGCAAAAATCACGGCGGTAGGTTCAACGGCTTTGCAGCCATTAGTTGACGCAGCGCAAGAAAGTTATACACAAGAACACCCCAAAGTACAAATTTCTGTTCAAGGAGGCGGTAGTGGTACCGGATTAAGTCAGGTAGAAAATGGCTCCGTTCAAATTGGAAACTCAGATGTCTTTGCGGAAGAAAAAGACGGCGTAGATGCCTCAAAATTAGTTGATCATAAGGTTGCAGTAGTTGGTTTTGTTCCAGTAGTAAATAAAGATGTGGGTGTCAAAGATATTACGAAGCAGCAATTAATCGATATTTTTACTGGTAAGCTTAAAAATTGGAAAGAACTTGGTGGGAAAGACGAAGCGATTCAAGTCGTCAACCGGGCTTCCGGTAGCGGAACGCGCGCAACTTTTGAAAAGTGGGGATTGGATGGAAAAGAACCGATTCAGTCACAAGAACAGGATTCGTCAGGAACGGTTAAAAAAATTGTGGCGCAAACACCAGGGGCCATCAGCTACTTAGCACTTTCGTATGTAGATGACAGCTTACAAGCATTGGATCTAGATGGCGTCAAAGCGACTGATAAAAATATTACGACCAATAAATGGCCAATTTGGTCATACGAACACATGTATACTAAGGGCAAACCAGACAAAGCATTGGCTGACTTCTTAAAATACATGACCACTGATGAAATCCAAAACGGACCAGTCAAAGAATTAGGTTACTTACCAATCACCTCCATGAAGGTTGAACGTTCAGCGGACGGTACCGTTAAATAAAGCTAAAAAAGGATCGCGGAGACTTTTTCCGGGATCCTTTTTTATTTAAAAAATTAATTTAATGGCAAACGCACCGTAAAGGTCGAACCTAGTTGTGGATGACTATCAACGGTCACCGTACCGCCAAGAATCTCACTGTATTCTTTTACAATCGCAAGTCCTAATCCGGTACCGCCTGAATGCCGGCTGCGAGCCTTATCGATACGATAAAAGCGCTCAAAAATACGCTGCTGATCAGCCTCATTCATGCCAATACCATGATCACTAACAGAGATTACCAGTTCCTTAGCAGATTGATAAGAAATTTCGATTTGACTGCCTTCTGGAGAATACTGAATCGCGTTTTCCAAAAGATTTTTAATGATTGGTTGGAAGAAAGGTAGACGTGTCTGGTAAAAATAATCGCTTTGTCCGGCGATTGTCACAGTAATTCTTTTTTTCTTCAGCAAATGTTGGAAGAGACCCACTTGCTGCTGGATAAATGACCTCAATTCAACGGTCTGATGGTCCTCAGCCAAATCATTTTTGTCTTTTGATAATTCAATAATGTCTTGGATTAAATGTTGTAGACGTTTAGCATCATTTTGCATGATCGTCAAAAATTCAGTGGTTAACTCAGGATCTTCTTTTGCACCGTCAAGCAGCGTCTCAGAAAAGCCTAATAAAGAAGTTACCGGTGTTTTTAATTCATGAGAGACATTTCCTACAAAGTCACGTTGAATTTTTTCTAGTTCCCGGACGTGAGTCAGGTCATAAACCGTGCCCATGATTTGATCTCCTCTTACCTCGTTTTCTAAGTAGCGCAGACGAATATCTAAATTCATCGCCGCTGGCAATTTAGTGGAGATCTCTTGGTGGACTTGATTTTTTTCAACTAAAACTTGTTGGATCAATTGAATGAAACGATTGTCCTGAATGACTTGCCAATAATGATGCTGACTGGCACCGCCAAATTGTAAAAGTTCCTCCATCGCTGGATTAATCATAACAAAGCGTCCATCCATATCAATGATAAAAACGCCGATGGTCAACTCGTGAAACAGAGTTGAAAATTGTTCCTCGGTGGAAGTATAAGCGGCATAGGTCTCATTCAATTGTTCGCTAATTTGATTGACCGTGACATAAAGCTCCTGCCATTGAGGAGCATTCTGCATGACATAATTACTTTTTTCCGGCTCTTTCAGCATTCGTTGCAAGACTGGTAGGACCGTTTCGATCGGGCGGTTTCGTTGATAGATCAAATAGCAGATAATTAAATAAATCAGAGCATAAAAAATCACAAGAATGATGGCGATTGATTGCTGGAAGTTTCTCGTTTTTGGCTGAAAGGCGGAGGTTCTTTTGGCCACTCGTAAAATGCCGATAGTTTCATCTGCTCCCCGAATTGGTTGAGCGGTGTAGAGCAGCTCACTCTTTAGCGTCGAGCTGTAGCGGACCGAAGAACCAACATCGTTGTTTTTCAAGACCATTTTTACTTCCGGCCGATTTTCGCGGCTGCCGGAAAGATTGGGCTCGGAGCTGTCAAATAAAATCGTGCCGTTTTTATCTAGTAAGGTGATCCGATCATGCGCCTCTTGGGAAAATGTTTCGATTGCTTGTTTGTTGGTGGCTGAATTAAGCTCAGTGAGATCCAGATGATGGAGCAGCAGTTCGCCGTTACTGGTCAAAAATTCTTCTTGCTGTTCTAATAATTCCTTATTATAAAAATGATTTGCTAATTTCCAGCTACCAAAAAAAAGCAAACAGACAAACACTAGCGGCATAATATAGTCTAGTTGTTTTCGTTTCATTGATCTGGCACCTGAAATTTATAGCCAAAGCCGCGAACGGTTTGCAAATATCGTGGGTGCTTCGGATCAACTTCGATTTTTTCCCGCAAATGGGAGACGTGAACATCCACGATCCGACTTTGACCGGAAAAGTCATATTGCCAAATGCGATCCAATAATGTGTCGCGGTCAATCACTCGTTCTTTCCGCTTCATGAAGTAAATTAGCAACTCGAATTCCTTCGGTGTCAATTCGATTTTTTTGTCGCGAACGGTAACTTGATAGTTGGTTAAATCGGCGTTAATCTCGCCTGCCGATAAAAATTCATGCGTCACTTGTTCCTGACGGGGCTCGATGCGCCGAAAAATGGCTTTCATTCGTGCCAACACTTCTCTTGGTGAAAAAGGTTTCGTTAAATAATCATCGGCGCCAATCTCTAACCCTAGAATGCGATCGATGGTATCGTCTTTTGCCGTTAACATCAAAATCGGTGTCTCCACTTTTTCCTGTCGCAGTTTTTTAGCGATCTCCAAACCATCCATTGAGGGCAGCATCACATCTAAAATAATAAAATCAAACTTTTCGTTTAAAGCTAGTTCAAAGCCTTCTTGCCCATCCTCTGCGGTGGTAACTAAATAGCCTTCTTTCTCTAAATTGAAACTTAATAATTTCACGATCGATGGTTCGTCGTCTACTACTAATACATGTTTCATAACTATCTCCCTTCCTAAAAAAACTTCATACTTTGATTACTCCCGTTGAACCTTCATATCTACTAAAAAGGAGACCGTATTTTTATTGTTTTGCAGTTTTGCAAAACAAGGTTCTTGCCTAAATAAAACTGAAATTTGATCCGTTCTGTCAATTGCTTAGCGTCTACAAGAATCTGTGTAGCTTTTCTTAATAAGAACATTTGCGAAGGACTATTTCAATACTTGAATAAATGGTATAATGTGAAAGCAGTTTTGTCACCTATTTTCTTTTTAAAATGATGGGAGAAGAATAGATGTTAGGAATTAGTGCCTGTTTAGGCGGCACAGCTTGCCGCTATGACGGTCAGTCGAATACGATCCCGGAGTTGCGTCAGTTAGTCGATGACGGGCTGGCAATCATGATTTGTCCAGAAGTTTTAGGGGGCTTGCCGGTCCCACGAAGACCAGCGGAGATTCAAAAAGGCGATGGTTTTGACGTGTGGAGAAATCAAGCGCGGGTCGTAGATACTGATGGTGAAGATGTCACCGAACTGTTTAAACAAGGGGCAGTTAAAGCTTATAATGAAATAGAAAAACTGCAGATCAGCGGACTGATTTTAAAAGAAAGAAGTCCTTCCTGCGGCAGCGGTTTGATTTATGACGGCAGCTTCTCGGGTAACCGGATCGCGGGCGTTGGGGTGGCGACCGCTTATTTTATTCAACAAGGCTTGAAGGTATATTCAGAAGAAAATTGGCGAGAAATGAGGATAACGTAATGGAGATCGAAAAAACCAATCGAATGAATGCGTTGTTTGAATTTTATGCGACGCTATTGACTGAAAAACAAATGAATTATATGGAACTGTATTACGCAGATGATTTTTCTTTAGGAGAAATTGCGGAAGAATATCAGGTGAGTCGTCAGGCAGTTTATGATAATATCAAAAGGACAGAAAAAATTATCGAGGAATACGAGCGCAAGTTGCATTTGTTTTCGGATTATATCGTACGAGAAGAACAGCTAGATAAGCTGGCGCAATATGTCACCGAACACTATCCAAAAGATGAAGTGTTAGCCGAGGTAATTAGCGGCTTGCAAGAGTTGGATGAATAGTATGAAAAGAATGCTTTAAGCATGTGTTGTATCTGATTAGGAGAAAGGAAAGTAAGCAATGGCATTTGAAAATTTAACGCAGCGTCTACAAGCTGCGATGGGAAAATTACGTAAAAAAGGAAAAGTTACAGAGGCTGATATCACAGAAATGATGCGTGAGATTCGTTTGGCTTTATTAGAAGCCGACGTTAACTTGCAAGTCGTGAAGCAGTTCACCAAAGAAGTTCGGACTCGAGCATTAGGGGCAGAAGTTTTAGACAGCTTATCTCCAGCTCAACAAATCGTAAAGATCGTTGATGAAGAATTAACGAAAACGCTGGGTTCGGAAGCTGTTGGAATCGAAAAATCACCGAAGATCCCAACGGTCATTATGATGGCTGGTTTACAAGGGGCTGGTAAAACGACCTTTGCCGGAAAATTAGCGAATCAATTAATCAAAAACGAAAAGGCCCGACCATTAATGATCGCTGGCGATATCTATCGTCCAGCGGCTATCGATCAATTAAAAGTATTGGGTCAACAATTAAACGTTCCTGTTTTTGATCTGGGAACGGAAGTCAGCCCGGTTGAGATCGTGCGTCAGGGGATGGAACAAGCCCGTCAAAATAAAAATGACTATGTCTTAATTGATACGGCAGGGCGTCTGCACATCGATGAAGCATTGATGGATGAATTAAAACAAATCAAAGAAATCGCTCAACCAAACGAAATTCTGTTAGTTGTCGATGCCATGACCGGACAAGATGCGGTCAACGTGGCGCAAAGTTTCAATGAACAGTTAGGAATTACCGGGGTAGTTATTACTAAATTAGATGGGGACACTCGTGGTGGTGCGGCTCTATCTATTCGAGCGGTGACAGGGGCACCAATCAAATTCATCGGATCAGGCGAAAAATTAACGGATCTTGAAATTTTCCACCCGGATCGGATGTCCAGTCGTATCTTAGGAATGGGCGATATGCTGACCTTGATCGAAAAAGCCCAACAAGATTATGATGAGAAAAAAGCCGAAGAACTTGCCCGCAAAATGAAGGAAAATAGTTTTGACTTCAATGACTTCATCGAACAATTGGATCAAGTCATGGGGATGGGACCGATCGAAGATCTATTAAAAATGATTCCGGGAATGAATCAAATGCCAGGCATTGAAAATGTCAAAGTCGATCCAAAAGATGTGGAACGGAAAAAAGCGATGGTCTTCTCGATGACCCCAGCGGAGCGGGAAGATCCTGATTTGTTAAATCCAAGTCGTCGCCGCCGAATTGCAGCAGGTTCTGGGAATTCAGTTGTCGAAGTCAATCGTATGATCAAACAATTCAAAGAATCTCGCAAAATGATGCAGCAAATGAGCAAAGGCAGTATGCCGGCAGGAATGGATCAAATGTTTGGTTCAGGTATCAAAGGCAAGATGGGTAAAATGGCGATGAACCGAATGGTCAAGAAAACCAAGAAGAAGAAAAAGAAACGGAAATAAAAAATAAGTGTCTGTCTCAATAGAGATAGGCACTTTTTTCTGCTATACTGAAGGGGAGCGTATGTTCGATTTTTGTAAATAAAAATTAAGGAGTGTTGAAATGGAAAGATGCGAATGGGCGGGTAGTAATGAGAATATGCAGGAGTATCACGATACTGTTTGGGGAGTACCAGAATACGATGATCAACGTCTTTTTCGTAAATTAGTGCTAGATATGAATCAAGCTGGATTAAGTTGGCAAACGATTCTGAATAAGATGGAGAACTTTGATCAAGCCTATGAACACTTTGTGCTTGAAAAAGTTGCGGCCTTTGATGAAGCAAAGGTTGAATCCTTGATGCAAGATGCGGGTATCATTCGGAACCGTAGAAAAATCGAAGCAGCGATCACTAATGCTCAAAAAGTGTTGGATATGCAGGCGAGTGGGTTGAGTTTCTCGGATTATTTGTGGGGCTTCGTGGGCCATCAAGTGATTGATGAGAAAAGAGCTTCGATGGCGGATGTCCCGGCCAAAACAGAATTATCTGATGCGATTGCGAAGGATTTGAAAAAGCGCGGGTTTAAGTTTGTCGGCAGTACAACGATTTATGCTTTTTTACAGGCGGTTGGAATCGTCAATGATCATAAAATTACTTGCTTCCGCTATGAGGAATTGAGCAAAAAGTAAACGGTTTAGGTTTTCTTTGGTCTTTTTTTTCGATCAGCGTTATAGTTGATTTGTAAGAAAAAAGGAGGCCTTTATAGTGGCTTGTACAACGATCTTAGTAGGGAAAAAAGCTTCAACAGACGGTTCAACAATGATGGCGCGGAACAACGATATGTTCGTGGCGGATACGCCGCAAAAAATTCAAGTGATTCCAAGCAAGGACAATCAAACAGGAAAATACGTATCGAATAAAAATGGTTTTACTTTTGATTATCCGAAGAAAGCGTATCGTTATCAAATAGTGCCAAACGTAAATGTTGAAAAGGAAGGGATTTTTGGCGGTAGCGGCTTTAATGAAAAAAATGTCGGCATCAGCGCGACGGAAAGTGTCTACGCCAATGAACATGTTTTGGCTTTTGATCCGTTAGTAAAAAATGGAATCGCAGAAGATTCAATGGTCGTCGCGGTCTTACCGTACATTGATTCCGCTAAACATGGGGTAGAATATTTAGGCGAGATCATCAAAAATTCTGGCTCACCGGAAGGAAATGGGGTAGTCTTTAGCGACAAAGATGAGGTGTGGTACATGGAAATCGTTACCGGTCATCATTGGGTAGCACAACGTATCCCAGAAGACCACTATGCGGTGATTGCCAACCAAGTTGCTCAAGAAGAAATCGACTTTAATGATCCAGAAAACTTTATGTGGTCAGAAGGCATCCAAGAATTTGTCGAAAAAAATCATTTGAATCCTGATCACGAAGGCTTTAATTTCCGTCATATTTTTGGTACGGATACGGAAAAAGATCGTTATTACAATACGCCACGGGTGTGGTTTGGCCAACGCTATTTCAATCCTGAAATCGATCAGAGTCCAGTCTCTTCTAAGCTACCGTTTTTACAAAAAGCGAATCGTAAAATCAGTTTGGAAGATATCGCCTATATTCTAGGTTCTCATTACAATGAGACCGTCTATGATCCTTACGGCAAGGGATCTGAACGTGAAAAACATTTGTATCGCCCGATCGCTTTGAATCGGACACAAGATTCACATATTATGCAAGTTCGTAATCACGTACCAGAAGAGCTTTCAACCATTATGTGGGTCTGTTTAGGGGTACCAGCCTTTAATCCACATCTACCATTCTATGGCAATGCAACAGATTCAGACCCAAGCTTCAACGATACGAAGTTGGATTGGAATTTAGCAGACGGCTATTGGATGTATCGGACGATCACTGCTTTAGTGGAAGGCCACTATAGTGAACTAATTGAATCTGATCGTGATTTTGTCAAAGATTGTCGTGAGAACTTGATTCGTCTAGTGGCAGAGACGGATAAACAGGCCCAACGGTTGCAAGGAGCGGAACTCACTGAATACTTAACCAAACGTAATCATGAAATCGTCGGTGCGATGAAAGAAAAAGCGATGAAGTATATTGGAGAGTTAGTAAAAAGTAGTATTGATTTATCTAAGTTAACGTACAAAATGGATATCAATTTATAAAGATCGAGGCTTCCTTTTTTGTTGAGGAAGCCTTTCTTTGATATCATGATAAAAATAGAACGAGGAGGGATTTGGTGGCACGAGCAGTGTTTTATGGAGCGATCAGTCTGGATGGCTATTTAGCTGATAAGCAGGATCAATTGGACTGGTTGTACAATCAACCAGGCGGAAATTTGGTCCCTTATGATCAATTTTATCAAGGAATTGACTATACGATGATGGGACGACGGACGTATGAAGTGGTGAAGCGGGATGCACCAAAGGAGATCCTTTATCCTGAAAAAGAGAATTTTGTTTTTAGTCGTTCAAAGGTAAATTTGGATGATAATCTGAAACGGATGGATGAGGACCCGGTGGCTTTTATCCGGCGATTGCCTGAAGAGAAAACAATTTGGGTCGTAGGTGGCGGAATGCTTCTGCAACCAGTGATCGAAGCTGGTTTGATCGAAGAATGGTGGATCCAAGTTGTACCGATCTTGTTAGGTGAGGGAGTCCCCTTATTTTTACCGCAAAGTCATCAGCAGAAATTACAATTGATCGATACAGAACAATTTGGGCAATTTGCTCAATTACATTTAAAAAAATAAAAAAGTTTTGAGCAACAGCTCAAAACTTTTTTAATACGCATTGTTATCAATTTCATTGACGGCTGCTTCAAATTTTGCTTGAAAAGGCAAAACGTTCTTTTCTTTAGGCGGGAAGGTTTCGTCAAAGCTTGCCAAGTGAGCTTGGTCAGGATACATCCCCTCGGAAAAAATGATTGTACCTGTCACTTGATCCAATGCTCCTTTTTTTAATGGTAATGCCATGATTCCGGTGTAATATTTGCCATCAGGCATCGAGATACCGTATTTTTTTGTCCCGACAAAGCCATAAGTATGATAATGATACGGAAAGCCGCCGATTACGATAGCAAGATAGCCCAACCGTTTTGCTTCGGCAATGCCGTGTTCAATTAGCATCCGACCATAGCCTTGGCGATGATACTTAGGCGAAATGCTAACAGGTCCAAAGGAAATCACCGGAAAGTCTTTCCCGGTTTCATCTTTGATTTTAGCATGACTGAAAAAGATGCTGCCAATGAGTTCTCCGTCTTTTTCAATCACAAAGGTCAATTCTGGGATAAAATCAGGATGTTTCCGCAAAGTGTGGGCAATATAGTGTTCTTCCGCTCCAGGCACATATAAATTCCAAAATGCCTCTCGGGTTATTTCTTCTACTTGTCGGTAATCCTTTTCTTCTTCCAAACGAATCGTAATGGTCAAATAATCCCTCCTAAAAATGGTTATTTAGTAATAAGTATACCATATTAAAAAAATGACTTACGAAAAATCGTAAGTCATTTACGTGGACGTAATTATTTGGTTAATTTATTGAAGAATTCAATATACTGATCAGTGATCGTCTTGAAGAATTTAACGGTGCCGTCAGCCAGGTGACCATCATTATCCACTAAGTTCATGATGCCACCGATATATGCTTCTGGTTGTTGCAAAGTGGGAACATCTAAAAAGACTAATGATTGACGTAGGATATGGTTTGCACCGAATCCACCAGGGCCACCAGGTGATACAGTCACAACTAGGCCTGGTTTGCCACCCCAAACACTGCTACCCATTGGACGCGAACCAACATCTAACGCATTTTTTAAAGCGGCTGGAATGGAACGATTGTATTCTGGCGTAACGAAGTATAGTCCGTCGACACCTTTAACATCTTCACGCAAACGAGCCCAAGCTTCAGGAATTTGTCCTTCAACCTCTAAGTCTTCATTATAGAATGGAAGATCATCAATTTTAATAAATTTTGCTTCAAAGCCTTCAGGTAATAATTCCGCAAATTGTTTTGCGACGATTTTGTTATAAGAATCTTTACGTAAACTTCCTACTAAAATACCAATAGTTTTTGTCATAGCTATTCCTCCTAAGTAAATTACATGTTATCTACTTTTTAATCTTACAAAAAATAAGTAATGGATGCAAAAGATACGACTTATGATTTTTATTCCAGCCGTTTTTCGGGATAGGATTGCTGATTAGAAAGAAAAAGAAGCTGTAAAGAAAAAACTCTTTACAGCTAATCAAAAGCGTGTTAGACTACATCTTGTGATTAATTATATGGAGGTGTAGTTATACAATGGCAGTTAAAATTCGCTTGAAACGTATGGGTTCTAAAAAGAAACCTTTCTACCGTATCGTTGTTGCTGATTCTCGTTCTCCTCGTGATGGACGTTTTATCGAAACTGTGGGTACTTACAATCCTTTGAAAGACCCTGCAGAAGTAGTCTTAAAAGAAGAAAATGTTTTAAACTGGTTACAAAAAGGTGCACAACCTTCTGATACAGTTCGTAACATTCTTTCTAAAGAAGGCATCATGCAAAAACACCACGACGCTAAATTCACTAAGAAGTAAGGTGATCAATTATGCAAGATTTAACTAACCTTGTGTTGACCATTGTTCGTCCATTGGTGACGAAACCAGAAGAAGTGAAATTAGAGATTGAAGAGTCTAAAGATTTCTTAGAGTACAACTTAGCGGTTGCACCTGAGGATATCGGTAGAATCATCGGAAAACAAGGCCGTGTCGCAAAAGCGATCCGTACGATCGTATACAGTGTTCGGACAAATGGACCGAAAAAAGTTCGTCTAAACATCGTGGATGGTAAATAAAATTGGAACACTCGAGTCAGTTTGATTCGGGTGTTTTTTATGTAGATGTGGGGTAGAATGAGGGTGGAGGTGGTTCATCATGAAAAAATTTTTAGTATTGTTTAGTACATTGTTCGCACTCGCCGCCTGTAACTCTGCAACCAATGATTCAAAAGATAGCACCACAAAGTCGATGGAGACAGCTACAACGAAGTCCCACTCGACTACCAACCTATCACGTTCGCAAAGCAGTAAACCAAGTAGCGCAAAACCAGCGTCAACTGTCGCTTCAAGCACAAAGATGGCTACAAGCGCCATTGGTACCGACTCGACCCACGCTAATCAGACCATGACCGCACTAGAAGAGCTGAAAGCCAAGTATCCAAATGAAAAATTTCCTGATCCGTCCACGATTAGTGGTGGGAAAACAATTGGAATGACTGCTTCTGAAGCGCAAGGGACGTTGAAAGTGACTTATTATGTTGTCAATGAAGAGACACCTTTTAATGATTCAAGTTTAAATAGCCAAACACCAGTGGCACAATTTCAACGCCATACCTTTGATTCAACGGAAACGGCTCAAAATGAAGTTGGCCAAATCTATGATCCAAACGGGCAGCAGGTTGATTTAGGCCATAATATTACCGGCTACCAAACAGCCGGCGCTGGCTCAAGCTTTTTAGGTTGGAAAGAAGGCAATTGGAGTCTTTTAGTTCGTGCCAATAATTTGGAACAAGAGGATCCGAAACCGTTGGCTAAACAAACGGTTGAATATTTGGAAGAGGCCTTTTTACCAGCACCGCAAAGGGCCGGTCAAATTTCCTTACAGGTGACTCCAAGCGATTTCCAATCCAATACGGTCGTTTGGCAAAACAATCAAACGGTTTATACACTAATGAATGCAGATGCTATGAACAGCTTGAAGATGGCTGTTTCGATGGCATCCTAGAGAAAGCAGAAAGAGGGAAGTAAGTGACTAATTATTATAAAGTCGGGAAAATCGTCAATACCCACGGAATCCGTGGCGAGGTTCGCGTAATCTCAAGCACAGATTTCACGGAGGAACGCTATCAAGTTGGAGAAAAACTTTTCTTGTTTAGAGAAGGCCAAGAGGTTTTACCTTTAACGATAGCTAGCTATCGTCGCCACAAAAACTTCGACTTGTTAAGTTTTGAAGGCTATCCCAATATTAATCAAGTCGAGGCGTTTCGTGATGGAATTTTGAAAATATCTGAAAAGCAATTGACTGAATTGAATGAACATGAATACTATTATCATGAAATCATCGGTCTGACGGTTATTGATGAAGAAGAGCATGAAATTGGGAGAATTACTGAAATATTATCGCCAGGGGCAAATGATGTTTGGGTGATAAAACGTAAAGGTCAGAAAGATGCTCTGATTCCGTACATTGAATCAGTTGTGAAAGACATCGATCTTACTGAAGGTGTCGTTCATGTAGAGCTTCCGGAAGGATTGTTAGACGATGCGGATTGATGTACTGACCCTCTTTCCTAAAATGATCGAAGAACCATTAGGCGAATCAATTATCGGCAAAGCGGTGGAAAAAGAATTACTGGAGATTAATGTTCATGATTTCCGTCAGTATTCAGACAATAAGCATAAGCAAGTCGATGACTATCCCTATGGTGGCGGTGCTGGGATGCTGTTAAAGGTTCAGCCGATCTATGATAACTTGAAGGCGATTGAGGCTGAAACAAGCAATCAGTCAAAACGGGTGATTTTACTGGATCCGGCGGGAAAACCTTTTAACCAAAAAATGGCGGAAGAATTTTCTCAAGAGGAACAGCTGGTTTTTATTTGCGGACATTATGAAGGATATGATGAACGGATTCGCTCTTTGGTGACCGATGAAGTTTCTTTAGGCGATTATGTGTTGACTGGTGGCGAGCTTGGAGCAATGGTAATGATTGATGCGACGGTCCGTTTATTACCAGATGTGCTTGGCAACCAGACTTCGGCGAAAACGGACTCTCATTCGACGGGCTTGCTTGAACATCCTCAGTATACCCGACCTGCAGAATTTGAAGGGATGGGAGTGCCGGAAGTTTTGATGAACGGCAATCATCGTCTGATTGAGGAATGGCAATTAAAAGAATCGTTACGCCGCACCTACTTGCGTCGTCCGGACATGCTTGAAAAAGTAGAGCTAACTCAGGAGATGCAAAAATTATTAATTGAAATCAAGAACGAAGAATAAACGAGCTTGAGTGACTGCATATTTTTTCAGTCATTCAAGTTTTTTTGCTACAATTAAAAGAAAGCGAGGAAGTGAGAATCGTGGATGATCCATCAATACTAACAAATCAAGAACTTTACGATAAAATTTATGACGGAATCACACCAAAGAAGGAGAATGTCCTGATTTTGGTGTGCGCGATTGTGATTGCTTCGATCGGGTTAAATATGAATTCACAGCCAGTAGTAATCGGTGCGATGTTGATTTCGCCGATCATGGCCTCGGTCCAAGGTCTAGGGATGGGGCTTGCGACTTTTGATTCCCGGTTGACGATTAAAGCGTTGAAATTATTATTATTGGAAGCTGGGTTTGCTATTATTGCGGCAGCAATTTATTTTTTTCTTTCCCCGATTACCTATGCCAGTTCGGAAATTTTAGCTCGCACCCAGCCGACGATTTGGGATGCAATCATTGCTATTTTTGGTGGGATTGCGGGTATGATTGGCGCTCGGAAAAAAGAGATGAATAACATCGTTCCGGGGGTCGCAATTGCAACGGCTTTGATGCCACCACTGTGTGTGGTAGGTTATGGGATCTACGAAAGAAATCTAGATTACTTTTTAGGTGCCAGTTACTTGTTTCTCGTCAATGTTTCTTGTATTATTTTGACATCCTTTATCGTACTGCAAATTTTTCGGATTTCCACCCGTAAAGTGGTGAAAAAAGGTGAGGAAAAAAAGAGAAACTATGCTATGATCCTCATTGCTGTTTTAGTATTACTGCCGAGTATTTTTTCAGCGGGTTCCTTAGTAAAAAAACAAGTAGACGAACAACAAGTCAAAAAATACGTAGCCAACGAGTTCTCTGATTATTATGTTTTAAATCAAGACATAGACGCAGAGAACCATCAGCTATCCATTGATATCATCGGATCGGAACTGACGAAATCAAAGATTACACAGTTGCAAAAAAAGTTAGCAGATTATCGGCTGAAGAATTATCAATTAAGCGTCCGCCAAGTCGCAGACAGTGAAGCGCTGAGTTTAAAGGATTTAGATCGTTATTTAGAAAATCAACAAGAAAATACTCCGGAAGCTAAAACACAGCGCTTAACAAACGCCGCAAGCGATCATTCGTTGTATCAGGAAATGGAACAAATCAAAGAAAAACTGTTCACTGATTTTCCTAACCGAATTACGAGCATCTCCTTAAAAGAGCAAGAAACTAAGAAAGGAGAGCAAGCCGGTGTGATTGAAATCATCACTCAGAAAAATCTTTCAGAGACAGAACAAAATAAAATCAAACGACAGGCCGAGAGTTATATCAAGCAGCAAGAGAAAGAAATTTCTATTAAGCTAGAAGATTAAACTTACATGACAAGAAATTTATCTTTACAGATGCTTTTTATTTGTGGTAGAATGTTTTGGTGAGTGCAACGCTCATCAATTATACAATATTCCGCTGGGGCACTAGTCCTAAGAATGTTTGGAATAAGGAGAATGATAAATATGAATCCATTGATTCAAGAACTAACTAAAGAACAATTACGTACTGACATCCCAGCATTCCGTCCTGGGGACACTGTTCGTGTTCACGCGAAAGTTGTCGAAGGAACTCGCGAACGTATTCAGTTATTCGAAGGCGTAGTAATCAAACGTCGCGGAGCTGGCATTAGCGAAACGTATACTGTACGTAAAATCTCTAACGGTGTTGGTGTGGAACGTACTTACCCACTACACACGCCACGTGTTGCAAAAATCGAAGTAGTTCGTTATGGTAAAGTGCGTCGTGCAAAACTTTACTACCTACGTGCATTACACGGAAAAGCAGCTCGTATCAAAGAAATTAGAAGATAAACACGGAAAACTTCCTTGGAAATCTGAAATTTGTGAAAAGTCCTTGTATATCAAGGGCTTTTTCTTTTTTCTCTATCACAGTTTTATGCCATTTTTGGCTGTTTTGGACCATTTTTCACTCATATTCCCCTAAAATGTCCTAGATTGTCCGATATTGACTATCAGTGTCGTCAAAATAGGGCAAAATTTAGTAGTCAGTCTGACTGCAAATTTAATACGAAAAATACCAAAACATTTACCGAATTTAGCAACTTTTGAACCCGAGTTACTAAAAAGGTTGACTTTTTTCAAAAAAGACAAAACATGTACTTTTCTACTAAAAAGTTGATGTGATAGGTTTCTATCTAAATAATTCTTAGGAGTTTTTATCGTGAAGCAAGATGATGGACGAATCGTATGGAAAAATTTGAGTGATCTCAAGCTAATTTTGCTAATCAATCAATTCATCGAAAAACACGGAATAAAATCTAGTCGTCAGTACCAGAAAAAATTATCAGAGAATCCAAATTCTGCACCAAGTATGTGGTTTATTAATCAAAAATATGGATCATGGGAAAATTTATTGGTTAGTGTTGGTCTGGAGAATACAGAATATGGGAAATGGTCAAAAATATCAGAAAAAAAATTATTGGAAATAGTAGAGTCCTTTATTGTGGCTGAGAAAATAACTTCTCAGCGTAAATATGAACAAAAATCAGTGGGAAAAGATGTTCCTTCATTAAGTACATTGAAAAAGAGGCTTGGAGATGTAAAACCTCTATTCAGAAAGAAAATAGAGAAACCTTCACTTACTGATTTTGAACTGATGCTTGAACTAAGAAATGAAATAATCCGACTAAAATTACAGGATGATTTATCAATGACAAAATTTCGGAAACTTGTCCAATCCTCGAAACTTCCGTCAGTTGATACAATTATGAAAAGAACAAATAAAAATTGGGAGGAATTGATGGCAGAAATAGGATTTGATTATCGAAGAATCAAAATCTATAAACAAAGAAATAACTTATCTCAAACAAAGAAAACTAAATAGTAATACGAGAGATTAGACGTTCAAAACTAAAAATTTGAACGTCTTTTTTTATTTCTCAAAAACGAAAGGAGATTTTATTTTATGAAAAAGCTGAGATTTAAAAATTGGCGATTATTTGCGACTTTAGCTCTGTTGGGTCAAACAATTGGCGGAGCGATTGGTCCTACGATTGCCTTTGCTGATGAAATTACTCATCCGCAAACAGTGACTGTGCACTGCGATTTGTCGCACTTATATTCGGTCGAAGGGACGTTCAGTGATGGTCGAACATTATCTGAGGTAACTGTTCCTCACTATGCTATCTATAATGGGGAGAAACAAGATATTTTCTGTATCGAACCGGGAGTGCCAATTTACAATGAGTTCACGCCAGGTTATGAGAAAAATCCATTGCCTGATATGTCGGAGAAAGCCAAATTAGTTTCAGTGTTATGGAAAAACGCCGGTACAGATATTGATACACAAATGGTTGCTCAAAAGATGATCTGGCAGGAGGTCAATGGGTATACGCTTCACTCTATGAAGCATCCAGATGGCAGTGCCGTAAATATCCCAGCTATTGAGGCAAAAATTAATCAAGCCATTGCCGATTATCAGAAGAAACCAAGCTTCCATAATAGCACGGCTAAAACAGTGTTAGGTCAATCAACTACTGTAACGGACACGAATAATTTGAATTTGTCAGAGTTCGATGATGTTGTGGAAAACACCGCAAATATTGATTATCGTGTCAATGGCAATCAATTGGTTATCACACCTAATACCAATTCAAAAGAAAGCGGTGTGTTGACGCTTAAGAAATCTGCTGGAACTGGAACACCGGTAGCTTACAAGATGGCTGGACAACAGACCTTGATGGCCGGGGCAATTGATAAACCGAACACTTACACGATCAAAATTGATGTGGAAACTAAGGGTTCTTTAAAGATTAAAAAAGTCGATAAAGAATCAGGTGATGTTGTACCAGGAACGATTTTCCATTTAGAATTTGGAAAAACTTTGCCTGCAAAAGACGTGACTACTGACAAAGAAGGCATTGCTACCTTAGATGGGATTCCTCACGGAACAAAAGTAACCATTACTGAAAAATCGGTGCCGGCGCCTTATACGATTGATACCACACCTATGACTGCCATGATTAAAGCAGGTGAAACCATTTCTGTGACTTCAAAAAATACGCGAGAAAAAGGTCAAATCATTCTGGATAAAACGGGAGTTGAAACAGGGAATGATCTTTGGAACGACAATTATTCTTTAGCTGGCAATACGTTTGCCATTCGCAAAGACAGTCCAACTGGTGAAATTATTCAAGAAATGACCACGGATGAAAAGGGTCATGCGGAAACACCAAAAGAGATTGCTGACGCGTTGGAATTGGGAACCTATTATGTGACAGAAACCAAAGCAGCTAATGGCTTCGTGAATACTTTCAAACCAGTAAAAGTTGAATTGGAGTATGCCAATCAAACGGTAGCCCTTGTGACCAGTAACGTAAAAGGGCAAAACCAGGAAATTACTGGTGAAACCACTTTGACGAAAGAAGACAAAGATACCGGTAATGAGACTCAAGGGAAAGCGGAGTTTAAAGGAGCTGAATATACTCTCTTTACTGCAAAAGATGGTCAAGCGGTTAAATGGGGTGAGGCTTTTAAACCAGAATTAGTGAAAGGAACGAAGGCTTCTGATGAAACGGTGACTTTGACTTTAGATGAAAAGAATCAAGCTGCCGTTAAACACTTAGCCATCAACGAGTACTACTGGCAAGAAACCAAAGCACCTGAAGGGTATACCTTGGATGAAACGAAGTATCCTGTATCCATCAAAAAGGTGGATGATAGCGAAAAAAATGCTGTGATTACTCGAGATGTTACGGCAAAAGAACAAGTGATTCGTTTTGTCTTTGATTTCTTCAAATTTGCTGGATCAGCTGCGGGCACTGCCGAAACTGGGTTTAATGACTTAACCTTTAAAGTATCGCCATTGGAAGGAACCAATGAAATCACAGGCGCTGAAGATGAAGCGACCACAGCTTATAACGAGCAACTAGGTTTTGATGGCTATGGCAAGTTTGAAAATCTTCCTTATGGGGATTATTTACTTGAAGAAGTAGAAGCCCCAGAAGGATTTCAAAAGATTACACCATTAGAAATTCGTTCTACTTTTAAGGAAAATAAAGAGGATTACACCAAGAGTGAATACATGTTTACCATTACCGAACAAGGTCAAAAACAACCAATTAAAACGGTGACCGTTCCTTACGAGAAGCTGACGAGCAAAGAATTCTCCGTTAGTTTGAATCGTTTAATGCTCTATGATTTGCCTGAGGAAGAAGATAGTCTAACTTCTCTTGCGACCTGGAAAGACGGAGACAAAGAATTGACTACTCTTGATTCTACCGAGCTAGTTGATAAGTTGAGCTATAACTTGCATGAAATTAAAGAAGACTGGTATATCGTAGCGCAAGCCATTGATGTGGAGGCGACAAAAGCTGCTCAAGAAAAAGATGAAAAAGCCAAACCAGTCGTGATTGCCGAAACGACGGCCACCTTGGCGAACAAAGAGAAAACAGGAACTTGGGAAATTCTGCATAAATTAACCGCCGAACAAGTTTTGGATAAAACCATCGTCTTATTCAACTATGTGTATGAAAACAAGGAAGCCTTTGAAGCAGGTGACGAGCCAGTAGCGAAGGATGCTAGCTTGAATAATCAAGCCCAAACTGTCAATTGTGCAGTGGAACGTCATGTTTCCATCCAAACCAAAGCCCACTTAGAAGACGATTCTCAGACCTTTACTCATGGTGACGTGGTGGATATGTTTGATGATGTATCGATTACTCATGATGTACTAGATGGCTCAAAAGAAGCTTTCGAAACAATTCTGTACGCCTTATTACCGGATGGTACGAACAAAGAGATTTGGAAATCTGGCAAAATTGATTACGAAGTGAATGACAAAGAATTTACCAAAACCGTACTTGCAGAAAAAGTGGACACAAGTAAATATCCAGAAGGCACAAGTTTTACCTTTAAAGAAATTAACTACGACAAAGATGGAAACGTGAATGGAAAACACAATGAGGATCTAAAAGAAAAATCTCAAACCTTAACACCAAAAGAAGTGCCAACTACACCAAGTACGCCAGAACAACCGGAAACACCAACTATTCCAAGTGACTCTCAAGAATCTAGCCCTACAGTGAAGAAATTCCCACAAACTGGGGAGAAAAATTCCAGTGTGTTACTGTTCATTGGTTTTACTTTAATCTTTGCGACGGCTGGCTATTATTTATGGAATCGCCGGAACTAAGGTGATGAGGTGAAACAAGTAAATAAGAAGAACCGACGTGCGCGACCGCCTCCTAAAAAAAGTGGTCGCGCTATTTTTGTATCCAAAACTAACAATGAAAAGAGGAAAAGAATATGGAATTGAAATTTGTTGTGCCAGATATGACCGAAACCTTTGGAAAGATCAGTTATGCCGGAGAAGGCGAAGTTTTAACAGAAGGATATGGTCGGAATACTACAGTAATTGGTCGTAGTTACCATTTGTATTCCAGTAAACAGCGAGCCGATGATATTGAGGTGGTGGTAGCTGCGGAAGCCGGTGAAAAGGATTTTGATCAAGACCAACCGCTAAAAGCCGTGAATCCCCACTTGGTTGCCAAAGGGTATGAGATTGAGAATCGTGGGTTTACTGATTACGTGTTGTATGTCGATGATTTAGTGAAAGCATAGGAGGAAAAGAAGATGAGATTAACAGAAGGTATTGTCGTAGATTCAGGATTAACGTTTGGGAAGTTGCGCTTTTCCGCATTACGTCGAGAAGTACGGAAACAAAATGAGGATGGAACGGTTAGTAATGAGGTAAAAGAACGGACCTATAATTTGAAATCCTCTGCGCAAGGTCGAATGATCCAAGTTAGTATCCCAGCAAATGTACCCTTACGCGAGTTTGCTTATGATGCAGAGGTAGAGTTGGTCAATCCTATCGTGGATACAGTCGCCAATTATGTTTTTCGAGAAGGGACCACTGTTAATTGGTTTATCAAGGCAGATGATTTAGTCTTGAAACGACAACCGAATCAAGGAAATCCTACGAACCAAAATGATGGAAAGAAATAGGTGAAAAGAATGGAAATTAATGTGGAACATATTTTAGACTGTCTCGATCAATATGGCAAAGGTGAGTTAACTGAGGAACAACTCACTAAAGCATTAACCTATGATGAAAAAATGTTTCTGATTATGCATCAAGGGTTACTGGGAGTAGGTAACGATGCCGAAGAAGACTTTGATGTACTGAATTGGTTAGAGGAAGAAGAGTCGTTCTTTATGGTTGTCGAAGTAAATGAAAACTTATGTCGGCAGGCGGAATCTGTCTTGGAAGAAATCGGTGTGGAGATGCCGGATGCCATTGAAGGTTTTTTAACACAAGTGATAGAAACGAAACAACTTCCCGTGTCAGTAAATGACTAGCATAACTTTTTGAAATTGCCTGATAAATTCTATTGGGCAATTTTTGATTGGAGGTGGAAACCATCAAAATGTACAACGGGCATCGCATACGTGCAGGAGATCAGCACTTGGTTTATCACTTTGTTCTTGGCTGGATCATTGCTTTGTTCATTGGTTGGATGAGCGTCTTTTATTTTCATGAGCTTAGACAAGTTGAGATTTCTAAGCTATCACTTTCCACTAGTAAAATCGTTTGGTCTATAAAAGATTTAGTATGTCTGCTTGGGAGTTTTGTTTTGTCAGGAAGTATGATGTTGCTTTATATTCATTTTTTTCCTGATCATTGGCGAAGTTTATGGCATCGACAAAAGCTAGCCCGGATGATTCTAGAAAACCATTGGTATGAAGTAAAACAGACGCAAAGTGAAGGTTTTTTCAAAGATTTGAATAGTAGTAAAACTAGAGAGACTATCAGTTACTTCCCCAAAATTTATTATCGAATGAAAGATGGCTTACTTTCCATTCGCGTTCAAATTTCACTGGGAAAATATCAAGATCAGCTTTTAAAGTTGGAAAAGAAGTTAGAAAGCGGACTGTATTGTGAGTTAGTAGAAAAAGAGCTTAAAGACTCCTATGTGGAATACACCTTGTTTTACGATATGATTGCCAATCGAATTGGGATAGATGAAGTAGTAGCAAAAAACGGAGCTCTGCAATTGATGAAAAATCTAGTATGGGCCTATGATTCCTTGCCTCATATGTTAATTGCAGGCGGTACAGGTGGTGGAAAGACTTACTTTTTGCTCACCATTATCCAAGCTCTCTTGAAGTCAGATGCCGAGCTTTATGTTCTTGATCCCAAAAATGCAGACCTTGCCGATTTAGGTACGGTGATACCTCACGTATACTTCCAAAAAGAAGAAATTTCTGCATGTGTGGAAGATTTTTATGAACGCATGATGGACCGTAGCAAGGCAATGAAAGAAATGCCCAACTACAAAACAGGAGAAAATTATGCGTATCTCGGACTTCCGCCCAACTTTTTAATCTTTGATGAATACGTGGCTTATATGGAGATGTTAACGACGAAAGAAAGTGCGGTGATTTTGAATAGACTCAAACAAATTGTGATGTTAGGCCGTCAGTCTGGTTTCTTCCTGATTTTGGCTTGTCAAAGACCAGATGCGAAATATTTAGGAGATGGGATTCGCGATCAGTTTAATTTTCGTGTGGCTTTGGGCCGTATGAGTGAACTCGGGTATTCCATGATGTTTGGTGAGGTTGATAAAAATTTCTTTATGAAACGTATCAAAGGACGAGGTTATGTAGATACAGGAGGGAGTGTGATTAGCGAATTTTATACGCCACTTGTACCAAAAGGGTATGATTTCTTAAAGGAAATTAGCAACATTGCTGGATTAACCGTTCATATGGAAAGAGAAAATAATAGTATGTAGCCTGGGGATATCAATAATCCTCGGCTTTTTTTATTGAGGTGATTTATGACATTTTTAGATTTATTCGCTGGGATTGGTGGCTTTCGCTTAGGTATGGAACAAGCGGGTCACCAGTGTATCGGCTTTTGTGAAATTGATAAATTTGCTCGGAGGAGTTATAAGGCAATCCATGATACAAGGAAGGAGGTGGAAATGCATGACATCACAAGTGTATCAGACGAGTTTGTTCAATCCCTCGGATCAGTGGATATCCTTTGCGGCGGATTTCCGTGCCAAGCTTTTTCAATTGCGGGAAAGCGGCAAGGATTTTCCGATACTCGAGGTACTTTATTCTTTGAAATCGCTCGGTTCGCCACTCTTCTCCAACCTAAGCTTTTATTCCTTGAGAACGTCCGGGGATTGCTCAATCACGAAGGAGGGGCTACGTTCGAGACGATCCTCCGAACGTTGGATGGATTGGGGTATGATGTGGAATGGCAAGTGCTTAACTCAAAGGCCTACGTTCCCCAAAGCCGTGAGCGGGTCTTCCTTATCGGACATTCTCGAGACGCACGTACCGAACAAGTATTTCCTATCATTGGATCGTCTCCAACATCTGATCAAAACATCCGAAACTTGTTAAATATCAATCCTTCCAATCGAGGAATGGGTGGCCAAGTCTATGGTTCAGATGGGGTTGCCCCAACCTTAACCGGTGATGAAGGAATCAAAATCGCATTGCCGGTAAAGGATGGGATTTCTGTAGCGGGTATGTTACCGGGAAATTTTGAACAAGGCAATCGAGTTTATGAGGTAACTGGCACTGCCCCCACTTTGTCAACGAAACAAGGGGGAACGAAAATTATGATTCGAAAAAATGAAACAGAATATCAAGAGGTGAAGCCAGGGGACAGTGTGAACTTGGCTTTTCCTAATTCCACAAGTCGTCGAGGCCGTCTGGGAAAACAAAGTGTGCATACTTTACTAACAGGTGACCAACAAGCAGTTGTCACGGATCAGTATCAGATTCGGAAGCTAACACCTAGAGAGTGCTGGCGACTTCAAGGCTTTCCCAATTGGGCTTTTGACCGAGCTTCTCAAGTTAATTCAGATAGTCAGTTGTATAAGCAGGCAGGAAACTCAGTAACAGTTCCGGTCATTTTTGATGTTGCCAGAAGATTAAAGGAGGTAAAAATAGATGATTTATGATGAGTTGATTGGAGAAATCTACTGGGTGATTGGCAAGATTCAGTCAGATCTGGAATTGGAAGAAGAACTGTACCGGCTCAATTTTGATATTCGAAAAAATGGGGTGAAGGTCCCTGGTGATTCATATGTAATGGATGAGGAAACCGATACTCGAATTGAACTAAATCAAGTAATCACGGAACTTGAACGGATTGCGGACCTTGCGAAAGAACCGGATATCCGTCAATACTTGTTCGAGATAAAAGCAGAACTAGAAATTGAGGGGATTACCTCGGAGTAACAGGTAAATAAACCAACTGATAGGCGCTGACCGCGGGGGATTTGCGAAGCAGAAATCCTCCGTGGTGCTGTGCCTGTTCATGGACGGCGGCAGCCGGCCATGATGTCTCACCCCCCGTATCTAACAGGGGGGTACAAAAACACAAAAAATAAGCAAGCAATCATTAAGAATGCTTGTTGTATCAAGGATAGTAAGTAATTTGTATAGGTGTTAACTCATTTGAAAAAGTTAACACCTTGAATTTGGAGGCGAGAACTTGGCACAACGGAATTTAGATTACCGGTTATTAAAAGACCGACGCAACGAATATGGTGTTTCGCAAAATAAATTGGCTACGGCTTGCGGGCTTAGTCGTCCCTATTTAAATCAGATAGAAAACGGTGGCGTAACACCATCCGCAAAGACCATGAGAAAAATTTTTGACCAACTGGAAAGTTTCAATCCCGATTTGCCTTTGACGTTACTGTTTGACTATGTAAGGATTCGTTTCCCCACAACGGATGTACGGAAAATTATTCAAGAAATTCTCCATTTAAAATTTGAGTATATGCTCCATGAAGATTACGCCTTTTACTCCTATCAAGAACAATACGTCATGGGAGATATAGTGGTGATGTTGTCTCATGAAGAAGATAAAGGTGTTCTTTTAGAATTAAAGGGTCGTGGTTGTCGGCAATTTGAAACTTTTTTACTCGCCCAAAAGCGTAGTTGGTACGACTTTTTCGAGAATTGTCTAAAAGCTGGTGGCGTAATGAAACGCTTGGACTTGGCAATCAATGATCGAGTGGGGCTATTGGATATACCTGAGTTAACGAAAAAATGTCAGAAGGAAGAATGTATCTCCTTGTTCCGTACCTTTAAAAGTTACCGTTCCGGGGAACTGTTGAAAGCTGATGAAAAGGATGGCATGGGAAATACTTTATATATCGGTAGCCTCAAAAGTGAGGTTTATTTCTGCCTGTACGAAAAAGATTATGAACAATATATCAAGTTAGGGATTCCATTAGACCAGACTGAGACGAAAAATCGTTTTGAGATTCGACTGAAAAATGACCGTGCTTATCATGCGATTCAAGATTTGTTAAAAGGTCGTAGCATTGAGAGCACCACGTTTTCCATTATCAATCGTTACTTGCGATTTGCGGATAAGGTGGAAGGAAAACGGCGAACCAACTGGCCCTTGAATGAACAATGGGGGCGCTTTATTGGACGGAATCGGAAGGAAATTCAATTAACTTCTGAACCGAAACCTTATGCTATCGAACGAACCTTGAATTGGCTTGGACGCCAAGTCGCCCCTACGTGGAAAATGGCTAAGGAGTTGGATCGATTGAATCAAACAGCGTATATCCAGGATATGGTACAGAATGCGCGGTTATCAGACCGGCATAAAAAGATTTTGGAGCAACAAAGTATGGCAATTGAAGACTTGATTATATGAAAAGAGGAATTTTGATGGGAATTGTAAAAGATATGTTATTGGTATTTGGTGGCAGTCTACTTGGTGTTACTGTGATGTGCTTGATGAACGCAAGTGCAGCAGCGGATCGAGCAATGGAAAAGAAAGGAAAGTGACAAGATGAATTTCGGACAAAATTTATATCAATGGTTTTTAACCAATGCTCAATCTTTAGTCTTACTAGCGATTGTGGTCATTGGTTTGTTTTTAGGATTTAAACGTGAGTTTTCCAAACTGATTGGCTTCTTGGTGATTGCCTTGATTGCGGTAGGTCTGGTCTTTAATGCTTCTGGTGTGAAGGATGTCTTGCTTAATTTGTTTAACCGAATTATCGGTGCGTAAGGGGGATTCACGATGGAACAGATGCGTGTTTATATTGCGAACCTTGGAAAATACAATGAAGGTGAATTGGTGGGGGCGTGGTTTACCCCACCTATCGATTTTGATGAAGTGAAAGAACGGATTGGATTAATTGACGAATATGAAGAATATGCGATTCATGATTATGAACTGCCTTTTGAGATTGATGAGTATACACCAATTGAGGAAATTAATCGGTTATGTGGTTTAGCAGAGGAATTAGAAGGAACGCCGATTGGCGAGGTTGCTTTAGAGATTCAGCACGCTTTTTTCAATTCTTTTGAGGAGATGGTGGAGCATGTGGATGATATTATTTGTTATCCCGATTGTAATGATATGAGTGATGTAGCGTATTACTTGATTGTGGAAGCTGGTGATTTTGGAGAAGTACCGGAACATTTGAAGACGTATATTGATTTTGATGCGTGTGGTCGAGATTTGGAGATTGGAGGCAATTATTTGGTTACGAGTCGTGGGGTCTTTGAGCTATGTGAGTGAGAGTATATTGAATACTGCCCTTAAAGATACTACAATAGAAAATATCGAGTAGTATTTCAAAGGAGTGGAAGTGGTGAATATTGATGAGGCTAAACAGCTTGCAAATTATTTTTCAGACGGCTCTCCTGGATATATATTGGAGTTCAGTAACCTCGAATGGGATCTATATACTAAGAAAATAGTTGGATTTGGAATTCAAGAAAGATTTGGTGGCTCTAAAGGAAATTCCTTCAAAGAATTTCTTGTCTCAGAGGATATTAGTGATCACATAAAGTTCAAATTAATATATTCATTAAACGAAACTATGAAGCAAATCACCGCCATCCGCCAATTTGAAAATCCAAGCGATTATAAACCGCCTAAAATGAATCCAATTGTAACCCTATTGATTGAAGAGGCATATCTGTCAAGGGCCATAATAAAATGTTGGTTTTGGGCCATTGAAATTGTAGGTAGTTTTCTCTTTATCGTTTCGTTTCTTTTCCTTTCGTTTCACTATAACTTTTCATTCGATAGGAAGGTCCTGTAATTTGAATAATTTTAGAATGATGGACCAATCGGTCCAATAAAGCATTAGTCAATTTCTTATTACCAAAAATTTCGGACCATTGAGACAGAGGAATATTCGTTGTAATAATCGTTGATTTTCTTTCGTATCGCATATTAATTAGTTGAAACAGTAAGTTAGATCCTTCTTTTGAGAAGGGGAGATACCCGACTTCATCAATAATTAATACAGAATAGCTCGCATATTTTTTGAGCATGGTATCACTTGTCCCACGTTTATGTGCCCGGATAAGTCGATTAACCAGTTCTGTACTAGTGATAAATAAACAGCTCTGCCCTCTATCAATACACTCTAAACCAATTGAAACGGCTAAATGGGTTTTTCCAACACCGCTATTTCCAATGAATAAAAGGTTGTCATACGTGTCTAAAAAGCGTAATGTCACTAAATCTTGAATTTCACTTTTTTTGATTTTGGGTTGAAAATCAAAGTTAAAATCATGAAGGCGTTTATGATAGGGAAACATTGCCCGTTTTAAAATTTTTCTTTGGGTCTCCTTTCTACGATAGCTAATTTCTTGATGTGTTAATTCAAATAAAGAATCAACTAGAGATTGTTCATTTTTAGCTACTTCATCTAAATGGGCAGGTAAAATTTCTTTGATACAGGTAAGATTTAAATCTGATAATTGATTTAATAACTGATGGTAATTTGACATATGAGCCTCCTTATAATTCATCGTAAGCATCTAAATTTTCTTCTACAAAGCGCTCCAACTCTTCGTCTTCTAAGTATTTGAAGACATCAGATCGAAGAATCTCAAGAGAGTCATCACGTTGATAATTTAAGGTTTTTTTGCTTAATGGGTGCGAGCGAATACATTGATGGCCATACCAAATGAATAGACTGTCCTTACGGACATCTAAAGTTACCTCTTTACCAATATATTTCACGGGAACAGAATACTTTGAGTTTTGATATTGGACCATGGATTCAATGGAAACTTTTCTAATTACGTGTTGGGTTCTAGAAACATATCTGACTAATTCTAAACGATTGAAAGGACGCAACACCGATTGTTCATCTATAAGAAGCTTAGAGGGATGATTATTCACTGCTTGAGAACGTTCATTATTTAAGTCATTCATAAACTCATAGACGATTCGTTTTAGCTCCTGCTCATTTTCAAACTCGTAGTTAAAGACCATTAAGCGGTTAACAGTACGAGCTAAAGCTTCAACTTTGCCTTTGGTTTGTGGACGAAAAGGGCGACAAGCAATCGGATTGAATCCAGCATCTTTAGCAAATTGACGAAATTTTTCGTTAAAAACGGTTTGACTAAATTGGCTTTTACTTCTATCAACAACTGTTTTCATATTGTCAAACCAAATTTCTTGAGGAACACCATTCCCGCAGTACTCAAACGCATTGACCAAACAATTGAAGACATTCGCTTGGGTTCGATCAAAGGTTACCTCTAAGTATTTCATGCGAGAATAGCCTAGAATATATAGAAAAAGATTGAAGTAAAAGACTTCACCATGTTTACTCACCATCTTAATATTTTCTTTCCAATCGACTTGAGCAGAAAGACCTGGCGTCGTTTCAATTCGAATGGTTGCTTTTTTTACACGCTTTTCTCGATAGTTCCGACAATATCGTTTGACGGTGGTATAGCCACCTTGATATCCTTTTTTCTTAATAAAATAATAAATTGAAGAAGCGGAACAGCTTAACTCCATTTTATCTTTAATAATTTCTTCAAAACCGCTTAATAAAAGAGGAGCAGAAGATTGTCTCTTTTTGATCTGTTCTACTTCCCCTTTAGTTCCAGCTTCATAGTAACGCTTGACTGTTCGGTAATCACAATTATATTGCTTGGCCATGGCTGCATAGTTAGGTTGAATATCGTTCATAATGTGTCGTAAGACTCCTTCTAAGACATCTTTTCGCATGAGTCACTCTCCTTGAATGGTTTCATGAAAAAGAATATCAGATTTTAAATCTAACCTACATTTTCGATGGCCCTTTTCCTACATTTTATCGTGGCCCTTTACAATATCAGAAGAAGGATAGCGTAAGATTAATTAATGGAACTAAATTTTCAAAGGAAGTCAGTTTAGAGTATATTCAACAACTTCCAACTCGTATAAGTAAGGACATCCAAAATGAAGATTTCGATTCTGTTTTGACAAAATCAAATACTATGATTGATGAAGTCTTGAAATATATCATCGAAAACACAAAGGGAAAAAAGATTGATAATAATATTGTAAGATCTAAAGATTTAAGAAATGAAGTCTTTGAGAGGCTAAATATAAAAATTGACAAAGATATGGATAAGAGAATAAAAGCTTTAGTTGGGGCTCTAAATACATTGTCAGATAAAATTCTTGAGATGAGAAATAGTCAAGGAGATGCCCATGCTCAGGGCTCTAAGAGGATTGCAATTAATGAAGAGGAAGCTATCCTTACTGCGAATTCAGCGATGATTCTATGTGAGTATCTATTTCGAAAGTATAAAAAGAGAAAAAGGTGTAGTGATGAAAAAGAGAGTTGATAAAAATCAACTCTCTTTTTCTATCTTTTCAATTTTTGCGAATAACTTCATAAGAATGCTAGTTTGTTCAATAACAAATTCTACTTCTAGATCAGTAAATGTCTGACTATGCTTAACATTTTCATTTTGATAGCTTATAAGTCCTTTGATAATTGAACGGACCAAATTGATTATTTCTTTTGGAAGGCCTTTTTTTCTCAATAAGGGTAGAAGTTCCCCATCGATAGGCTGGTTTTCTAAAGACTTTGAGTTTTTTAAAATATCCTGCATAAAAAACTCAAAGGCCAGCCTGATACTATCTAAAGTGTAACGGTTATAGATGCTGTTGTCGTATGACTGTATGGCCTTTTCAAACTCTTCTTTTGCTCTTGAGGAAGCAGCCAACCAAGTGTTAGTTTCATTGATGATATTTCTATCTATTTTATCACTAGAATAAACTGAACCATAATTTTTTAGTAACAGTTTTAAAACCTTAGCAACGTCTTTATTTGCTGGATTTTGAGTAAGCACTCTTTCACAAAGATCTTTTATAATTTTAAATTGCTGTTCTTCTGTGAAAGCTTGTAAATTATTTTGAATCGCGGTAGCCTTAGAAGTAAAGTTCGGAAAGGGAGTTGAGACAAAGGGAACAGAAGCGTTAAATTCTGCTCCATATTCAGCAAATAAAGTTGCAATCTCAGTTCCCGAGTAAGCTTCGTTAAGTGTTCCACTTGCCATTGTTACTAAGTTTTGCATATGTACCTCCTTAAAAAATTAAGCATGATGTTTATATTATATTAGAAAGTGAGCCAATTGAATATGAAAAAAATAAAAAGCTATACCAGTATTTGGGCAGTTGAAAAGGTCATTTATGCGATTAATGACTTTCAACTGCCTTTTCCTGTGACTTTTAACCAGATGGCTTGGTTTGTTTTATCCTTGCTGTTTGTCATCGTATTTGCCCATATGCCTCCGCTGTCTATGATAGAGGGGACATTTTTAAAATACTTAGGTATACCGGTGGCGGTTACTTGGTTCATGTCGCAAAAAACGTTTGACGGTAAGAAACCATTGGGATTTTTACGATCCTTTATTAGTTATCACTTGCGATTTAAGGTCACTTTTGCAGGAAAGAAAGTCAAAGAACAGAAGAAACGATGGGATGAACCCATTACTCTTGTAAGGAGTGTGAACTATGTACCCGATTAAGTATATTGAAAATAATCTTGTCTTTAATCAAGAGGGAGAATGTTTTGCCTACTATGAGTTAATACCTTACAATTACTCCTTTTTGTCACCTGAACAGAAGTATCAAGTACATGATAACTTTCGCCAATTGATTGCACAAAATCGTGAAGGCAAGATTCACGCCTTACAAATTGCCACGGAAAGTAGTATTCGTGCCACACAAGAGCGATCGAAAAAGGAAATTACCGGTAGACTCAAAGAAGTCGCGAAACAACGAATTGATTTACAGACAGATGCATTAGTATCCATGATTGGCGATAGTCAGATTGATTATCGCTTTTTTATTGGCTTCAAACTGATTGCCACAGATGAAGAAGTAAATCTAAAGAGTCTCAAGAAATCTTTCTTTTCTGGGCTTCAAGAATTTGTCTATGGAGTGAATCATCATCTAATGGGTGATTTTGTTTCCTTATCTAATGAAGAAATTCGCCGATATACCAAGCTTGAAAAACTAATGGAAAATAAATTGACTCGAAGATTTAAAGTCAGACGAGTCACTCCCAGTGATCTGACGTATTTGATTGAACATATCTATGGTGAAAAAGGTACACCGTTTGAAGAATATGAATTTCAGCTACCAAAGAAAAAGCTAAAATCCGAAACGCTGGTGAAACGTTATGACCTTCTACGTCCCAGTCGTTGCTTGATTGAAGAAAAGCCTCGTTACTTACGGATAGAACACGAAAATCATGAATCGTATGTAGCGTATCTGACAATCAATACGATTGTAGGGGAAATGGAGTTTCCTTCCTCAGAACTTTTCTATTACCAGCAACAACAATTTACATTCCCAATCGACACAAGTATGAATGTAGAGATTGTGACGAACAAGAAGGCATTAGCCACCGTTCGCAATAAGAAAAAGGAACTAAAAGATTTAGACAATCACGCCTATCAATCCGACAATGAAACAAATTCTAATGTTTTAGATGCGTTGGATTCTGTGGACGAATTGGAAACCACCTTGGATCAGTCGAAAGAATCCATGTACAAACTGAGTTATGTGGTTCGAGTAAGTGCCGAATCAGTAGATGAACTAAAACGCCGCTGTGATGAAGTGCTTGACTTTTATGATGATACCAATGTAAAACTAGTCCGGCCCTTTGGCGATATGATAGGGCTACATGAAGAATTCTTACCTTCAAGCAAACGCTACATGAACGACTATATTCAGTATGTTACCTCTGATTTTCTCGCCGGACTTGGTTTTGGGGCTACTCAGATGCTAGGAGAATTAGAAGGCATTTACTTTGGCTACAACGTGGACACGGGGCGAAATGTTTACCTGAAACCGGCCTTGGCTTCACAAGGGGTAAAAGGTTCAGTTACCAATGCGCTAGCCGCCGCTTTCCTTGGTTCACTCGGTGGCGGAAAGTCCTTTAGTAACAATCTCTTAGTTTATTACGCCGTCCTTTTTGGTGGACAAGCTGTGATTGTCGATCCAAAAGGGGAACGGGGTGGCTGGAAAGAAACCTTGCCAGAAATTGCGGATGAAATCAATATTCTCAACTTAACTAGTAAGCCAAAAAATCAAGGCTTACTTGATCCCTATGTCATCATGAAGAAAAAGAAAGACTCAGAAAGTTTAGCAATTGATATTCTGACCTTTTTAACAGGAATTTCTAGTCGAGATGGGGAGAAGTTTCCAGTGTTGCGTAAGGCCATTCGGACGGTTACCCAAAGCAATCAACGGGGATTATTACAAGTAATTAATGAGCTTCGAAAAGAAGGCTCACCAGTTGCGGAAAATATCGCGGATCACATCGAGTCCTTTACCGATTATGATTTTGCCCATTTGCTTTTCTCAGATGGTTCGATTACCCAGTCGATTAGTTTAGATAGGCAGTTAAATATCATTCAAGTAGCGGATTTGGTTTTACCAGATGCAGAAACCACTTTTGAAGAATATACCACCATGGAATTGCTTAGTGTTTCTATGCTAATCGTCATTTCCACTTTTGCCTTGGACTTTATCCATAGTAATCGAGAAATTTTCAAGATTGTGGACCTGGATGAGGCGTGGAGTTTTCTTCAAGTAGCGCAAGGAAAAACGTTATCGAATAAATTAGTGCGTGCTGGTCGGGCCATGAATGCCGGTGTTTACTTTGTCACACAAAACAGTGATGACTTACTGGATGAACGCTTGAAAAATAATATCGGGTTGAAATTTGCGTTTCGAAGTACCGATATTCATGAAATCAAGAAAACTTTGGAATTCTTTGGCTTAGATCAAGAAGATGAAAGCAATCAAAAACGTCTACGAGATTTGGAAAACGGTCAATGCTTGATGCAAGATTTGTATGGTCGAGTAGGTGTGGTCCAAGTTCATCCAGTCTTTGAAGAACTCTTCCATGCCTTTGATACCCGTCCGCCGGCTCAAGAGAGGATGGGGTGAGGGTATGAAAAAGAAACTTTTTCGGATTGTGGGGATAATCGCAATCAGTCTCTGTACCATGCTACTTCTTCTCAGTCTGATTGGAACGGTGGCCGAGGCAACGGGTCTGGTTGATGATACAGTTGAATCCGGAAATCTTTATTCCCAATATTCACTTGGTAACTATCAACTAGATTTCTTTGTGGATAGCTCTTGGGATTGGCTACCTTGGAATTGGGGGGATGGCCTAGGGAAGAGCGTAATGTATGGTCTTTATGCCATTACCAATTTTATTTGGTCCGTAAGTTTGTATTTATCGAATGCTACAGGTTATGTAGTTCAAGAAGCATATAAGCTGGACTTCATTTCGGATACGGCTGAAAGTATTGGAAAAAATATCCAAACCCTAGCCGGTATTACCGAAAATGGACTACAGACATCGGGATTTTACTTTGGGTTTCTATTATTAATGATTTTAGCTCTAGGAGTTTATGTGGCGTATACCGGATTATTAAAACGAGAAACCACTAAAGCAGTTCGGGCAGTGATTAATTTTGTGATGATCTTTCTGCTTTCAGGTTCCTTCATTGCGTATGCGCCTACCTATATTACAAAAATCAATGACTTTAGTTCAGATGTCAGTGAGGCGGCACTTAGCCTCGGCACGGAGATTGTTGTTCCTAATTCTGAAAGCCAAGGAAAAGATAGTGTGGATTTGATTCGGGATAGCTTGTTTTCCATTCAAGTCCAACAACCTTGGTTACTCTTGCAGTTTGATGATTCAAATATAGAAGAAATTGGGGAAGAGCGGGTCAACAACATACTATCTGTCAGTCCGGATGAAAATAAAGGGAAGGATCGAGAAGAAGCGGTTAAAGCTGAGATTGAAGACAATGACAATGCGAATCTAAGTATTACCAAGACCATGAACCGCTTAGGGACCGTGGTCTTTTTGGTATTGTTCAATATTGGGATTTCCTTCTTTGTCTTTCTTCTGACTGGGATTATATTGTTCTCGCAAATTCTCTTCATTATTTTTGCGATGTTTCTGCCAATTAGTTTCTTATTGTCTATGTTGCCGACTTATGAGAGTTTGGGCAAGAAGGCGATTATTCGTTTGTTTAATACAATTATGATGCGAGCGGGAGTTACTTTGGTAATCACGACTGCATTTAGTATCTCTACCATGTTTTTCAATATTTCCGCCACCTATCCCTTTTTTATGGTAGCTTTTCTGCAAATTGTGACCTTTGCCGGTATCTATTTCAAATTGGGTGACATTATGAGCATGTTCAATCTCCAAAGTAATGATAGCCAGTCAATGGGTAGACGCGTCATGCGAAGACCGCAAATGTTGATGAACCGTAAATTGCGACAACTCAATCGAAATGTGGGGCGAACTTTAGCTTTTGGTGGTGGTGCAACAGTTGGAAATAAGCTGGCAAAGGAACAATCAAAATCCAAATTTAAGCCATCCGATTCTTCTCTACGAAAGAACTCACGATTACCTAACGATCAAGAGGTACCGCCTGTCTCGAATAAGGAAAAGCCAATTTCAAATAATAAGAACCAGTCTCGAATGAATTTAGCCGGGAGAAAAGTCGGCAAAGTTCTGGATACCCAAGCTTTAGTGAAAGATAAGACTAAACAAGTAAAGGATCAAGTACGGAATACGCCGACCAACTTGAAATATAACCTCCATAAAGGAATCGAAAAGACGAAAAAAGCACCAGAAGAATTCAAGCGTGGACTTGTCCAAGAAAAAGCAAATCGAGCGGAGTTGCGAGAAAAACAACGACAACGAAGAAATGCGAAAATGGACGAAAAACGCAAGATACTGAGTGAAGCTACAAATCGTCAGGGAAAAAAAAGGGCGAATATTCCAATAGATAAAGCAGCTCAACCTCAGAAAGATATGACGCAGAAAAAAGAAGCATCAAAGCGGATTATGAGAGCAAATCTGAATCCTGAAATCAAACGAAAACTAGCTGGTCAAGAAATCATTTCAAAAGGAATAAACCAATCCTCAGGAAAGAAAAATTCTTTTCAACAAGTGAAACAGAGGTCTACTCTTCCAAAGCGGACCAATCAAAAAATACAAAAAAGAATGAACCCTCGTTCAAAACCAAGGTCAGGTGAGAAAAAATGAACTTGAAAAAATTGGGTGTCATTTCATTAACCTTCCTGACCATCTCATTTATGGGAATTTTGATGTGTGTGGGTTTGTTGTTTGGTGAAGACAGCGAAGGAAGTGGCAGTTCAGGTGCTTCTCCTGGGGGAACTAGTGTCTCAGAAGAAGTTTTGAAACACCGTGCAATGGTAGAAAAGTATGCCAAAGAATCGGATATAGCAGAGTATGTCCCGATTCTTTTGGCGATTATTCAAGTGGAATCTGGTGGCACAATGGAAGACGTTATGCAAAGTTCGGAGTCAGCCGGCTTACCACCGAATTCGTTAAATACCGAGGCATCCATCAAACAAGGATGCCTCTATTTTGCGTCTTTGGTTAAGCGTTCCAAAGAACTAGGTTGTGATCAAGATAGCATTATTCAGGCCTATAACTATGGTGGCGGGTATTTGGATTATGTCTCGGAAAACGGAAAGAAGCACAGTTTTGCTTTAGCAGAATCTTTTTCAAAGGAAAAATCAGGTGGTCAAAAAGTCGATTATCCTAATCCCATCGCAATCAAGGAGAATGGTGGGTGGCGGTATAACTATGGCAATATGTTTTATTGCTTATTGGTGAAACAATATCTGACCACCACACAGTTTGATGATAAAACAGTCCAAGGAATTTTTGACGAGGCGTTTAAGTATGAAGGAACGGCCTATGTATTTGGTGGCTCAAGTCCCGAAACGGGTTTTGATTGTAGTGGCTTGACCCAATGGTGTTATGCCAAAGTTGGTTTGAAACTTCCTCGGGTGGCTCAGGATCAATATGATGCCATGACTCATATTGATTTAAAAGATGCCAAACCAGGTGATTTGATTTTCTTTCATTCAACCTATGATGCCGGTACTTATGTGACTCATGTGGGGATTTATGCAGGAGAGAATCGCATGTTTCATGCAGGAAATCCAGTGGGCTGGACAGATCTAACAGAAAGCTATTGGCAGCAGCATCTTATCGGAGCTGGCCGCTACAAATAAGAGAAAAGAGGAATGAACATGAAGATAAAAATTGAACGAAACCAAAAGGAAAAGATCCCAAAAAAGAAGAAAGAACGAGTCATTTCAGTGGGCAAGCATCGAAAAATGGTGCTTGCCCTTTGGCTTTTATTGTCTTGTAGTCTTGCTTTTGGCATCTACAAAAATTTCACCGCCATTGATCAGCATACGACTCATGAAAAAGTGGTAGTGAAAGAGAAGGTGGTGAATACTTCTGGGGTTGAAAGTTTTACGGAGGATTTTGCGAAAGAATACTTTTCGTGGAAGAATAACAAGGAAGTAGTTGAAAAGAGAATGAATACTCTTGGACAGTACCTTACAGAAGAAGGTCTCGCTTTGAGTCAAGATATGGTTCGAGCGGATATTCCCACTAGTTCTGAAGTTAAATCTGTAAAAATTCTAGATGTTGAAAAGAATTCAGTAGAATTTGTTGTTTCGTTTTTAGTGGATCAAAAGATTACAGAAGGGAAAAAGACACAATCAATTTCCTCTGCATATCGAGTGACAATTTTTGAAGATGAAAAAGGGAATCATATTGTAACTAGTTTGCCGACAATGGTTGCAAAACCTGATAAGGCAAAATATGAGGCAAAACAAGTAGAAAGTGATTCGGAAATTGATGCCAAAACCACAGAAGAGATCACTGAATTTTTAGAGACATTTTTCAAGCTTTATCCAACAGCATCGGAAAAAGAACTTGAGTATTATGTTGAAAATAATGTGATTCAACCGATTAATACAAATCTTCAATTTGTAGAAATAACTAATCCTATTTATTTTGAAACAAAGGATTCGGTTCGAGTAAAAGTCATAGTGAAATATCTCGATGATGTTGAAAAGGTGACTCATGATTTTCAATATAACTTATTGTTATCTAAAGGAGAAAACTGGAAGATTACCAATTGCGAATAACGTTCTAAGATGAGTTCAAAAAGTATATAGGTAACCAATTATTGTAAACTTGTACAATATGTCGTAGTTGAGGCATAATAAAGAAGTAGTTGTATTAACAATTTCGATAAAGTCCTTGAAATATGAAACAACAGTTTTTTTAAAATTTTATCAACAGTAGAATTTTATCTCGCCGATTGTAAAATTAAGCTAGACAACTAAAAAAGCCATTTGTGCTACACTCAAAATAGTTCTGACCAAAGAATT
>NZ_BJDW01000005.1 GCF_005405345.1 Enterococcus viikkiensis | reverse complement strand
CGGCATAGCTCAGTTGGTAGTAGCGCATGACTGTTAATCATGATGTCGTAGGTTCGAGTCCTACTGCCGGAGTTTCTAAGACAATCAAATGATTGTCTTTTTTTTGAAATCACATTTGAGCAAATGGTTATCCTTAATACATAAAAAAATGCTATGCTTGTTTTGAGGAGATGATAGAAATGTATTTAAAAGTAGCGAATGAGTTAGAAGATCGTCTTTCAAATTTCAAAAAGGAAGGTATAGTGGTTCTAGATTTAGATGATGGTGTGGGAAAGTATTCGAAGCTGGGTGTTTGTTCTTTAGATACAAGTTTTCGTTTGCTAGTCTTGTCGCATGATCAAGATCGTTCTGATTATACTTTAGATATCGATAGTAATGTGGGGGAAATTCCTATTAAAGAATATTCTAAAATTTATTTAGATGATCAAATGAATTTGGAGTATGATGATCGTTTAGCTTTGATTAAACTGAAAAGTCCGAGCGGTGTGATTGATGGCAATGTACCGATCATTGACTTACGTAAATAAAAATGAAAAGCTTTAGCTTCCTGTTATTTGGGAAGTTAAAGCTTTTTTTATATAGCCTACCGTATGCAAGGCTGAAAAGGTTTTTTAGTTCATTGTCTTTTGGATTGATGTTTCCCATTTGTTTGGACTCATTTTTTGAAGGAATCGCTTTTGCCTCCAGAGTGATTTAAATTCTTGATTTAGAGTGTGGTGGTATCGCTAGTTCTTTGATGATTTTTCCAGCTGTCTGGGTATGAGTTTTACTTTTTTTACCAATAGATTTAAAAAGATCACGGAATAACAACTCACTGATAGGCTAGCCTTCAATCGTTGCTTCTGAATCACGATTAGTAAGGTTGTTGTCTTTAAGGTTCGTAATTAAGGGAATGATCTTTACAGCATCAGAGATGATTTTGTAGCTACCATCGGATTCAATCCGATAGATGATTTAGTTTAATATCTTGAGCGGCGAATAGTTGATTCGGTTTGGTTAAAAAAGAAGCAGCAGACCTTCAATAAGTCTGCTGCTTCTTAATTTGGCCGCTTAATGTCAACTAAATCAGAAAGATGACTATAAGTATTGCCTGCTAAGCGTGCCAGGGGATTTAATTTTAATGCGTCAATATATTCTTTTTCCTGATCAAAGAGGCCTTCTGAAATATGATAATTTAAGACTTCTAAGATAAAAAGATCACTGATGATCTTCTCATCGTTTCCAGTAATTGGGACGTATTGATGCAATCGGACTTCGAAATAAATCGGCGCTGCTTTAATCGCAGGAACAGAGACGGCTTGGCTGTCTATTAAGGTCAAGTTTGTTCCTGTTAATTCACTTTCATTCGGTGGCAGTGAAGCGGCGGATTGGTTCATCTCATGCAGCAGTTCATCATTGACGATATGAATGACGCCTTCTCTTTGACGCAGCAGGTTGGCTGCCGTATCTTTCATTTCAGTACTTTTCCGATTGATTGAAAGACTAACTAGCGGGAGATCCTTCGCCACGACATTGAAATAGCTAAAAGGTGCGGCATTGACTACGCTCGTTTCTTCATTGCGAGTAGTAATCCAAGCAATCGGTCTAGGAATGATGCTGCCGGTCAAAAATTTGTAATTTTGTTTCGTCGTCAATTCATTTGCGGGAAAGAAAAGCATCATTTCCTCCTTATTGACGTTTATGGTTTGCATCTGAAGTATCAAAAGGTCGTACATATTCTTCGATTTCTTCACGTTTTGATTGTAGATGTGGTGGTAAGGATAAAATTTCACCAGCATGTTCATAGGTTTCGTCTTGCAAGAAACCAGGACCATCGGTTGCTAGTTCGAATAATACATTTGGCGCTGCTAAGAAGTATTCGGATTGGAAATAGAAACGATCAACGAAACCTGAGCTTGGGAATTCCAAGGCGTTGATTTTTTCAATCCAATCACGTAAAGCTTCATCATCAGCCACTCGTAAAGCTAAATGGTGGACATTGCCGTAGCCTTCTTGGGCTGGAATCATATCTGGTTGGTCATCAACGAGAATCGTTGCACCATTGCCGCCTTCGCCAACTTCAAATTGATGGAGGCTGCCTTCTTCAGCGGTCTCTTTAAAGCCTAATAGATTTTCTAAAACTAATTTTAGATGTTCAAATTTTGCGACCGTCACGATAGTTGGCCCTAAGCCGATAATTGCGTGTTCAGCAGGAACATTTGAATTCTTCCAAGGAGTTCCGCCAGCGACACCATGATTTTTTTCATCTGAGACTAATTGAAATAATTGGTCGTCATAATCATGAAATTCTAAGTATTTTTTACCGAAGCGTTCTTTGATCTCGCCATGTTCGATATTCAAGTCTGAGAAGCGCTTGGTCCAATAGTCTAAGGAAGCGTCTGTTGGGACCCGGAAGCCCGTTCGAGAGATGCTGTTGGTCCCTTTAGTTCCTTTAGGAATGTTTGGGAAATCAAAGAACGTCATATCCGTTCCGGGTGCACCGGCATCATCGGTAAAGTATAAATGATAGGTCTCGATATCGTCTTGGTTGACGGTTTTTTTGATCATACGTAAGCCTAAAATATCGGTAAAGAAACGATAATTTTTTTCGGCACTTGAAGTCATAGCAGTAACGTGGTGTAATCCGCGAATTTGTGTATCCATAATAATTCCTCCTAATTTCTTACTAAAAGTAAGTTTATCTGATTGTTCGCTTTTCAGCAAGAATTTTGCTTCTGTTGCTATTTATAGGTAGAATCAATAAAAGGATAACTAGGAGGAGAAACATGAAAAAAGTAGTATTGTTTGATCTGGATGGTACATTAACTGATTCCAGTGAAGGTATTTTGAAAAGCATTCGTTATATGCTGACGAAGATGATCCTGCCGATTCCTGATGAAGAGACACTTCACAGTTTTATTGGACCACCGTTACGGGAAACGTTGCATCATTTATATGAATTGACGGATCAAGAAGCCCGTCAAGCAGAAAGCTTCTATCGGGAATACTTTGCAGAGCATGGTATTCAGCAGTTATCTGTTTACGATGGAGTAGCAGAGATGCTGGGTAACCTGTCAAAAGAATATACATTAGCAGTGGCGACTTCAAAGCCAGAAGTATTTGCTCGCCAGATTATTGAAGGTATTGGCTTAACGAAATATTTTGTGGGTGTTTTTGGGGCCGACTTAATCGGTGAGCGTTCTAAGAAAGTTGACGTGATTGCTTATGCTTTGGATCAGTTGAAGACTTCTGCTGCTGTTATGATTGGGGATCGGAAATTTGATATTTTGGGTGCAAAAGCCAATCAGCTGAAAAGTATTGGCGTATTATATGGTTTTGGTAATAATGAAGAATTAGCTGAGGCCCAGCCAGAAAAAATAGTTAAAACAGTGGAAGAGCTGCCAGCAGCGGTGAGAGAAATATTGTGAATGTAACTGATGCTCTATAAAAAAGAGGTTGGTCTATCATAATGTAAAAAGATTCGACATTGAACGTCCTAACGCCTTAAAAATAAGTAAACAAAAAAGCTCTCAATCAATTTGAGAGCTTTTTTTATTGGCTTCGGCTTAGTACCAGCCGTTTGCTTGCCAGAATGCTTGAGCGCCTTCCCATGAACCGTAACGAGAAGAGACATATTGGTCAGCTACACGTTCTTGGTTAGCTGCTGAGTAATCACCATTTAAGTATGAAGAAGATAATTGGTAACGTCCGATGTATTGGCCGTTTGTTGCTGTGTAAGAACCGCTAGATTCGCGTTGTGCGATCCATTCTTTTGCAGAGTTCGTGCTTGCTGGAGTTGAAGCTTCAGCAGCAGGAGCAGCGGCTTGTTGTGTTTGTTGTACTGGAGCTGTTTCTTGGACAGGTGCTTGAGCTGCTACAGGAGCTGCTTGTTCTTGAACAGGAGCAACTGTGGTATTGCCTTTTGCATCTGTATCAATCGTTAAGTTTTGACCTTCAAAGATCATGTCAACGTTTGAAATGTTGTTTTCTTTCGCAATTGAATTCACTAAGCTGTTATCGCCAGTAAATTTCATTGAGATTTTTGATAACGTATCACCTGATTGAACAGTGTAGTTTTCTGCGGCGTGTGCATCGTTTGTTCCTAGTGCGAATACTGCACCGGCAGTAAGTAACGTCGTAAGTACAAGAGTTTTTCCAAATTTCATTATGTAAATTCCTCCAAAAAAGTTTTTGATGTAAATCAGTCATTTCGACTACGAGACATACTTTACCATCGTTTCTCCCTGCGTAGGTTATAAACCAGTAACAATACGTTACAGTGTAATGTATCAATGTAACAAAACTTAGTTGAAATCGCGCTTTTGAAATACTTAATCTCTTTTAAGAAGAAATTAAAAGAGTGGCCTGATAGGGATTTGCGCTCCTTATTGCGCCCCATTTTTTTGAAAGCGGTTCGCAAAAATGCAATCTTGCAATAGTGTTGTAAAGATTCAGAAAATTGGATCGAAGAAAAAACACAAAAAACAGCTGTAATTGATTAAGAAAAAGTAAACAGACCGCTATTGCTCCTCTTTTTTAAGAAAAGAATTACTGCTATATAAGGAAGAAAAAAATGAACGGCTGTAAACCAGTTGAGAATCTAATTAAGTGGATGCATTGGATAGGTAGCTATCTAGTGACAGGATTCAAAGCTTGACGACGATTCGATCAAGGTAAAAGAATTGGAACTGGTATTAGATTTTTGCTAGTGAAACCTTATTTTTTTGCTATGTAGGATTGAACCGAGGCACTGCATAGTTCCTTTTTTTTAATTAATCTTTGATATGCCAATGTTTATTATTGATTCATAATTTTAATTTTTATTATTGTTGACAAATCGGGAAAGACCACCTTAGTATTGGTCTATGGTTATAACCAGTTGCGAAAGTAGGAGAATCCCATGGAAAATTCTTTTAAAAGCAAAGCTTTGTATTATCAGTTGGTTGATTTGTTGCAAGAACGGATCGAAAAACAAATGATCCCACACGACAAGCTACCCTCTGAACGTGAGCTGACTGCCCAATATGGAGTGAGTAGGACGACGGTCCGCTTGGCTCTGCAAGAATTAGAAAGTAGCGGCTACATTTATCGGCGGCATGGCAAAGGAACCTTTGTCTCTGATATCCAGAAAAAAGCGGCGGATATTGCGGGGGCCTATAGTTTCACCGAACAGATGAAAAGTTTGGGAAGACACCCTGATACACGCATTTTGTCCTTTGAACAAATCGAGGCCGACAAGTTTATCGCACAATATTTGAACCTGTCATTAGGGGAAGCCATTTATAAGTTAAGCCGGTTGCGTTCAGCGGATCGCGAACCATTGATGATTGAAGATACCTATTTACCGGTCAAGTTGTTTATGACTTTAGATGACAAATTATTGCGGAGTAAACCATTGTATGATCTTTTTTCTGAAGATTTCAATCAAACCGTCCGTTTAGCGGATGAAGAATTATACGCAAGTATCGCTTCAAAAGAAGATGCTAAACAACTGATGATCAATGAAGGGGCACCCGTTCTGCACCTTGCTCGACAAACCTACAATATGAAAAATGAAATTATTGAATTTACATTAAGTGTTGCCAGAGCGGATCAGTTTCATTACCAGATTCGCCATATTCGAAATAGTTAGGAGAGTTGCCACATGTTTACCCTTGAAAAAGAAACACTGGAAAAAATGGGCGCTGAGATTACGACCCGTGAAATTCGTCAACAACCTGAGCTTTGGGAAGAAACGATTACGCTCTTTCAACAGGCATCGAAGGAACTAGACGTTTTCTTAGCAGAAGTTAAAAAGCAAGCAAATGATCAACGAACCCGCGTAATCTTTACTGGCGCAGGTACCTCACAATATGTTGGAGACACGGTCGTTCCTTATTTACGCAAACATGGAGCATTGAAAGATTTTAGCTTTGAAAGTATTGGTACGACGGATATCGTGGCCGCACCAGAAGAATACTTAATTAAAGAGGAACCAACATTACTAGTTTCCTTTGCCCGCAGTGGGAACAGCCCGGAAAGTTTAGCAGCAGTTGCGATTGCTGATCAAGTTGTGGATACGATTCATCACTTGGCCATCACTTGTGCGGAAGAAGGAAAATTGGCGCAAACTACGCAAGAAGCAGAAAATGGCTTCCTATTATTAATGCCGAAACGTTCCAATGATGATGGCTTTGCTATGACCGGCAGTTTTTCTTGCATGACTTTAGGAACATTATTAACGTTTGACCAAACAGCGATTGAGGAAAAACAAGACTATGTCCACGCTCTAAGCAGCTTAGGGAAAGAAGTGATTGCTAGAGAAACAGAACTTCAAAAAATCGTAGAACTTGATTTTGAACGAATCGTCTATGTTGGATCAGGCAGTTTAGCGGGATTAACGAGAGAAGCACAGTTGAAACTCTTAGAACTAACTGCTGGAAAAATTGCGACTGTGTTTGATTCATCAATGGGCTTCCGTCATGGGCCAAAATCATTCATTAATGAAAAAACGGTGATGTTCGGTTTTGTGAACAATGATGTCTATACCCGCGATTATGACTTGGATGTCTTAGAAGAAGTTCGTGGAGATGAAATCGCTTCCGGTGTGTTTGCGATTACGCAACCTGGAGAAAGAAACTTTTCTGGCGATAAATTCGAGTTTGAAACTGAAACCACGTTATTACCGGATGGTTATTTAGCTTTGGCCTATATTATGGTGGCACAAACGGTTGCACTGTTAACTTCAGTCAAAGTTGCGAACAAACCAGATACACCGTCACCAACTGGAACGGTCAATCGCGTCGTAAAAGGCGTAATCATTCATGAATACAAGTAGTCAATTGGGAGGAAGAACCATGCATACAATTACACCAGGTAAAAAAGTAGCGATGGACCGCTTATCTACTAAGGATGGGATCATCAGTGCGCTAGCCATTGATCAACGAGGTGCGTTGAAAAAAATGATTCATGCGCTGGGAACAGAACCAACGGCTGAACACATCGAAGGCTTCAAAAAATTAGTTTCTAGCGAATTAACACCTTATGCGTCATCTATTTTATTGGATCCTGAATATGGATTGCCAGCCGCAAAAGCACGTCATGAGGATGCGGGCTTACTTTTAGCCTATGAAAAAACAGGATACGATGCGACAACGCCTGGACGTTTGCCAGATTTGTTGGCGGATTGGTCTGTGTTACGTTTGAAGGAACAAGGCGCGGATGCCATTAAATTCCTGCTTTACTACGATGTAGATGAAGATCCAGAAATCAATCATCAAAAACATGTTTTCACTGAACGATTAGGTAGCGAATGTGCGGAGGAAGATCTGCCGTTTTACTTAGAATTAGTTTCTTATGATGCCCAAATCGCGGATGCTAGCTCCTTGGAATATGCCAAAGTTAAACCTCATAAAGTTAATGAAATGATGAAGGAATTTTCAAAACCGCAATACAAAGTGGACGTTTTGAAGGTGGAAGTTCCAGTTAATATGAATTTTGTCGAGGGCTTTGGGACAGAAGAAATTGCCTACACAAAAGAAGAAGCTGCAAAGTATTTCTTAGAACAAAGTCAAGCCACTGAGTTGCCTTTCATCTTCTTGAGTGCTGGCGTCTCTACGCAACTATTCCAAGAAACATTAGTGTTCGCCAATGAATCCGGTTCAACTTTTAACGGAGTCTTATGCGGCCGCGCAACGTGGAAAAATGGCGTAAAACCTTTCGTGGAGGCTGGGGAAGCAGCAGCAAGAGAATGGCTTAAAACAGAAGGTCGCGAAAATATCGAAAGCTTAAACAAAGTAGTCGATAAAACTGCCAGCTCTTGGTATAAGAAGGTTCAAGTAGCAGAAACAGCGATGACCAAGTAGGAGTGAGAGTATGATAGTAACAGTGACGATGAATCCGTCAATTGATATCTCTTATCCTTTAGATACGTTAATGCTAGACACCGTCAATCGAACGGATCGGGTGACGAAAACCGCTGGCGGAAAAGGCTTGAATGTGACCCGAGTGATCCATGATCTCGGGGGCGATGTATTAGCCACCGGCGTACTTGGCGGTTTTCATGGCGCCTTTATCGCAGAACAATTAAGACAGGCGGGCATCAAACAAGAATTTACAGCAATCAAAGAAGAGACCAGGGATTCGATCGCGATTTTACACGAAGGGAATCAGACGGAGATTCTAGAAGCTGGCCCGACTGTTTCAGAGGAAGAGGTAACGCTCTTTTTGGAAAAATTTCGAGAGTTGATCCAAAAAGCTGCAGTTGTTACCCTTTCAGGTAGTCTTGCTAAGGGCTTCCCAAGCAATTTTTACCAACAGCTGATCGAGATAGCAAAAACGCAAAATGCCAAAGTGCTCCTTGACACTTCCGGTGAAAGTTTGAAGCAAGTCTTAAAAGGAAAAGCTAAACCCTATTTAATCAAACCTAATTTGGAAGAATTAGAAGGATTATTAGGAAAGACCTTCTCCTTACAAGATCTATCAGCGATCAAGGACGCGCTCCTTGAGCCGATCTTCTCAGGAATTGAGTGGATCGTGGTGTCGTTAGGAAAAGCAGGGGCGTTAGCGAAGCATCAAGAGAGCTTTTATCGAATCGAGATACCTACAATCGAGGTAGTTAATCCTGTCGGTTCCGGTGATGCGACGATTGCTGGCTTTGCGTACGCCTTAGCTGAAGGTCTGAAAACGGAAGAACAATTGAAACTGTGTATGGCAACAGGAATGGCAAATGCACAAGAACGTAGAACTGGACATGTGGATCCGGCAAAGGTACAGACACATTTCGCAAAAATTGCCGTAAAAAAGATCGAGTAAGCACTCGATCTTCTCCTAATTAAGTATTTTTTGAAACTAATTCGATCTTATAAAAGTTCCATTTTTTGTAAGTTTCAACGTATTCCAACACTTGCTGTGTATCTTTTCGTTTAGTCATACGAATTTGTAAGACCGTTGGCTCAGCGGTAGAAATTTGTAATTTTTCTGCCTCAGCTGCCGGCGTAGGAAATTTGATTTCATTTGTTTCTGTGAAGTCTTCTTCATTCATATGGATATTATAATCCAATTTGAAGCGTTGATAGATGGAATTATAATAGCTTAAGTCAGGATAATTTGAATTTACGTATTGTTCAGGCAAATAGGTCCGATGGTAAATATATGGAATCTTTTCCGTTGTCCGTAGTCGTTCGATGCAGTAATAAAAGGCAGTATCCGAAAGCTCTAGTTTACTTAAAATAATTGGGTCATTGCCTCTTATAATTGATAAGACTTCCACTTGATCATGGCTGATGGGAAATAATTCGATATCCGAAAATTCAACGAGTTTTCCTTTGCGTGCCCGCGAGACAAAAGAGCCACGGCCTTGATGACGAACTAAAAATCCGGCTTTGACTAAATCGTTTAATGCACGGATAACTGTGATTGAACTAACGTTAAACATCTCTGTCAATTCGGCTTCGGTATAAAATTTATCGCCATTTTCAAATTTGCCAGAAATGATTTGCTGTTTTAATTCATCCTTAATGATTTGATATTTTGGGATTGCCATAGTATTCCTCCCGTTAATGGATAGAGACTAAAATTTTCATTAGAATCTTTTGAGTACCCGCTACTCTTTAATTCTAACATATTGTGTGGGAATAGAAACAGTTGACATTCGATTCGAGATAATTTAATATATTAATATATTAAAAACGTTTTCATTGGAAGGGGCGAGCTTTTGAATACATTTGAAATAAAAGAGGATTTTCTACTGAATGGAGAGCCCTTTAAGATTATGTCAGGAGCGATTCACTATTTTCGAGTGGATCCAAGCGATTGGTATCACTCACTTTACAATTTAAAGGCTTTGGGCTTTAACACGGTTGAAACTTATGTACCGTGGAATTTACACGAGCCACAAAAAGGTGAATTTCATTTTGAAGGGATATTAGATTTAGAACGATTTCTGTCGATTGCCCAAGAGCTAGGATTATATGCAATCGTTCGACCTTCCCCTTACATTTGTGCCGAATGGGAATTTGGCGGGTTTCCGGCTTGGCTGCTAAATGAGTCACAGCGTCTTCGCTCGAATGAAACCGCTTATTTGAATCATGTGGCGGATTACTATGATGTGTTGATGAAGAAAATTGTTCCTCATCAACTATCTAATGGTGGCAATATTTTAATGATTCAAATTGAGAATGAGTACGGTTCTTATGGGGAAGACAAAGATTATCTACGTTCGATTCGTGATCTGATGTTAGAAAGAGGAATCACCGCGCCTTTCTTCACCTCGGACGGTCCTTGGAGAGCCACTTTGAGAGCTGGCAGTATGATCGATGAAGATATTCTAGTGACTGGCAATTTCGGTTCTAAGGCGAAGGAAAACTTTGAGTCTATGCAAAATTTCTTTGATGAACACGACAAAAAGTGGCCCTTGATGTGTATGGAATTTTGGGACGGCTGGTTCAACCGTTGGAAAGAACCCATCATTCAGCGGGACCCACAAGAATTAGCTGAAGCAGTGAGTGAAGTTTTAGCTCGTGGCAGTATTAATTTGTATATGTTTCATGGGGGGACCAATTTTGGCTTCATGAATGGCAGCTCGGCTCGTGGTGTGATTGATTTACCACAGATTACGTCTTATGACTACGGAGCACCACTGAATGAGCAAGGAAATCCGACAGAGAAATATTTTGCGATTCAAAAGATGATCCACACAAAATATCCTGAGATTCAACAAATGGAACCGTTGATCAAGCAAAACATCGAAAAGAAAAATATTCCATTAAGCAACCAAGTCAGTTTATTCGCAACATTGGAATCGATTAGTCAGCCGATTCGATCAAAAAATACGCAAGCGATGGAAGTATTAGGCCAAAATACGGGCTATTTACTTTATCGCACGACGATCGAAAAAGACGCGGAAGAAGAACGTTTGCGGGTGATTGACGGGCGAGATCGCAGTCAATTATTTGTGAATCAGGAATTAAAAGCGACGCAATACCAAACAGAAATTGGCGAAGATATTAAGGTTCCAATGACTCAAGCTGAAAATCAACTAGATATCTTAATTGAAAACATGGGTCGAGTGAATTACGGTCATAAATTATTTGCGGATACCCAAAGAAAAGGTATTCGGACTGGGGTCATGGCAGACTTACATTTTATTAACAATTGGGAGCAGTATTGTTTGCCTCTCGATACAGTTGAAGGTGTTGACTTTTCAAAAGAATGGCAAGAAAATCAGCCAAGCTTTTATCGTTATGAAGTTACGTTAGAAGAACTGGGGGATTGTTTTATTGATTTATCAAAATTTGGGAAAGGTGTCGTTTTTGTTAACCAGACCAATATTGGTCGTTTTTGGGAAGTCGGTCCAACGTTGTCACTTTATATCCCAAAAGGTTTATTGACCGTTGGCGTAAACGAGATCGTGATCTTCGAGACAGAAGGAACGTACCAGCCTGAAATTAGTTTATTAAAAGAACCACTATATAAAGAAATGAAAGAGGGATAAACATGAGCATTATCGGAGTAAGAATTGACGGACGTTTGATCCACGGACAAGTAGCTAATCTGTGGACCACAAAACTAAATATTTCTCGTATCATGGTTGTTGATGACGAGGTGGCTCAAAGCGATATCGAAAAAAGCGGCTTAAAGTTAGCCACGCCAGCTGGTGTAAAACTAAGCGTTTTGCCAATTGAAAAAGCGGCGAATAATATTTTGGCTGGAAAATACGATTCACAACGGTTATTGATCGTCGTTCGTAGACCAGATCGTTTATTAAAGTTAGTAGAATTAGGGGTACCAATCGAAGAAATCAACGTTGGTAATATGTCTCAAACAGAAGAAACAAGATCAATTACAAAATCAATCAATGTTGTTGATCAAGACGTCGAAGTCTTCAAGGAGTTGAATAATAAAGGGGTACATCTAATTGCACAAATGGTTCCAAGTGATAAAGCGGAAGACTTTATGAGTCTTTTAGCAAAATAGGGGGATAAACAAATGGATATCTTATGGTGGCAGATCTTATTATTAACATTATATGCAGGGTATCAAATTTTAGATGAGTTACAGATTTATTCTTCATTAAGTGCACCCGTTTTTGCCGGATTATTTGCCGGGATCGTCATGGGTGACTTGAAAGCCGGACTTATTATTGGTGGTAGTATGCAGTTGACAGTATTAGGTGTTGGGACATTTGGTGGCGCGTCAAAAATTGACGCCAACTCAGGAACAATTTTAGCGACAGCCTTTTCCGTTGCACTAGGGATGAATCCTGAACAAGCAATCGCAGCAATCGCGGTACCAGTTGCCAGCTTGATGATTCAATTAGATATTTTAGCTCGTTTTGCTAATACGTATTTCGCACATCGAATCGATAAATTAGTCGAAGATATGAATTACAAAGGGATCGAACGTAATTTCTTAATGGGTGCCCTTCCTTGGTCATTGTCTCGGATGACACCAGTCTTTCTAGCCTTAGCCTTTGGTGGTGGCTTAGTTGAAAAAGTCGTAGCTGTCTTGAATGGGGATCTAAAATGGTTAGGTGATGGCTTGTCTGTCGCAGGGGCTGTTTTACCAGCTGTCGGGTTTGCAATTTTATTACGTTACTTGCCAGTCAAGAAACACTTCCCATATTTGATTCTAGGCTTCACATTAACAGCCTTGTTAGGAACAGTCTTTACGAATATGCAAGTATTAGGTACAGGAGTAGCTGGAGTCGTGAAACATTTTGACGGTATCTTCAATTCATTGCCAATGTTGGCAGTTGCCTTGATTGGATTTGCATTAGCAGCAATCAGTTATAAGAATGGTCAAATGATTCCAAATGCGCCAGCACCAAAACAGGCGGATGATTCCAATGATTCAGAAGGAGAGATCGAAGATGACGAAATCTAATTATAAGTTGACGAAAGAAGACTTTAAACAAATTAATCGTAGAAGTTTGTTTACTTTCCAATTAGGCTGGAACTATGAACGGATGCAAGGTTCTGGTTATCTGTATACCATTTTGCCGCAATTAAGAAAAATTTATGGTGATGATACCCCTGAATTAAAAGAAGTAATGAAAACCCATACCCAATTCTTTAATACATCAAACTTCTTCAATACGATCATTACTGGGATTGACCTAGCCATTGAAGAAAAAGAAGGAATCGGTGGAAAACAAACGGTTTCTGGGTTAAAAGCCGGGTTGATGGGTCCCTTCGCTGCAATTGGCGACTCAATTTTTGCCGCGTTGATTCCGACGATTTTTGGAGCTTTAGCTGCCAATATGGCGATCAATGGAAACCCAACTGGTATCTTTATTTGGATCGTTGCTCAAATTGCTGTCATGATTTTCCGTTGGAAACAGCTGGAATTTGCTTATCGCGAAGGAATTTCTTTAGTAACGACGATGCAACACCGTTTAACTGCTTTGACTGACGCTGCTACTTTGCTTGGGGTCTTCATGGTTGGTGCTTTAGTCGCAACGATGATCAACGTAAAATTCTCATGGGCACCAAGTATTGGGGATGTTACCTTGAATATGCAAAACAACTTAGATATGATCTTGCCTCGCTTATTACCAGCCGGTATTGTTGGTGCAGTTTATTGGATGTTAGGTAAAAAGAACATGACATCAACAAAAGCGATCTTCATCGTATTGGTTGTCTGTGTCGCATTATCAGCACTAGGTGTAATCTCTAAATAATTCAGACGGAGGAAGTTAGATGAGTAAGTCATTAGTTTTAGTTAGTCATGGTCTCTTTTGTGAAGAATTGAAAAAGAGTACCGAAATGATTATGGGACCACAGGAAAATATCCATACGGTTGGGTTACTTCCCTCTGAATCAGCTGAGGATTTTCGGGCAAAATTTGAAGCAACGATTGAACAGCTAGAAGATTTTGTTGTACTGGCAGATTTAATGGGAGGGACTCCTTGCAATGTGGTTTCTCGATTGATTTTAGAAGGACAAGATATCGAACTTTATGCAGGGATGAATATGCCAATGGTAATTGATTTTATCAATAGCCAATTGATTGGTACGGAATTAGCCTTAGTGGAATCTGCGCAAAGCAATATTTGTCACGTCAACGAACGGATCACTAATGTAGACGATGAAGATGAATAACGAATAATCAAAAAAGGGTCAGAAATTTTTCTGGCTCTTTTTTTTGACATTATTCGGTAATTAAAATTAGTTACTTTAAAGATAAAAAAAGAACAATCGGTACCACTGCATTTACAGCGTTGCCGATTGTTCTTTTTTTTAAGCCACCTGTCGGGCTTGAACCGACGACCTCTTCCTTACCATGGAAACGCTCTACCAGCTGAGCTAAGGCGGCATAGTTATTTAATACAAGATATAGAATAACTAAGTAGCGGCTATTTGTCAACTATTGAGAAGGAAAAAAACGAATGAATGAGGATTAAACCAAGTCGCTTATAAAGCAGCGGCGACTTGGTAATAAAGTTGTTGAACGAACGCATTGAAACCGTTCTTTTGAGTCCAAACATTGGATAATAAGATGATTCCGGTTTGTCCATCCTTAGAAAAATCAGCGACAGCTTCAAACCGTGCTTTGACCCCACGACTGTGCATATTATCTTTCATTGTATAAATCCCACCGGCATATTTTTCGCCAGGATACGTTTTCCAGAGTTCTGCACGGTTTTGTGTAGTTAAGAAATGATCATTGAAAAATGCTTGATAATAGTGATACAAATCTTCAGCAGACATAAAAACATTTCCGGTTCCCAATTCATCCGCGTAGGAACTGGCAGTTGTATCACTGTAAAGAGGTCCTAGAGGCGAGACGGAATAGGAAAGAGCCTGTTTCTTATTTTCTTTAGCATAAAAGCTAGTTTCTGTCAGCTTCATTGGCTTGATAATTCTTTTTTCAAAGAGTGCTTGATAATTGGTTTGATAAACTTGCTCTAGGATACCGGCTAACAAGACGTAATTAACGGGTTGGTAAGAGTAGCTGGCGTTTTTAGCGACTGTTGTCTGCTTGACTGTTTCAGCTAAAATTTCTTTTGGATCCGTGGTATTCAGCGCAGTAATCTTCTTGTCATCGATCCGTAAACCAGAACTCATATTTAACATATCTTTAATTGAGATGGTTGTACTGTTAGGAATTTGTGGATAGAAATCACTAAGTTTTTTGTCTAAAAATAATTTGTCAGCTTTGACTGCTTGCATGATCAAGTAGGCGGTTTGGCCTTTTTGGACGGAACCGATGCAATATTGTGTCGAAACCGTATTGTAGATTTTTTTGGCTTGATTCTGCCAGCCGTAAGCTTTGTTCAAACTAATTTTTCCATGCTGGAAGACTAGAACAGTCCCACTAAAATTTTTCTTCATTAGTTCTTGCTCGATGGTAGCCGAGACGGTATTTTTTGGTTCAATTGTCTGTTTATCCGTAGATCCTGCAACTTTTAAAGGAGAAGTGACCTTTGTTTCAATTTTTTTTGGGTGGTTATACTTCAGGTAAAGTCCGCCGATACCGATTAATAAAAGCAGTAAACCGAACAGTAGGGGTAGTTTCCAGCTTGCTGTATATTTTTTTCGATGCATTCCTTTTGACATAAAAATCCTCCTGACAAAGCATTAATTATGATTGCGTGTTTCAGTTAATCTTGTTATCATTATGGAGTATTCTTCCGGCATAGCTCAGTTGGTAGTAGCGCATGACTGTTAATCATGATGTCGTAGGTTCGAGTCCTACTGCCGGAGTTTGTAGAGATGATCATCGGATCATCTCTATTTTTTACACCTAATTCATGAAGATTATGTGAAGAAAAAGGCGAGATATGAAGGAAAGCATGATCTTTTTTTAAGCTTGGTCATTCTCTTTGAAGCATAAAAAAATCCTCGATATACTATTGCTGAGGAGGGATACGATGGAAAAACGCGATGCCTATTTTGACAACGCCAAACTTTTCTTGATGATCTTAGTCGTGTTCGGTCATTTCTTACAACCCTTTATCAATGACCATGCTTTTTATAATGATCTTTACTACTTTATTTTTACCTTTCATATGCCGGCGTTTATTCTAATCTCTGGCTATTTTGCTAAGAGTGGGCCGAAACCAATTAGTAAATTGGCGAAGAAATTATTACTGCCTTATGTCTTTTTCCAACTTGTTTATTCGGGTTATTACACGGTGATTGGCTTGCAAGACGCCTTCAAGTTGGAACTTGGAACGCCACAATGGTCTTTATGGTTTTTACTGAGTCTCTTTTGCTGGAATCTGTTGTTGCATCTGACTCGCCGTTTTTCAGTCAAGCAGGTACTAATTGGCAGTGTGATTGTCGCGATCTTGGTGGGCTACTTTCCGATTTTTGATCACTTTTTAGCGGTACAACGGACACTGACCTTTTTCCCATACTTTATGGTAGGCTATTGGCTACCGAAAACTTCTATCGAGAAGCTGAAGAAGTATCCGAAGAAATGGCTGTCACTCGTCCTGTTTGGCGGTTTGTTCCTTTTCATTCAAGGCAATGATTTGATGAATAAATATTGGGTCTTTGGTTCGAAACCGTATCAAGATTATTTGAATCAGCCGTTATTAGGCGGCCCTCAGCGTTTGCTTTTTTTCGTGGTAGGGATAATCGGAATCACCGCTTTCTTGCTCTTGATACCAAAACGGCAGTATTTCTTTTCTCATTGGGGAAAAAATACATTGACTGTGTATCTACTCCACGGATTTTTAGTCAAAGGTCTGCGAGCCTTAGACGTTGACTTTGAGATCAATACAATGGAAGTAGTGCTTCTATTTGCTGCTAGCACATTACTGACCGCTTTGCTTTCAAGTAAACGCTTGGGAAGTTGGGTCGCCAAAGGCAAACAAGTGTTGCAGCCTAGTATGTAAACTAATTGTCTCTTTGCCTCATTAAGCGTAAAATGGGTGCAAGGAGGCGTTTTTTTATGTCAAAAATTGAAAATGAACGTACACAAGCTTTTCGAGAAGCTTTTGCAAAAAATTCTAAACAAGTTGCCTTGCAACGGGGAGTTGTGAAAAACGGGATCCGGGCTTCTGCTGAAAATGTGCAGACCCATGTAGAAAATACGCCGGTCTTTTCCATCGATCTTGCTACCGGAAAAGTTGCCAATCAAAAACAATCAGGTCGTTGTTGGATGTTTGCGGCGCTGAATACTTTCCGTCATAAATTATTAACCACCTTCCAACTGAAAGACTTTGAACTTTCTCAAAACTATACCTTCTTTTGGGATAAATATGAAAAAGCGAATTACTTTTACGAAAATATTCTTGCGACGGCGGAACAACCTACGTCAAGTCGTGAGGTAGCTTTCTTAATGCAAACACCGCAACAAGATGGTGGACAATGGGATATGATCGTGTCGTTATTTCAAAAATACGGTGTCGTACCAAAAGCGGTAATGCCAGAAAGCAGCAGCAGCTCAAATTCTCGTGATCTAAACAATTACTTGAATAAATTATTACGCAAGCACGCGGTGCTATTACGACAAATGGTGGCTGAAGAAGCGACAGCTGAAGAAATTCAAGCCAATCGTGAAGCAATGCTGCAAGAGGTCTATAATCTGTTAGCGATCTCGTTAGGCACTCCGCCGGAAGTCTTTGATTTTGAATACCGTGATGAAGAAAAAAATTATCACTTGGATCAAGATCTAACACCGCAAAGCTTCTATGAAAAATATGTTGGTGTAAACTTAGATAATTATGTCAGCATTATTAACGCACCTACCGCGGACAAACCGTTTATGCGCTCTTACACTGTCGATATGCTAGGCAATGTAGTGGATGGCAAGCAAGTGAAGTATTTGAATCTTGAAATGGAAGACTTCAAGGCCTTGGCTGTCAAACAGTTAGAACAAGGAGAATCCGTTTGGTTTGGTTGTGATGTTGGTCAATCATCGACAAGAGACAGCGGGATCATGGCGTTAGATGCCTATGATGTGGAAGATTTATTTGATGTGGATCTGACCATGACGAAGGCAGAACGTTTGGATTACGGGGAAAGTATGATGACTCACGCGATGGTCTTAACTGGCGTGGATGTCATTAACGAACAAGCTAAGAAATGGAAAGTTGAAAATAGCTGGGGCGAAAAAGTTGGTGATAAAGGCTTCTTCGTTATGAGTGATGAGTGGATGGATGAATACACCTATCAAATCGTTGTTCGCAAAGAATTTTTAACACCAGAACAGTTGTCGGCTTTCGAAGCAGAGCCAACCGTTTTAGCACCATGGGATCCAATGGGGGCATTAGCATAAGTAGAAAGGATCTGAAGCGCTTGTGCTTCAGATCCTTTTTAGGTTTGGGTTTCTAGAGCCAAAAAAGCGTTTTCTTTGAGGGTGTGCTATACTTTTAGCAAAAAGGAGGTTGGTAGAATGACAAAACATCTAGCTGTCCAACACGCGGAGAATATGCGGGAGCTTGGCGGATATGAGACAAAGGACGGACGTAAACTTGCGTCTAAAAAATTAATCCGTTCAGCCAATATCAATCATTTAGACACAGTGGATAAGATCTATTTAAGCAATTATGGAATCAAAAAGGTGGTTGATTTTCGTTCGTTGGAAGAACGGACCTCACAGCCAGATCAAGATATTCCTGAGGCGGAAAATATTTTCCTGCCCATTTTTCCGATTGAAGAAACAGAAACAGCCTCTGCTTCTCCCAAAAAAATGATGTCGCGCCTGCAGGATGGCGAAGCCGCCTTCCAACAAATGATTGAAGTCTATACCCATTTTGTAACAGACGCCCATGTGCGGAAACAATACCGTAAGTTCTTTGACTTAGTGTTAGAAAATACTGGCGAATCTGAAAGTCTATTATTTCATTGCACTGCAGGCAAAGATCGGACTGGCTTTGGAGCGATGCTATTATTGGAGGGTTTAGGAGTAGATACCGATATCGTGATGGCGGATTATCTGGCAACCAATCGCTATTTGAAGAAGGTTGTTCAAGAAATGTATAAAAAAGCGGAACATGCAGGCGTTCCAGCAAATGCATTGCATGGCATCGAAGATATGATGACGGCTAAAGAAGCGTATTTGCAAACAAGTTTTGATCAGATCAAAGAACACTATGGAAGCGTCTCAGAATTTATTCAAACAGGTATCGGTGTAACTCAAGGAGAAATGGACGATTTACAAAAAATATACTTGTTGTAAGGAGCTGACGAGATGGAAACGTTGCTGAAATATTTGAAGTTGCAAGACAAAGCCTTGCCAATTGCTGGCGGGGATATTAATCAAGCATTTCGTGTTACTGATGGACAGCAAGACTATTTTTTGAAGTATCATCCTCAAATGACGGCGGACTTCTTTCAAGCTGAAGTAGATGGATTGGCAGAGTTAGCGAAAGTCGTTCGAGTGCCGAAAGTACATGAAAGTGGGTCCTTTGAAGCCGCTGCGTATCTTTTGATGGAGTGGATCGAACCGGGAGAAGGGGACCAAAAGGATTTGGCGCGAGATTTAGGTCGTATCCATCGCGTGAAAGCGGATCAATTTGGCTATTCAGTCGATAATTTTATGGGCTTATTGCCGCAGCGAAACACCTTGTTAGATAATTGGTGGGATTTTTATTTTACCAACCGTTTGGAGGTACAGATTCAATTAGCCAATGATCGAAATCGTTGGACGAAGCACCGTGAAGAAAATTATCAGCGCTTCAAAGAGTGGGTCTATCAACAGTGGGGCGATATGACCGTTGAACCAACGCTCTTACATGGTGATTTTTGGAGTGGCAATACGTTTTTTGATACGAAAGGACAGCCGATATTTGTTGATCCAGCCGTCTCATATGGCCATCGAGAAATGGATATCGCGATGTCCCAGCTTTTTGGTGGGTTCCGGCAAGAGTTTATCGCTGCCTATCAGGAGACATTTCCGATGCGAGCAGGTTGGCAAGACCGGATTTTAATTTATCAGTTATACTATTTATTGGTTCACTTAAATATTTTTGGTGAAAGCTATGGAGGTGCGGTGGATCGTGTCTTAGCTTTAGGCCAAGTCTAATTGTTGTGCTATTATTTAAAAAGTAGCAAATAAGTTTCGTACAAATGAATGTACAGGTACGAAATAGCAGGAGGAAAGGTATTGGGAAAGAGATACACTATTGAACACGAAGTGGCCTATTATGAATGCGACATCAATCAAAATATCACATTTCCGGCATTGTTAAGTATCGCAATCAAAGCATCCTCGGATCAAAGCGATGAATTGAATCGAGGAACGGACTTCGTTAATACGCTAGGAATTACTTGGGTAATCACCCAGACGGAAGTAACGATTCAACGTCTGCCACAAGTGGGAGAAAAGATTCGGATCGTAACAGAACCGACTGAGTTTAATCGGTTCTTTTGTTATCGCAGTTATTGGGTTTATGATGCCAACGGGGAAGAGTTAGTGAAGATCGACATGTCCTTTGTCTTGATGGATATTGAGAATCGCAAGATGAGTAGCGTGGACATGGAGTTAATGGCGCCATATGAATCACCCCAAGTGAAAAAAATTCGCCGCTGGCCGAAGATTGAAAAGGTCGAAGGGGAACAAAAACAACTGTATCATGTACGCTATTATGACCTCGACAGTAATCATCATGTAAACAACGCGATGTATTTCAACTGGTTGATTGATGTTTTAGGCTATGATTTCATGACGAAGCACCAGCCCACCTATGTCAATGTGAAATTTGATAAAGAAGTGCTGTATGGCAACGACATCGAAAGTTTTTATGAAATTATTGAAGCGGATGAAGTAAAGACGCGACATGAGATTCGTTTAGGGGAACAGCTTGCTTGCGAAGCGAATATTTTATGGAAAAAAAGTTGAATCGAGGGCCAGAACGCCTCTTCTAAAAGCTAAGCTTTTAGAAGAGCAGCGCTGCTCGATCCAACTTTTTTTAATTCTAAAAGGGAAGTACTGTTTCACAATTGAGAACATGAATGGGCAGTTTTAGCGAAGATTGGTTATTCTTCCATAAACTGTTTTAGTTCGGCTGAGTTCAAATGGGCATTCAAAGCAATCAATAATTTTATCCGAGCCTTCTGACTATTGATCCCGTTACAGAAAATCACACCGTGTTGAGCCAGTTCGACACCGCCGCCATGGTAATCATAGACCGGTTCGGCGATCCCATTGAAGCAGCGAGAAACCAAAACGATCGGCAACCCTTTTTCTAATAAATGATAAAAAGGCGGCAAGGTTTGAGGGGGTAAATTACCTGCACCTAAAGCTTCTACAACCAGCCCATCGACTTTGATTTCTTGATCAAGTAATTCAAATAAATCTCCTTGCATCCCGGCGAAAACTTTTACGATGGGGATTAGGGCCTCAAAGCTTTCAATATCATAATGAGTGGCTTTTGGTAATTCTTGTTTGAACAGAATTTTTGATTTTGTTACCAAGCCGATTGGTCCTAACGTTGGTGTTCTAAAGGTAGCGACATTTGTCGTATGGGTCTTTGTCACGTAGCGGGCACTGTGGACTTCATCATTCATTACGACTAAGACGCCTTTGTCGCGAGCACTATCGGAAGCCGCAACCCGAATCGCACATTCAAAATTGTATAAACCGTCACTGCCCAGTTCATTGATGGAGCGCATTGCCCCAGTCAAGATAATGGGTAATAAATCTCCAATGGTGACTTCCAAAAAATAAGCAGTTTCTTCCAAGGTGTCAGTCCCATGAGTAATCACGACACTGTCGATGCCGTCTGCTTTAGCGGCCTTGATTCGTTCTTTTAATTTGAACATCGTTTCAACGGTAATATGAGGGGAAGGTAAGTTGGAAAAATCTTCCACGATTAATTCAATCTCTGCTGGTAATCGCAATTCTTGGCCGGCAGCTAGTAAAGGATTTTTTTTATCTGGACGAACTGCACCATCGGCATCCTGACTCATTGAGATCGTTCCACCGGTGTGTAAAATCAAAATCCGTTTCATTTTCATTACTCCATTCGTTAGTTGCGCATTCTCACAACTTTTTTGCTATGCTTATTGTATACTAAGGAGCAAAGAGAGGCTAGGATACTATGATTCGAATTGGATTAACTTCTTTTAATGAACACAGCAGTTTGACCGGCAAGAAAATCTCTTCATTATATGAATACGCCGGCTACTTGCCCTTAGTGGAATTAGATACGAATTATTACGGAATTACTCGGAAAAGTACCGTTGAAAATTGGTTGACGCAAGTTCCAGCCGATTTTCGCTTTGTAGTGAAGCTCTATTCGGGATTTACCGGACAAAGCAACTGGCAAGACAGCTATAACTCGATGGCTGAGTTGCAAAGTCATTTTTTAGAGACGATGGCGCCAATGATTGAAAGCAATAAATTATTTTGTTTCTTAGCACAGTTTCCGGCACAATTTAAATGTACAAAAGAAAATGTCGCCTACTTAGAAACGTTACGAAAGTTATTTCCAGACTTACCAGTGGCGGTGGAGTTACGGGATTATAGTTGGTATAGTGAAGAATTCGTCACTAAAACCCATAAACTGATGGAAAAATTAACTTTCAGCTTAGTGATGGTGGACGAACCACAACTACCAGATACCGTTCCTCTGGATACGACCGTTACTAATTCAGACTTCAGTTTGTTTCGTTTTCACGGCAGAAACCAAGCCTACTGGAATGACCGGACAGGCGATTGGCGGAAGAAACGGACACTCTATCGTTACAATGCCGCTGAATTGGAAACACTGGCTGACAAAATTAAAAAGGTGAATCAGTCTTCCAAACAAGTAGGTATCATCTTTAACAATAATTCTGGTGGCGATGCCGCGGATAATGCTTTACAATTAAAAAAAATCTTGGATTTAGACTACGAAGGGTTGAATCCAAGTCAAATGGACTTATTTTAAATGAGGGGACACTATGATAAAAGCTATTTTTTTTGATATTGACGGGACGCTGATCACCAGTGATTCAAAGGTTCTTGCCAGCACGAGAGAAGCGATTCAAGCGGCACAAGAGCGTGGCATTCTTTGCGGAGTCGCTACAGGTAGAGGGCCAGTCAAAATTGAAGAGCGGATCGATCAGCTGCCGCTAGATATGTTCGTGACTTATAATGGTCAATTGGTGTATACAAGAGACCAAACGATTTATCAACGTTCGTTTTCTAAAGAGGTGCTGCAACAAATCGTTGATTTCGCCGATGACGAACATCGTCAGATCATTTTTGGTGCTCGCGATCGGATGGACGGTAGCCATTTAATGAAGTGGTCACAAAATACAGTATTAAAAAAAATTGCTGCTTGGATGCCAACCTGGTTTCCCGTTAAAACAACGCGTAAATTATTACAATCCTTCAGTCCCAATCGAAAAAAGGGTCGCTACAAAGAATTGTCGATCTTACAAGAACCGATTTATCAATGTGTGCTCTTCAGCGCTGAGACTGAAGCAGCGAAATTGCGACGGTTATTACCCGAGTGTTCTTTTCAACGGTCCAATCCTTACGCCGTTGACATTGTGCCTAAAAATGGCTCGAAGTATCAAGGAATTTTAAAATACACCGAAGCGATGGGGATTGAACTTGAAGAAGTAATCGTTTTTGGCGATCATTACAATGATATGGAAATGATCCAAAAAGCCGGGGTCGGTGTTGCAATGGGCAATGGTCTGGCTGAAGTCAAACAAGCGGCTGATTATGTCACTGCAACGAATGAGCAGGATGGTATTTATCAAGCGTTAAAGCATTTTGAAATAATTTAGAAATGAGTAAAGAAAATGACAAAAGAACCGTATCAAATGGCTCGTGAATTTCACCAAATCTTTGAACCACAGCCGCCAGCAACACCCCAAGCGCTTTCAACTGAACGCGGCAGCTTTCGAGCGGGCTTCAAAGTAGAGGAAATCGTTGAATTTTTATATGGTACAGCAGAAGGGGACACTGTTAAATTTGAAGAGCTGGTAACCGAGCTTCATCAAAGTGTCGACCAAGCCAAATTAAAAGTTTTGCAAAAAGCGGAATCAGTGGAAGATCCGTTGGTGGCGCAAGTTGATGCCTTAACCGATTTACTGTATTTTACCTATGGCTCTTTTGCCTTGATCGGTGTCGATCCTAAACCAATCTTTGAAATCGTGCATCAAGCGAATATGGGGAAGGTTTTCCCCGACGGCAAGCCCCGTTATCATCCTGTTACGAACAAGGTGATGAAGCCTGATAATTGGCAGGCAGACTTTGCCCCAGAGCCCTTAATCAAAAAAGAATTAGACAAACAAAAAGGAAAAGCCCAATGACAATGGGCTTTTCCTTTTTTTGCCATTTTTTTTACGCTTTAGCGTAATTAGAAAAATGGTATGCGTAAAGAAGGTGAGGATTCATTTTCCGATTTTGGAAAATGTAATTCATAAGGAAGAGCTAGCTGGTAGTTTTTTACCTGACTGCCTCTATTAGTCAAAGAAGGTATAGTAAAGCGAGCGCACAGCTAAGCGTTCTTGTTCACTGCGAATCGTAAAGATAATACTGCGTTCATCTGCCCCTTGGGAAATCATCCGCAAATTGACATTTTTGCGAGCTAAGGCAGCGGTACTGTCAGAGGTCGTACCAGGACGTTCACGCATGCCTTCACCAACTAAAGCTACGACAGATAAACCGTGTTCGATAGATAAATGATCGGGCTGGATTTCTTCTTCGATCCTTTTCATCAACGTTGCTTCAGTATCACGAGTTAATTGACGCTCACGTAAAAGGATGGAGATGTCATCAATCCCGGAAGGCATATGCTCAAAACCGATATGCAGATCCTCTAAAATTTGGAGAATGCGGCGTACGATCCCCACTTCACGGTTTAGCAAATATTTTCCGACAGTGATTCCGCAAAACCCGTTGTCACTGGCAACACCAACGACTTCGTTCCGAGCCTTATGGTCAAAGGATTTTTGGATCAAGGTTCCCTGACAGTCTGGATTATTGGTATTTTTAATGATCACTGGAATTTTTGCTTTATAGGAAGGCATCAACGCTTCATCATGAAAGACGGTAAAACCAGCGTAGGTCAATTCACGGATTTCACGATAGGTCGCGTACTTAATCAGCTCTGGTTCGTGAATATATTTTGGACTGGCAGCATAAATACCATCCACATCGGTAAAGTTTTCGTAGAGATCAACTTGCATCCCAGCCGCCACGATAGAGCCAGTGATGTCTGATCCGCCGCGTGAAAATGTACAAACGTGTCCGTCTTCGGTATAACCAAAAAAGCCCGGAATGATCAAGAGTTCTTCGGAATCCCGCCAGTGATACATTTTTTTGTAAGATTTTTCAAGTATGCGGGCATTTTGAGGTTCGTTAGAAACTAAGATACCCAATTCTTTTGGATTAATATAGCGGGCATTTACGCCGCTTTTTTTAAAACAGGCAGCAATGAGTTGGGCATTTAAATTCTCACCGCTGGCTAAGAAACGATCTAAAGCATAGGGGTCCGTTTCATCAAAATTTTCTTGCAGAGCTTTCAATTCTGCGTAAAAAGGTTTTTCGATGCGATCTTCCACTTGAAACTCTGTGGCTATTTCGGTGTAACGTGAGACGATCTCACGAATGACATCTTCAGCCGGCTGTTTGTATAAGACAGCATGATAAAATTGAATTAACAAGTCGGTGACTTTTTTGTCTTTATTGTTTCGCTTTCCTGGAGCTGAAACTACCACGAAGCGGCGACTGTTGTCGGCAGTAACGATAGCTAAGACCTTTTTAAGTTGTTCAGCTGAAGCAACCGAGCTTCCGCCAAATTTAATTACTTTCACGTTAATCACCTCTTGTTTTAATGTTTTTCTAATATTAGCGGAAAAGCCGTATGATTTCAAGGGGCTTTCTGTCATCGTTTGGTAGAAAAAAAGATAAAATTACACTTTTCTTAATTTTATGACATTGAAGCGGTTTTTGAAAAATGCTAATATGAGGAGTGGTTGTGCAAAAAAATCGGCGTATTTAAAAGTACATAGTGAAGAGGAACGTCTTTTGTGGTATAATCTACGTTAGATGTTTTTGCCAAAAAACTGAAAATAAACGCACCATTAAATAAAATTAATCTTGATAGCTGAAAGGAAAATCATACATGGGAAGTAATGTAATCATAGGGATTGTTATCGGTTTGGTCGTGTTGGCTGCCGTTTTATACTTGATTGGTTATCTGATGAAGAAAAAAAATCAAGAGCGTTTAAACGAACTTGATAAAAGGAAAGAAGCGTTATTCGATCTTCCTGTCGTGGAAGAAGTCGATGAAGTGAAAAAAATGCATCTCGTGGGTCAAAGTCAAAATACTTTCCGTGAATGGAATCAAAAATGGACCGATGTATCGACTAAATCTTTTGCTGAATTGGAAAGTCAAATTTTCGAAGTAGAAAGCCAAAATGAAACCTTCCGTTTCATGAAGGGAAAATCAGCTATCGAAAGTGCTGAACGAACGATGACTGAGATGGAAGAAGAAGTCGAAGGCATCCAGGCTGGTTTAAAAGAGTTACGAGAAACAGAAGAACGCAATTCATTGGCTGTTCAACAAGCACTAGATGTATTTGAAGAATTAAAAGCGGATTTAAAAGAGAAGAAAGACAATTTTGGTCCAGCCTTACCAGAGATTCAAAAGCAGGTTAAAAATGTTGAAATCGAATTTACTCAATTCGTTACCCTGAATACTTCAGGTGACCCAATCGAAGCACGAGAAGTGTTAGACGATGCTGAAAAGCACACGTATGAAGTGCAAGCAATGATGCAAAAAGTTCCAGCCATTTATGAAGACTTGGACAAAACATTCCCGAGCCAAATTGATGAACTTGAAAAGACCCACAAGAAAATGATAGCTGATGACTTTGTCTTGCCAGAAGATAATTTTGAAGAACGTTTAGGACATGTCAAAAAACATGTTGAACGCTCGTTGGAAGATCTAGAGAAAATCGAGCTAGATACAGTGGAAACAGCCAACAAAGAAACAGCCGAGCTGATTGATGACCTATATACAACATTAGAAAAAGAATTCGATGCGAAAAAATATGTCCTAACGAATCGCAAAACGATCGGTGAATACATTTCACACGCGTCGCGTAACAATCATCAACTGATGGTAGAACTAGACCACACGTCACAAAGCTATGCCCTAAACAATAACGAATTAGGTCGTGCTCGTGGGTTCCAAACCGAGATCGAAGAGTTAGAACGCCGTAACCGCAACATGGAACCACAAATAGATAAACATGAATTGCCTTACTCAGAAGTTCAAGTCTTTTATAAAGATGCCTTCAAAGTCTTAGACGATATCGAAACTAAACAAGTTGAGATCGATGAAGACTTACATGAGTTACGCAAAGGCGAGAAAGAAGCCTCTGAAAAAATTGAGAAATACGAATTCCGTTTACGTAATCTAAAACGTTACGTGGAACAGCAACGTTTGCCGGGCTTACCTGGAGACTACTTAGAATTCTTCTTCGTTGCAACAGATCGTGTAGAAGAATTAAGCAAGTCATTAAACAAAATTCGTATCAATATGCAGGACATTAACAAATTGGTCAGTCTTTGTGATGAAGATATAGAATTATTAGATCAAAAGACGTATGACTTAGTTGATGCCGCAGCGTTGACTGAACAAATGATGCAATACGCGAATCGTTACCGTCATACTCACCCTGATATCAAGGTGGCGATCGATAACAGCTTGGAATTATTCAACAAAGAATACCGCTATCAAGATGCCTTAGATGAAATCGGTACAGCGTTGGAACGAGTAGAACCAGGCGCATTCAAGCGTATTGAAGATTTCTATTTTAATAATCGAGATTTAGTTTAAGCTGAGCAAATGCTCAGCTTTTTTTTGCGAGTTTCACTTCATACTTCAGCATGATAGTAGAATCGTATGCGAAACGACGATCAAAACATTTTTCATGTTTTTGAAAAATGGGTTCTTTACTACGGAGTTAGCTTGCGAGTTCCACTTCACGCTTTAGTGTATAGTGGAATCATAGGCGAAATAAAAAATTTCCTATTACTCGCTTCATCGGGTATTTAAGAAACCTATCTATTTGTAAGGAATACTTGAAGACTTTAAGTATACCCGCTATAATAGGAAAGAATTTTTGAAGGAAGGTCAGAGAATGATTTATTTTGATAATAGTGCAACAACTGCGATTTATCCGTTAGCACTTGATACATATGTTAAAACGAGCCAACGTATTATCGGTAACCCCTCTAGTCTCCATGATTTAGGGACACAAGCGAATCGTTTACTGCAACAAGCTCGCAAGCAAATCGCCGAGCTTTTAGAGGTACAAGCCAATGAGATTTTCTTTACCAGTGGTGGCACGGAAGGCGACAATTGGGTCTTGAAAGGCACGGCCATCGAAAAACGTGAATATGGTAATCATATTATTATCTCTAGCGTTGAACATCCAGCGGTCAGCCGCACGGCCAATCAATTGAAAGAACTGGGATTTGAAGTAAGTATTGCTCCCGTGGATAAGAAAGGCTTTGTAAAAGTGGAGGAGCTGGCTGCATTGATTCGTCCAGAAACGATTCTTGTTTCCGTGATGGGCGTCAACAATGAAATGGGAGCGATTCAGCCGATTCAAGCAATTAGTGAGGTTTTAGCGGACTATCCGACGATTCATTTTCATGTGGACGCGGTCCAAGCAATCGGCAAAGTCGATCACGCGCAATGGTTAACTCCACGGGTGGACTTCGCAACTTTTTCAGCCCATAAATTTCATGGTCCCCGAGGTGTAGGTTTTATTTATTGGAAAGCTGGGAAAAAATTAGCGCCACTGTTAAATGGTGGTGGACAAGAAAACGGCCAACGAGCTACGACCGAAAATGTGCCGGGAATCGTTGCTATGAGCCGCGCTTTACGGATGCATTTAGAAAAACAAGCCGAACGTCCAACTCATACTAAGATCATCCGTCAGTATTTGAAAGAGGCTTTAGCCAGTTATGATAAGGTGACGATTTTTTCAGGTGACGAGAACTTTGCGCCGCATATTTTAACTTTTGGAATCAAAGGCATTCGCGGTGAGGTTTTAGTTCATGCCTTGGAAGAAAAACAAATTTTTGTTTCGACAACCAGTGCTTGTTCGAGCCGCAAAAAAGTGGATAGTTCGACTTTGCATGCGATGAATGTGCCTCATGATGTAGCGACAACGGCTGTCCGCGTCAGTTTAGACGAAGCCAATACGATGGCAGAGGCCGAACAATTCATGGTGGTATTCAACCATCTGTATGATAAGTTTTCAAAAATTAATTAATTGAATACCCTACGGCTTGAGAATCAAACTTAATTTTCCAAACTTGGAAAAATAAATACATGAATACGAAAAAGGATTTCAGTTCAGCTTTTCGCAGAATTAATCGTAAGCAAGCTTTCAGCAAGAGCTAAGAGCGATAATGGAAGATGAAAAGTATAGCTGAATGATATACGGCTTGAAAATCAAACTTATTTTTCCTGAACGTAGGAAAAATAAATACATGAATATGAAAAAGGA
>NZ_BJDW01000004.1 GCF_005405345.1 Enterococcus viikkiensis | reverse complement strand
AAGCTTTCAGCAAGAGCTAAGAGCGATAATGGAAGATGAAAAGTATAGCTGAATGATATACGGCTTGAAAATCAAACTTATTTTTCCTGAACGTAGGAAAAATAAATACATGAATATGAAAAAGGAGAATCATCTTGCAATATACTGAAATTATGGTGCGTTATGGTGAATTGTCAACGAAAGGCAAAAATCGGCGCAGCTTCATTATGCAGCTAGCGCAAAATGTTCGAGGAGCGTTAGTAGAATTTCCAAACTTGAAAATTCACGCGGATCGCGATCGGATGCATATTTTATTAAATGGGGAAGATAGCAGTTTGGTGCTGCCAAAATTAAAAAAAGTTTTTGGTATCCAAACTTTTTCGCCCAGCATTCAAGTAGAAAAAAAGCTTGAAGCCTTAAAACAAATGACTCAACAAATCATGGAAGAAATCTACACAGGAAAAGAAACCTTCAAGATTACAGCGAAACGCAGCGACCACGATTTTGAATTAGACAGCCATGGCCTGCAACAATACTTAGGGGATGCCGTGATGGATGTTTGTCCAGAAATACAGGCTCAAATGAAGCATCCGGATATTAATTTACGAGTTGAAATTCGCCGTGACAGTGCCTATCTATCTTATGAGACGATCAAAGGGGCTGGCGGGCTGCCAGTGGGTACGAGTGGCAAAGGGATGCTGATGCTTTCTGGCGGGATCGATTCACCGGTAGCGGGTTATTTAGCGATGAAACGAGGCGTTGAGATTGAAGCTGTTCATTTTGCTAGTCCGCCTTACACAAGTGAACAAGCCTTGCAAAAAGCCAAAGATTTAACTGAAAAGTTAACACCGTATGTTGGGGGCATCCAATTTATTGAAGTGCCGTTTACTGAGATTCAAGAAGAAATCAAAAAACACAGTCCTCAAGGTTATTGGATGACGCTGACTCGTCGGATGATGCTGCGTTTGACAGATGCCATTCGGGAAAGACGTCATGGGTTAGTGATCATCAATGGCGAATCACTTGGTCAAGTAGCTTCTCAAACGCTTCACAGTATGGTAGCAATCAACGAAGTGACCACGACGCCGATCATTCGACCAGTCGTAACAATGGATAAGACGGAGATCATCGAACTGGCTGAAAAGATCGACACATTTGAATTAGCGATCCAGCCCTTTGAAGATTGCTGTACGATTTTTGCACCACCACAACCAAAGACGCGCCCTAATCTAGAAAAGGTTTTAGAGTTGGAAGAGCGTTTTGATATTGAAGGCATGATGGCTCGTTGTTTAGCCGGACTAAAGGTTGAAGAGATTACACCACAGCAAAGCGAAAAAACAGAAGAATTTGCTGATTTGTTATAATGATAAAAGAGCAAGAAATCAATTTTGATTTCTTGCTCTTTTGCAATATTTGGTGCTTTTTTTTGACAAAGGATTGTTAAACAAAAATATTCATGCTAAAATTATTCATGTGAAGTTTTTAACAAAGGAGTATCTTTATGAACCGCATAATTGAAAAACCCGTTCTCTCAAAAGCAACGACGAAACGTCTTTCATTGTATTTGCGTTGCTTAAAAAATTTAGAAAAAAATGGTGTCAATCGCGTGAAGTCTTCTGAGCTTAGTAAAATGACCCAAGTTGGTTCGGCAACTATTCGCCGTGATTTTTCACATTTTGGCGAGCTGGGACGCAGCGGTTATGGCTATGATGTCAATGATTTAATTAAAGTTTTCAGCGATATATTGGAAACGAAGGAAGAAAAACGAATTGCCCTAATTGGCTGTGGAAATTTGGGACAGGCCTTGCTGAATAATAATTTTAGACGGAATGAAAATTTAAATATTGTCTGCGCTTTTGATAATGATCCGGCTAAAGTCGGCACAGAGATTTGCGGCTATCCAGTTTATTCAATTAAAGAGTTAAGCGATGTCCTAAAAGAAAAGCAAATTACGGTGGCGATCTCAACGGTGCCTAGCCAGTATGCCCAAGGCGCCATCGATCAAGTGGTGGCAAGTGGGATTACGGCTATTTTAAACTTTGCTCCTGATCCACTGAAAGTTCCGGAAAATGTGCATGTTCACTATATTGATTTGACTTCGGAATTGCAGACCTTGATTTATTTTGATGGTCAATCACTCGCTTAGACTTTACAAGTTTTCAAGTTCATTGTAGAATGATTCATACGATGATCAAGAGGAGTATGTAAGCTCAATGTTATAGAGAGAAAATGATCTGCTGCAACATTTTCACTTTGACTTACAGAAGGTAGCTTGGGAGTTTGCGTTTTGAATCAGTAGGAACGCACGGCGCATGACCGTTAACACATGCTTGAGCGGCAGGAAATTTTTCTGCAATTTAGGTGGTACCGCGTAATTTACGTCCTAAAACACAGTTGTGTTTTAGGACTTTTTTTGCAGTTTCTTTAGCTTAAAAGAGACAATCATGTTTGCTCCAAGTGAAAGAATCTGCTGGCTCGCTTTATCATATGTGTAGGAAGAGAAAGAATTTTTTGAGCTAGCGGTCAGTCCAGTTTTACCACAAACGAGCAGAGCCAAAACTTTTATCAATCAATTTTAGGAGGAACAGTTATGACTGAAAATTTACCAACAAAATTTAATCCGCAAGAAGTTGAAGCGGGTCGTTACCAAAAATGGCTAGATCAAGAGTTATTCAAACCGTCAGAAGATAAACAGGCGAAGCCTTATTCAATCGTGATTCCGCCGCCAAACGTAACGGGAAAATTGCATTTAGGACACGCTTGGGATACGACGTTACAAGATATGATCATTCGCCAAAAACGGATGCAAGGCTTTGACACGTTATGGCTGCCGGGAATGGATCATGCTGGTATCGCAACTCAAGCCAAAGTTGAAGAAAAATTGCGGGAACAAGGGATTTCTCGTTATGACCTTGGTCGTGAAAAATTTGTCGATCAAGTGTGGGAATGGAAAGAAGAATATGCTGGACACATCCGTGAACAATGGGCGAAGCTAGGGTTATCATTGGATTACAGCCGCGAGCGTTTTACGCTGGATGATGGGTTATCTGATGCGGTTCGTAAGGTTTTTGTTTCTTTATATGAAAAGGACTTAATTTACCGCGGTGAATATATTATTAACTGGGACCCGCAAGCAAAAACAGCTTTATCAGATATTGAAGTAATTCATAAAGACGTGGAAGGTGCCTTCTATCATGTTTCTTACCTATTAGCTGACGGCAGTGGTGTGCTGGAAATCGCAACGACGCGTCCGGAAACGATGCTAGGGGATACAGCGATCGCGGTTCATCCAGAAGATGATCGCTATAAAGAGTTGATTGGTAAAAAAGCGATTTTACCATTGTTGGATAAAGAAATTCCAATTATTGCGGATAGTTACGTAGATCGTGAATTTGGGACGGGTGCCGTGAAAATTACACCGGCTCATGACCCTAATGACTTTGAGGTGGGGAATCGTCATCACTTGCCACGGGTAAATGTAATGAATCCAGATGGTAGCATGAATGAACTGGCTGGTAAATATGCAGGGCTGGATCGTTTCGCCGCTCGTAAGGCAATCGTTGCGGATTTGAAAGAAATCGGTCGGTTAATTAAAGTTGAAAAAATGGTTCACAGTGTCGGACATTCAGAACGGACAGGTGTCGTTGTGGAACCGCGCTTATCAACCCAATGGTTTGTTAAGATGGCACCTCTTGCTGATCAAGCAGTGAAAAATCAAGCAACAGACAATGCGGTAGAATTTTTCCCACCACGCTTCAACAATACCTTTATGACTTGGATGGAAAACGTGCATGACTGGGTTATCTCTCGCCAATTATGGTGGGGCCATCGGATTCCTGCTTGGTACCATAAAGAAACCGGCGAAATGTATGTCGGCATGGATGCGCCTGCCGATAGCGAAAATTGGGAACAAGATCCAGATGTTTTGGATACGTGGTTTAGCTCTGCCTTATGGCCGTTTTCTACGATGGGGTGGCCGGACGAAGATAGTGAAGATTATAAGCGCTACTTCCCAACCAGTACGTTAGTCACAGGCTACGATATTATTTTCTTCTGGGTTAGCCGCATGATCTTCCAAAGTTTGGAGTTCACGGACGAACGACCATTTAAAAATGTGTTGATCCATGGCTTGATTCGGGATGAACAAGGTCGCAAAATGAGTAAATCTTTAGGCAACGGGATCGACCCAATGGATGTCATTGAAAAATATGGTGCAGATGCCTTACGTTGGTTCTTATCCACTGGTTCTGCACCAGGTCAAGATGTTCGCTTCAGTTATGAAAAAATGGATGCTGCCTGGAACTTTATCAATAAAATCTGGAACGCTTCTCGTTTCGTGATAATGAATGTGGAAGACTTCACCACGGCGGATATTGATTTTTCTGGTGAGAAGACGGTTGCCGATCGTTGGATTCTGACTCGCTTGAATGAAACGATTGAAAAAGTGACGAGTCTTTTTGACCAATTTGAATTTGGAGAAGCCGGACGTCAATTGTATAACTTCATGTGGGATGATTTCTGTGACTGGTATATCGAGATGAGTAAAGAAATTCTTTACGGTGAAGACGAAGCGGCTAAGAAAACCAACAAGAGTATCTTAGTTCATGTCTTGGATCAAACATTGCGCCTATTGCACCCAATCATGCCATTTGTGACAGAAGAAATTTGGGCGAAACTTCCACATACTGGCGAATCATTAGTCGTCGCTGAGTATCCGGTGGTTCAACCGGAGAACAACGATGATACAGCAGCTAAAGGGATGGAAGTCTTGAAGGAATTGATCCGTTCGGTTCGGAACATTCGGGCTGAAGTGAATACACCGCTTTCAAAACCAATTACGTTGTTGATCAAAACGAGTGACCCTAAGGTTGAAGAGTTCTTAATTGAAAATACAAGTTATATCGAGCGTTTCTGTAATCCAGAAGAGTTGACGATTGCTAGCGATATTACTGCGCCTGATTTAGCGATGTCAGCCGTTTTAACTGGAGCTGAAATTTATCTGCCACTGGCAGGCTTAATCAACATCGAAGAAGAAATCAAACGTTTGGAAAAAGAATTGGCCAAATGGACTGGTGAAGTCAAACGAGTTCAAGGAAAATTAGCCAATGAACGATTTGTTGCCAACGCTCCTGAAGCCGTGGTAGCAGAAGAACGGGCGAAGGAAAAAGATTATTTAGAAAAACAAGCGGCCGTACAAGATCGGATCGAAAGCTTACGTACCATTTCATAATAATTTATTGAGGTCGTTTATTCGTAAGCAGAGCCTGTGACAAGATTTTTGTCACAGGCTCTGCTTTTTTGCGCGAGACAATCTTTCTCAGGTAAATTTTGCTATACTAGAGAGGCAAGAGAACGAATGGAAATATAAAAAAGTTGAAGAATAAATGAGGCGAGAAATCTTGACGATAAAAGAAGCGATTGCTTGGATCCACAGCCGCCAAAAATTTGGCTCAAGACCAGGACTTGAACGGGTGCAAGCATTATTAAATAAAGTAGACAATCCAGAAAAAAAAGTTCCTGTGATCCACATTGCCGGAACTAACGGCAAGGGTTCTACCGTGGCTTATTTGCGCAGTTTGTTAATTGAAGCAGGCGTGACGGTAGGGAGTTTTACTTCCCCTTATATTGAAGAATTTAATGAACGAATTGCGATCGATGCGAAGCCAATCAGTAATCAGGATTTGGTTCAGTTGGTGGAAAAATTCCAGCCTTTGGTAGAAGAATTGGATCAGCAGCCAGAAATCAACGGCGTTACTGAATTTGAAATTTTAACGGCGATGATGTTGGATTATTTTTTAACTAAAGAAGTAGACGTAGCGGTGGTGGAAGTCGGCTTAGGCGGATTACTGGATTCAACCAATATTGTGGAGCCGATGTTAACGGCGATCACGACGATCGGTTATGACCACATGGATATTTTAGGGGATACGTTAAATGAGATCGCCTTTCAAAAAGCGGGCATTATCAAAAAGAATATTCCTGTTGTGACTGGTAAAATTAGTAAAGGCCCCTTGATTGAAATTACTGAAAAGGCTGCGACAGAAACAGCTCGGATGTATCGCTATGGCAAAGAATATACCGTCAACTATTTACATCCTGATCCAACGTGGGGGGAATTATTTACTTTTAACGATCAAGCAGGCAAGCTTTCTTCATTGAAAGTCCCACTTTTAGGCCGGCATCAAGTAGAAAATGCTGGAGTCGCTATCGAACTGTTTCGTTTGTATTGTGAACAGCAGCGGCTGCCTTTTGACGAGAAAACAGTTCAAAAAGGGTTAGCCAATGCTCAATGGCCTGCTCGAATGGAAAAAGTCAGTGATGAGCCATTGATCGTAATGGATGGTGCGCACAATAGTCACGCCATGAAACGTTTAGTAGAAAATGTTAAAAAAGAATTTCGCAATTACAATGTCAAAGTGCTGTTTTCAGCTTTAGAGACAAAAGATATTGATCAAATGTTGGCGTTGTTACAAGGAATTCCCAATGTACGGATTTATTTAACCACCTTTGAATATCCTAAGGCGATGGATCTCGCCCGCTATGATGATCGGGAAAACAATCAGTTCAGTGTCGTTTCGCTATGGCAATTTGGGTTAGGAGAATTGTTGGAGGATATGGCAGAGGACGATTTACTCTTAATTACAGGATCGTTGTACTTCGTCTCTGAAGTACGTCAATTATTATTAAATATAGGAGGAAACGATGAAAAAAACTAAGGGAATTATTTTTGACATGGATGGGTTGTTGTTTGATACAGAATCGATTTATCAGGATGCGAATTTAATAGTGGCTGAAAAGTATGGCATCCCCTTCACTAAAGAGACTTATAAACAGTTTATTGGGATCTCGGATGAAGAAGTCTGGGCAGCACTCCATGAAATGTATGCGGACTACGGTGAAGTGACGGTTCAAAAATTCATCGATGAAAGTTGGAGGCTGGCTCATGACCGCTTCAAAACAGGGGATGTTGATTTGAAGCCCGGCGTTCATGAGTTATTAGCCTATTTGGAAGAAAAAAATGTACCGCGCGTGTTGGCCTCTAGTAATATGCGATCAGTCATTGAAATTTTATTGGAGCATGCCGGAATTCGCGATAAGTTTGTAGACATTGTCTCGGCAGAAGATGTAAAATTTGCGAAACCTGATCCAGAAATTTTTGTAATCGCTGCAGACCGCTTGGGGATTAGCCAAGCAGATGCCTTAGTCTTAGAGGATTCTAAAAACGGCATTTTAGCGGCAGAAGGCGCAGGCGTGCCTGCTGTGATGATTCCAGATATTGTTGCACCGACTAGCGAATTAGAAGCAAAGACGGTAGCGGTTCTCCCCACCTTACATCAGGTAATTGATTTTTTAGAAGCATAACGTTAGCTCCTTTGCGTACTTTAAAGAAAAGTAGGTAAAGGAGTTTTTTATGGAAAAAAGTTTATTGCTGCAAGAGTTGCCAGAAAGTTCCTGGCCCCGGGAACGTCTGTTGCGAGCTGGCGAAAAACATTTATCGGACCAAGAATTATTAGCGATTATTTTACGGAACGGTTCGCGTCAGCAAAACGTTATGGAGTTGGCTGGAACCATCTTACGAACCTTTCCAAGCTTATATGAATTAAAACAAGCAACTGTGCAAGAGTTACAGCAGTTTAAGGGAATCGGCGAGACACGAGCAGTCGAATTAAAAGCGATGATGGAATTTGGCTATCGAATCAATTGTGCACTTCAGCCAAAAATAGGAAGGATCCAATCCAGTCTTTTATTAGGGCAGCAGTTGATTAGTGAGTTAAAGGATTATCAGCAAGAACATCTCGTGGCTTATTTTTTAAATACCAAAAATGAAATCATTTCGCAAAAAACACTTTTTATCGGTTCGCTGAATCAAAGCATCGCTCATCCACGAGAAATTTTCCGTGAAGCAGTGCGAATCAGCGCAGCTCGAGTAGTTTTAGGGCATAATCATCCTTCAGGAAACCCGGTGCCTTCGCAAAGTGATTTAGAGTTTACAGAACGGGTGAGGGAGTGTGGTGAAATGATGGGAATTGAATTATTGGACCATATTATCACCGGAGAAACCAAATATTTCAGTTTGCGTGAAGAAAAGTACTTAAAGTAGAGATTGAAAACCCTTGCGCAGAGAATCACACCAGTGTTAAACTATTAGTGTAATTTTGTTTTAGATACGAGTTGGTATAGAGACGATGCCCTTTTCGTAGGCTGGCAATGTTACAATCAATAAGTGCTAAAGCACGAGGAGGATTTTATTCATGGAAAACGGAACAGTAAAATGGTTTAACGCAGAAAAAGGTTTTGGTTTCATCACTCGCGAAGATGGTAGCGATGTATTCGTACATTTCTCAGCAATCCAAGGCGACGGCTTCAAAACATTAGAAGAAGGACAAGCAGTAACTTTCGATGTTGAAGAAAGTGATCGTGGACCTCAAGCAACTAACGTGAATAAGCAATAATATGACAAAGCCTTAGAGACAGGTCTCTAAGGCTTTTTTGTTTAGTATATTTTTGAATGTTAGTTAAAGATGTTTTGAAAAAACAAATCTTCCTCCAACGTTTCCGTGTGATTGGCATTGTTTACCGCCAAAGCAGCTTTTCCAATACAATACTGCCAAAAGAAATCAAAAGTATGGGGATGCTCTTTTTCTGCGCAGATGGTTGTAAAGAAAGTATAGGTGACTTCTTTAACGGCTTTGATCGTTTCAGAATCCTGCAAGAAGAAGCGATAAAACTCTTCGGGATAGTCAGTTGCGTAATTCATGATGGTGGCGGACAATGCTCGCAAACTTTTAGGGGCTTGATCATCTAAAAAATCTGTGTACTTCACTAAGATGCGATTTTTTAGTACCGCTTTTAGTTCAGCCAAATTCTCAAACTCACGGTAGATTGGCTGCGTGGAGCAGGAGATGTGCTGAGCGATATTCCGAGCATGAAATTTCTTGAACCCCTCATTGAGAATCAGCTGATAGGCGCCGTCAATGATGTGGCTCCGATGAACGCGTTGTGTTCTTACCATGTTAATCTTCCTTTATCTTGATTTGAATTATTTTAAAAATAACTAATAATAGTTAGTGGGCCTTTTTACTTAACTTTCATTGTGCAAATAAAAAAGTGATTTGTCAATCGATTTTAGGATGTTTGTAATAAAAAAATAATTTATTTTGCTTAAAAAACACGGTTAAATAAGAATTGAAGGAGAGTTACTCTTGGTCGATTTGAATAAAAAAACACCTATCTGTAAAAAGATAGGTGTTGTCGATTAATTATCTGGAGTCATGATCATTGGCAGAATCATTGGATGACGCTCTGTTTTATCAAACAAGAACGGCTGTAAGGCACCGACCATCGCATTTTTAAGCTTCGCTTCATTGCAATTGCCTTCATTCAACGCTTCTCGTAACGCATGGAATAAAATCCGTTGGCCTTCATTGATCATTTCACCGGATTCACGCATATAAACGAACCCGCGTGATAAGATGTCTGGACCAGCTAAAATTTCTTTTTTCTCAATATCAACAGTTGCTACCGCCAAAACTAATCCCTCTTCAGAAAGAATTCGACGATCACGGAGAACAACATTGCCAATATCACCAATCCCGCTGCCGTCAACATACACGTCGGTTGCAGTGAAGTGACCAGCGCGGCGAGCGCTATCAGCTGTTAGGGCCAACATATCACCGTTTTCCATCAAGAAACAATTTTCTTCTGGGACACCGGTGTCTTGTGCCAAGCCAGTATGGATCTTCAGCATCCGGAATTCACCATGGATTGGAACAAAATATTTTGGTTTCATTAAGCGCAGCATCAATTTTTGTTCTTGCTGACTACCGTGTCCAGAAGTATGGATATTATTGACTTTTCCATGGATGACTTCGGCACCGGCTTCGGACAGCAGATTGATCAAATGGTTGACGCTGGTCGTATTACCAGGAATGGGTGAGCTTGAAAAGATCACCGTATCGTCTGGTTGGATTTGAATCTGACGATGGGTACCATTAGCGATCCGGGAAAGAGCCGCCATGGGTTCACCCTGCGATCCGGTACACAAAATCATAACTTCATTGGCTGGCAATTGATTCATTTCGTGAGCATCGATAAAGGTCCCATCAGGTACAGTGATGTAGCCTAATTTTTGACCGTTGACGATGGCATTTTCCATACTACGGCCAAAGACCGCGATTTTTCGACCAGTTGCAACGGCGGCAGATGCAGCTTGTTGCAAACGAGAAATGTTAGAAGCGAAGGTGGCAAAAATGATCCGACCATCGACTTTTTCTACGATTCGTAAGATCGATTGACCAATTGTCTGTTCTGATTTAGTAAAGGTTGGCACCTCTGCATTGGTACTATCAGACAGCAGACATAAGACGCCTTCCTCCCCAAGTTTAGCCATACGATGAAGGTTGGCTGGTTCTCCCACTGGTGTGAAATCAAACTTGAAGTCGCCCGTTTCTACAATGTTTCCAGAAGGGGTTTTAACTACTACGCCTAATGGGTCGGGAATACTATGGGTCGTCCGGAAAAAGCTGACGGATGTTTTGCGGAAACGAATTACGGAATCTTCATTGATCTCGTGGAGTTCGGCATCTCGCAGCAAACCATGCTCGTCTAATTTATTTTTGATTAAAGCTAAAGCTAAAGCTCCTGCATAAATCGGAATATTGGCCTGCTTTAATAAGTAAGGCACTCCACCGATATGGTCTTCATGGCCGTGAGTAATAACGAGTGCTTTGACCTTATTGATATTTTGGGTAACGTAACTGAAATCAGGAATGACATAATCAATCCCTAATAAATCATCCTCTGGAAATTTTATTCCGGCATCAATAATGATGATTTCATCTTGGAATTGAACCCCATACATATTTTTTCCGATTTCGCCCAATCCACCAATGGCAAAGACACCAGTTTCATTGTTTTTTAGCGAAAGTTTCATATTAGAACTCCGCTAACTTGAAGTCGGCATTTTCTTTTTCGTATTCTAAATGACTGCCTTCTAAAAGTTGGATATATTCCACGTTATATGGGGTGTTATCGCGTAATAGGTTGTGAACCATTTCTTCGTTGTCGGCTTCGACATAAAGTGATTGGGTTTGTTCTCGTTTTGGGTTGCGTTCTTTGGTTTCTTGATAATAAACTTTGTAAATCATGAATCTATCTCCTTTATTTGCTTTATAGCAATTTTTTCCACGACAAAATGAGGGGGCAGGTGCCACCGGTTTTTTTACGTCTAGCTTTATGAACAAACTTTTCGACAATAAGCAAAAATTTTGGCAGATCTATATTACGACTGAACAAAATTTTGATCGGATTGTTTAAAAGTGAATGGAGTTCAGAAAGCCTTTCCTAATGCTCAACGTCTTAGCTTGCGCGAAAGCGTTGAGAAGAAGCCTCGTCTTTGCTTCTTGCTTGAAAAAACAATTTCACCGTACTTTGGGTTGTTCTTACAACAATTACTTGTAGTTTATCACAGAATAAATCAGAAGTATAGAAACTAGGAAGTGAAATGAGGTTTCCTAAGAAAATTTCAGAAAGTAAAAAAACTTGAATATAAAGAAACAATTTCCTCATAGGCGAAAGTTTTTCATTTATGCTATATTTGAGACATTACGGTATAGAAAGAGGCGAAAAAAATGAAGTTGATGTTGCGGTATACTTGGCGCTACAAAAAGTTATTATTTTTTGATTTCATCAGTGTATTTGGATTTATTTTAATCGAGTTGGGGCTGCCAACAATTTTGGCTATGATGATCGATAAGGGGATTGGAAATAACGATTTCAGCTATGTTCAGCGGATGGGAATGCTGATGATTGCAATTACGATCGTTGGGATCATTATGAGTATTTCTTTGCGTTATTTCAGCTCTCAAATCACCTCTCGCATGGTAGCAGCGATTCGGGATGATTTGTTTGAAAAAGTACAAAATTTTTCTCATTCAGAATATGAACAAATCGGGGTACCTTCCTTGATTACACGAGCGACCAACGATGCCTATCAAATCATGTTGTTTATGCAAAATATTTTAACAACGGGCTTCATGACGCCAATGATGTTTGGGATGAGCTTGTATTTGATTATACGGACCAGTCCCGGCTTAGGCATGTATGTACTGTTGGCACTGCCAATTCTATTGTTAGCCGTTTTACTGATTGCTAAGTACTCAGAGCCATTATCAACCAAACAACAAAATAATTTGGATAATATCAACAGTATTTTGCGTGAAAATCTTTCAGGGTTACGGGTGATTCGGGCTTTCGTCAATGAAAAATTTGAGGAAATGCGTTTCCGTTTAGTGAATGATGCATACACCAATAGTTCGAAGAGTTTGTTTCATTTAATGGCGGTCGCACAGCCGGGCTTTTTCTTTCTATTTAATATTGTGATGGTGTTGATTATTTGGAACGGAACAATTCAGATTGATCAAGGAAATTTAGCCGTGGGTACGCTGATCGCCTTCATTGAATATATTTTCCATGCGTTGTTCTCCTTTATGCTTTTCGCAACGGTCTTTATGATGTACCCGCGGGCTAATGTATCCGCGCAACGAATCCAAGAAATTTTTGATATGGACCCGTTGATTAAAGACAATCCAGAAGCACTCGTGGAACCAAAGGAAAAAAGTACATTGGAATTCAAGGATGTAACCTTTGCTTATCCTGGGCATGCGGAAAGCCCAGTGATTCGTAATGTTAGTTTTACCGCCAATCCGGGAGAAACAGTCGCTTTTATCGGTAGTACGGGTTCAGGTAAATCAACACTGATTCAGTTGATTCCACGATTTTACGATGTAACCGAAGGACAAGTCTTAGTCGACGGTCAGGATGTGCGTGCCTATCGGCTAAAAGATTTAAGAGAAAAGATTGGCTATATTCCGCAAAAGGCTCAGTTATTTACCGGAACAATCGAAGAAAATCTACGTTATGGGAAAAAAGATGCTACCCAAGCAGAAATGGAAGAAGCAGCGGAAATCGCTCAGGCAGCCGAATTTATTTCGCAAAAACCGAACGGCTATCAAGAAGAGTTGGCAGAAGGCGGCGGGAATTTTTCCGGTGGTCAGAAGCAGCGTCTAGCGATTGCTCGCGCAGTGATTCGCCGGCCAGAGATTTATATTTTTGATGATAGTTTCTCCGCGTTAGATTATCAAACGGACGCTAGATTACGCGCACGATTGAAAAAGGAAACGACGCAATCAGCGGTTCTGATTGTCGCTCAGCGGGTGGGTACGATTATGCACGCTGACAAAATCGTGGTTTTGAACGAAGGAGACGTCGTTGGTATTGGAACCCATCGTCAGCTGCTTGAAAACTGTCCGATTTATTACGACATTGCCGCATCACAATTATCGAAGGAGGAATTGGCATGAAAAAATATACTTCTTCTTTAAAACGATTGATGCGCTATATCAATCCTTACAAAAAAATATTTATCCTCGTTCTTGTATTAGCGGTGGCGACCTTGATATTAGGTACATGGATGCCGTACCTGACTGGTTTGCCGACAACCGAGGTCAGCAAAAATATTACTCAAGGCGAAGCAGTCAATTTTGACTATGTATTTAAGTGGTTAGCCGTGATTGTGGTTGTCGGGATTGCTTATTGTGGCACCCAGTTAGCGACGGGCTGGCTAATGGCCAATGTTGTCCAATCCGCAATGCGGGATTTGCGTGAGGATATCGAAGCCAAGATCAATCGTTTGCCGGTCTCGTATTTTGATCGCAATCAACAAGGAAATATTTTGTCACGGGTAACCAATGACGTAGATGCGGTCAGCAATGCGATGCAACAAGCGATCATTAAATCCATCAATGCAGTTTTAGGAATCTTGCTGGCAGTGGTCATGATGTTTTACATCAATCCCATGATGGCTTTTCTGTCGATAATCATGATCCCTTTGTCAATTGTGATTTCTAGAAAGATCGTTCAAGTCTCTCAAAAAGATTTCCAAGGCATGCAAAATTCTTTAGGAGAGTTGAATGGGTACGTACAAGAAAATATGACGGGCTTTAGTGTCTTGAAGCTTTATGGTCGTGAAAAAGAAACGTTAGCTGGTTTTAGTAAGGTCAATCATCAATTACGACATTTTGGCTTTCGAGCGGCTTTTGTTTCAAGTTTGATGCAGCCACTCGTTCAATTAACAGCTTATGGAACGTATATTGCGATGGCAATTTTAGGTAGTTGGAACGTCATTCACGGTGTGATCTTGGTAGGTCAGTTACAAGCCTTCATTCAATATATTTGGCAAGTCAGTCAACCAATGGGAGAAATTACTCAGCTGTCATCCATGATTCAAAGTGCTTCGGCCTCCGCAAAACGAGTGTTTGAAATTTTAGACGAACCGGAAGAAACGTTAAACGAGACGGATCTAGCATTATCAGAACCACTCCAAGGAAATGTCGTCTTTGATCATGTGCAGTTCAGCTATGATCCTAAGAAACCATTGATTGAGGATTTGAGTTTTGAAGTCAAGGCTGGAGAAACGGTCGCAATCGTTGGACCAACAGGGGCTGGAAAAACCACCTTGATTAATTTATTGATGCGTTTTTACGACATCGACAGTGGGAAAATCCTGATTGATGGTGTGAATACGCAAGAAATGAACCGCTCTGATGTTCGTTCGTTGTTTGGTATGGTGTTACAAGATGCGTGGTTGTATGAAGGCTCGATCGGTGATAACATTCGCTTTGGCCGATTAGAAGCCACGGATTATGAAGTCGTGGATGCCGCTAAGACTGCGAATGTCGATCACTTTATTCGTACAATGCCCGGTGGGTATGAGATGGAGATTAATTCAGAAGGGAACAATGTTTCCTTAGGACAGAAACAATTACTAACGATTGCTCGTGCGATCATTTCGGATCCGAAAATTTTGATTTTAGACGAAGCCACCAGCTCCGTCGATACACGATTGGAAGGTTTGATTCAAAAAGCGATGGATCGAGTGATGGAAGGGCGAACCAGTTTCGTGATTGCCCATCGCTTATCAACGATTCGCGATGCGGACCACATTTTAGTGATGAAAGATGGAAATATCATTGAACATGGAACGCACCATGAACTGTTAGAACAAGGCGGATTCTACGAACAACTTTATAATAGTCAATTTATGGAAGAAGCTGAGTAAGCGGGGAGAGACATGGATGAAGAGTCCATGTCTTTTTTACTTTGGATTGAGTATGCTTTCACATGAGATGATTTATTCATGAGAAGAGCGTTTTTTTTTCTAATTTTGAATCGCCAGGCAAATGGAAATAAAGAAACTCACGTCATCATATGAAAGCTTATAAATAAATGAATTTTGTAGAGCCGAAAATAAAACGAAACGACCTAATAAAAAAACGACCGTTCTTTATTATAAAAAAGAAAGCGTTTTCTTTTTCGGATTATGCTTTGCTAAGTTATTAGGAAATCCTGTTGTTTTAGTGGTAGCGAATACGTACAATTTTAGTAATAAAGCGATTTTTTAACGAAAGAACAACTCATTTCTTTAAACAAGTGTCACTTGATTTTAAAGAAAAGTGTTCTTTAAATCTTAAGAAAGGATAGGTTTGATTCGCTGAAAAATAAAAATTGGAGGAAACATTCATGTCGAAACCGAAAAAACAGAAATTAACTTTAATCTCACTGATTCTTATGATCTTCACATCGGTATTTGGTTTCACCAACATTACACGCGCGTTTTATTTGATGGGTTATGCTTCAATCTTGTGGTACGTTTTAGCAGCAGTGACGTTCTTTTTACCTTTTGCTTTTATGTTGTCTGAATATGGAGCGGCTTTTAAAGATCGAAAAGGCGGCATTTATTCTTGGATGGCAGAATCCTTTAATCCTAAATTTGCTTTTATTGGTACTTTCATGTGGTATGCATCATATATTATTTGGATGGTTAACGTAGGATCGGGAATCTGGATTCCATTGTCGAATGCGATTTTCGGCGTAGACAAAACACAACAATGGACACCATTTGGATTGTCTGGTGTACAAACATTAGGAGTCTTAGCTATTTTCTGGATTATTTTGATTACTTTTGTTTCTTCAAGAGGATTAGACAGCATTAAAAAAGTGACGTCAATCGGTGGGACAGCCGTTGCATTGATTAATGTTGTATTATTTATCGGTGGTTTGGCAATTCTTTTACTGAATGGACATATGGCACAGCCGCTGAGTCCAGGAGCATTTTTCCAGTCTCCTAATGCAGATTATTCGACGATGATTCAAGTTTTTGGTTTCCTAGTCTTTGCGATCTTCGCATATGGTGGCTTGGAAGTTGTTGGCGGCTTAGTAGATGAAACAGAGAATGCCGAAAAGACTTTTCCTCGAGGAGTGGCAATCTCGGCAATCGTTATCGCGGTGGGATATGCAGTTGGAATTTTTATGATGGGGGCTTTCACAAATTGGACTTTTGCCTTTACACAGTTTTCTGATGCGGAAGTGACCTTAGGCAATGTTGCGTATATCGCGATGAATAATATGGGCTATCAATTAGGTCATGCGTTGCATTTAACGGAAGCCGCCTCTGTCACGATGGGTGTTTGGGTATCGCGTTACATGGGCTTGTCGATGTTCTTAGCATTGACAGGAGCATTTTTCACCTTGATCTTCTCACCTTTGAAACAGTTGATCGAAGGGACACCGAAAGAGGTTTGGCCGGAATATTTAACTAAAACTAAAAATGGTTTGCCCGTTAACGCAATGAAAGTCCAAGCAGCGATCGTAATTGCGATTGTGGCACTCGTTTCTTTTGGCGGAAGCGGCGCGAAATATTTCTTCCAAGTCTTAGTTTCGATGACGAATGTTTCGATGACGATTCCTTATATGTTCTTGGCGATCGCTTTTATTGGATTTAAAAAGAAAAAGGAAATCGAAAAACCATTTGAGATATATAAGACTCAGACAATGGCTAATATTGCGGTAATTGTTGTAACTTTTGTGGTCGGTTTTGCCAATGTCTTTACGATTGTTCAACCAGCAATGCAAGGCGATCTTGCGGGAACAATTTATTCGATTTTAGGTCCAGTCGTCTTTGGGGTTGTTGCGGTCGTTATGTATAGCCGTTACGAGAAAAAATATATTTTAACTTCAGGAACATTATAGAGGTGGAAAAATGATAGATTTAATGGAGCATTTAGACGCATATGCGAATTTGATTGTGAAGACGGGAGTTAATGTTCAGGCGAAAGATTTAGTCCAGTTAGACATTTCTGTCAATCAGGCACCTTTGGCTCGTTTAATTGTTAAAAAAGCCTATGAAGCCGGAGCGAGCCAAGTCGTTTTGCGTTGGACAGATGACACGATTTTACGCGAACAGGTAATGAATATGGCACTTGACGAATTGCGGGAAGTTCCAGCGTACAAGCAGGCGGAGATGGATGATCTAGTTGCTCGACGGATCAGTCGAATCAGTGTGGTTTCACAAGATCCGGGTGTATTCGCTGGTGTGGATACGAAACGCATTGATGCCTATCAACAATATGATCGCAAATTATTATTTGGTCTGCGGCAAGTTGCAGCGGCGAATAAAATCAGTTGGACGGTAGTAGCTGCAGCGGAAGCACCATGGGCGGCTAAAGTTTTTCCAGAATTGCCTGAGTCAGAGCAAGTAGCAGCGTTGTGGGACGCAATCTTTAAGGCAACTAAAGTTTATGAAGCTGATCCGATTCAGGCGTGGTCGGCACATGAAAAAAGATTGCAAGAAAAAGCGGCTATGATGAACCGTGAGCAATTTAAAGCGTTGCATTATCAAGCGCCAGGAACTGATTTAACGATCGGCCTGCCTGTAAATCATGTGTGGGACAGTGCCCGCAGTATTAATGAAAAAGGCTTTGAATTCATGGCCAATATGCCGACAGAAGAAATTTTTACCGCACCTGATTGCCGGGTCGCAGACGGGGTCGTATCTTCTACCAAACCCTTAGCCTACGGTGGACAAGTAATTACTGGTATTCAATTGACTTTCAAAGACGGCGCCATTGTTGATGTTCAGGCGGAGCAAGGTGAAGAAGTCTTAAAAGCATTAGTCGAAATGGATGAAGGTTCCAAGCATTTAGGAGAGGTAGCGTTAGTGCCGGACCCTTCACCAATCTCTCAATCAGGAATTACGTTCTTCAGTACACTATACGATGAAAATGCCTCGAATCATTTAGCTATTGGCAATGCTTACGCCTTTAACTTAGCAGGTGGAGTGGATATGAATGAAGAAGAACTAATCGAACATGGCTTGAATCGGAGCAAAAATCATGTGGATTTCATGATTGGTTCTGGTCAAATGAACATTGACGGGATTCGTCAAGACGGCAGTCGCATCGCGATCTTTAGAAACGGAGATTGGGCTTAGCACGTTTATGAATAAACAGGAAGCAAGAGTCTTAAAATTATTTTTAAGGCTCTTTGTTTTACAAACGAAAGGCTAGCCTCGTGCTATACTGAAATTGAGGTGAGGACGATGACAGAATTTATTGCAAATAGTGCAGATGTATTCGGAGACGTGACGATTGATGCTGGCTCGACGATTTGGTTTCAAAGTGTTTTAAGAGGGGATAGCAACAAAATTTCAATTGGTAAAAAAAGTAATATCCAAGACGGGACGATCGTGCATGTGGATCATGATGCACCAACTCAGATTGATGATTATGTAACGGTCGGTCATGGCTGTATTATTCATGGGTGTAAGATTCATTCAGGGGCTCTGATTGGAATGGGCTCGACCATTTTAAATCATGCGGAGATCGGAGAAAACAGTTTGATTGGAGCGAATTCGTTAGTAACCGAAGGAACCGTGATTCCAGCAAACTCGCTGGCTTTTGGTTCGCCTGCTCGGGTGATTCGCCAATTGACACCTGCAGAAATCGAAAAAAATCGTGAGAACGCGGAGCATTATTATGAATTAGGCCAAGCTTATTTGAATAATGTATTTCCAGCGTTTTCCGCATAAGGGACTTCCAATGAAGGAGACTAGCTTTTTATTATTACAGGCACAACTGCGCGCGCTTTTTCCCGAAGAAGGCTTGAATCAATTAGCGCTTTATGAAGATCAGACCGAAAAGCTATTGATTTTCTCTAACCGCGGGTTACATGTATTAGAAGAAGATGATCTGACGAAAGAACCACGAAATGTTTATTTTACGACAGAAAGCTTGAAACCCTTTTCCCTGCACCAACAATCAGGTGTCTTTGAATTGTTGATTGAGACATTAGGCGGACGAACATTTACTTTGGCGTTTCCAGATCAGAGAGATGCGCATCAAACGATGCAGACTCTAATCGAACTCTTAGCTTAAAAGACGATTTAGTGTAAATTTTTATTGATTTTCTTTATAATCTTACTCAAAGGAAGTGATAAAAAATGGACGGAAGCAAATTTGATCAAGAGCCTGTTAATGAAGAAGAATTATTGGCTCAAGGTTATCGCAAATATCATGGTGAGGGCATTGATATTTATTACAATAAAGATATTTGCGCGCATATCGGAAATTGTGTCCGAGGCAATCCAGAAATTTTTGAGGTGGGACGCAGACCGTGGATCATCCCGGATAATGGCAGTGTGGAAAATGCTAGCTATGTCGTGGATACGTGTCCAAGCGGCGCCTTGAAATATATTGTAAAAGCAGAAGTATAACGGGATTTTTCCTAGCTAATTAAGGAACATCCCATAGTTCACCAAAACTTTCATTCAGAGGAGCGTTATTATGGAAATCAAAGAAGGAAAAGACCGTTTTGTATTACTAAACGACGAAGGAAACGAAGCTGGCGAAATGACTTGGTCAAATGCAGGCCCAGAAATCATGATCATCGATCATACCTTTGTTGACCCAACTTATCGTGGCCAACAATTAGCACAAAAATTAGTTGCAGCTGGCGTTGATAAAGCACGTAAAGATGGTAAAAAAATCATCCCTCTTTGCCCATTTGCTAAAAAAGAATTTGAAGAAAAACCAGAATATGCAGATGTTTTAAGAAAATAAGTTTGTTTTCCTCTCTAGTCAAGCAGCTTCAATTATGCTAAAGTAAAAAATGAAGTAGTTTGGAATAAGGAGGTCATCTTTTGTATAATTTTATTTTGGGCGTTATCTTGGTGTTGTCAGTGATCATCGTCATTACGATCATGATGCAGCCTAGCAAACAAAATAGTGCTGCAAGTGCATTTACTGGCGGTGCGGATCAATTGTTCGGAAAGCAAAAAGCGCGCGGCTTTGAAGCTGTGATGCAACGATCAACTGCAGTTTTAGGTGCAGTTTGGATGATTTTGCTCTTCGTCTTAATGTTTCTATCAAGCAAATAAAGCGGCCTCTCACTTGAGAGGTCTTTTTTTGATGTCCGGTTTCACGAACAAACGGTTGAACGAAGTCTTTCTAATTTTGTATTTAATGTAAATCAAGTACACTTTAAGATAGAAGAAAAGGAGTGGAAGGAATGGTTCAATTACCTGAGTCGTTGTTCTTGCCCCACGGAAAGCGCGCGGTGTTACTTTTGCACGCCTATTCCGGCAGTCCGAATGATGTCCGGATGCTGGCACGTTCGTTAGAAAAATTAGATTATACAGTTTACGCCCCACTATTTAAGGGACATGGCACGCTAGATCCTTTGGATATTTTACACGAAAGCTCAGCGCATTGGTGGCAAGATAGTCAACAGGCAGTAAAATTTTTACAAGCAAAAGGCTATCAAGAGATTGCTGTTTTAGGATTATCAATGGGCGGGATTTTTTCAACTCGTTTATTAACGGAAGCTTCAAAAGATTTTGTTGGGGGTGGCTTTTTTTGCTCACCAATCGCGCCAGTGAAAACGCAAGTAGCTGAAAACTTCCTATTATATGCCAAGCAGGTAATCGAACGAACCGGAGAAGTCCTAACGGAGGAAACGTTAATGACGTATCGTCCATTAGTCGAAAAGCAACTGGCCACAATCGAGGCGCAAGCGAAACAAGCCTATGAAAAATTAACCGCGATCCAAGCCCCCTTTTTTATGGCGCAGGCAGGTCAAGATGAAATGATTGAAGCGAAAGGGGTTTTTCAAACGGCAGCACTTTTGCAGCAGACCCCCTTTACGTTAAAATGGTATCCTAAAAGTGGTCATGTTATTACGGTAGGACCTGAACGAAGACAATTTGAACAAGACGTTGCTGATTTTTTAGCGGGTCTTGGCTGGAGAGAGAATAATGGAGAAAAAAACAATTAAAGCAGAAATACTGGCTGGGTTGAAAGCGGCCACTAAAAAAAGTCTGTCAATGGAAGAATTGGCAGAAGCATTAGACATGCGTAAAAGCGAGGACTACAAGTTGTTGGTTCAAACGGTTGCGCAAATGGAAAGGGAAAAGACCTTAGAGTTTAATAAAAAGGGTCGCATCAAGTTGCCTTTCCAACCAATCGAAGTTGAAGGAATCTTTCGTCGTAACGAACGAGGCTTCGGTTTTGTAACGATCGATCCGGAGGAACCAGATGTGTTCATTCCGAAGGATGCGACGAATTTTGCGATGGATGGCGACATCGTTATGATCGATATTCAAAAAACAGCAGATTTATTTGCTGATCGTGGGGCAGAAGGCCAAGTCGTTTCCATCAAAGAACGAAAAATCCAACAATTAGTTGGTGAGTTCACTGCATTTGATGTGGATGAGATTGCAGAATCGGATTTGTTTGGCTACGTAACACCAAAGGATAAAAAAAGTGCGCAGTTTAAAGTCTTTATTGCAGCTGAGGGGATTCAACCGGTGGACGGCAGTGTCGTTATCGTTGAGATTACCCATTACCCGGAAAAAGGCTATGCAACCAGTCTTGAGGGAATGGTGACAAAAGTCATCGGTCATAAAAATGATCCAGGGATGGATATTTTGTCTATCGTGATTGCACAAGGGATTCCGACGCAATTTCCAGAAGAAGTCCAGACAGCTTCAGAGCAAGTACCGGATCAAATTTCAGAGACGGACCTGGTTGGCCGCAGGGATCTGCGGGAGCAACAAATCGTGACCATCGATGGTGCTGACGCGAAAGACTTAGATGATGCGGTGACTGTTCGTAAACTAGATAATGGCAATTATTTCTTAGGGGTTCATATCGCCGACGTTTCTTATTATGTGACGGAAGATAGTATCTTAAATAAAGAAGCGTTTGAACGGGGAACCAGTGTTTATTTAACCGATCGGGTAATTCCGATGATTCCGCAGCGTTTATCAAATGGGATCTGTTCATTGAACCCGCGGGTGCCACGCTTAACGATGAGTTGTGAGATGGAGATCGATCCAAGTGGAACGATTGTTCATCATGAAATCTTCCAAAGTGTCATTCAAACGACTGAGCGAATGACATATTCAGCAGTCAATGAGATTTTGGAAGAGAAAAAGCCTGAAACGTTGGAACGCTATCAGCAGTTAGTGCCGATGTTTCAACTAATGAAAGAACTGCATCAGATTCTTGAAGCTCGTCGTATCCAACGTGGGGCAATCAATTTTGAAGATCGTGAAGCGAAAATTTTGGTTGATCCAGAGGGCCGTCCCACGGATATTGAGTTGAGAGAACGAGGCGTCGGTGAACGCTTGATCGAATCCTTTATGCTGGCCGCCAACGAAACGGTTGCGGAGCATTTTAATCGCTTGAAGTTGCCTTTTATCTATCGAATCCACGAACAGCCGAAGGAAGAAAAAATGCAGCGTTTCTTTGATTTTGCGTCTGCTTTGGGTATTGTAGTTAAAGGAACAAAAACTACCATCACGCCGAAAGATTTACAAAAGGTTATTGACGAGGTAGAAGACAAACCGGAGGCTCCAGTCATCAATACGATGCTTTTACGGAGTATGCAACAGGCACGATATTCTGAGGATAACTATGGGCACTATGGATTAGCTGCTGAATACTATACGCACTTTACGTCGCCAATTCGCCGTTATCCTGATTTGATTGTCCATCGTCTGATTCGGACCTATAGTCAGGATCAAGGGGAAGCGACAAAAGCCAAGTGGGCAGAGGCGTTGCCTGAAATTGCTGATCATAGCTCGAAGATGGAGCGTCGGGCAGTAGATGCTGAACGTGAAGTGGACAGCATGAAAAAAGCGGAGTATATGGCGGATAAAGTCGGTGAAGAATTCGATGGGATTATCAGCTCTGTTACGAAGTTTGGGATCTTTATTGAATTGCCGAATACGGTTGAAGGCATGATCCATCTCAATGAATTGAAACAAGATTATTTCCACTTTATTGAAAATCAATTAGCTTTAGTCGGTGAGCGGACACGTCAAACCTTTAAAATAGGGCAAAAGGTACGAGTAAAGGTTACGAAATCGGATCCTGAAACAAGAGAAATTGATTTTGAGTTGCTTGAAGCCGAAGAAATTCCAGCGCTGGAAGTTCCAGAAAACAGTCGTCGTAACAATCAGCGCCGTAAGCCAACTGGTGGACGCAAGAATAATCAAAACAGCAATAAAAATCATCCGAAAAATTCGGATCGTCCCGCTGCGGGAAAAGAGAAGAAAAAGAAAAAAGGTAAGAAGCCTTTTTACAAATCGGTGGCTAAAAAGAAAAAAACAGGTAGAAAGAAGGGATAGCAGATGCCAAAAGGGGAAGGAAAACTCGTTGCACAAAATAAAAAGGCCCGTCATGATTATACGATCATCGACACGATGGAGGCGGGAATCGTTTTGCAAGGAACGGAAATCAAATCGATTCGCAATAGTCGGATCAATTTGAAGGACGGTTTTGCTCGTGTTCGAAATGGCGAAGCTTTTTTATACAATGTCCATATCAGCCCGTATGAGCAAGGAAATATTTTCAATCATGATCCTTTGCGAACACGCAAATTATTGCTTCATAAAAAGCAAATTGCGCGTTTGGCTGGGGAATTAAAAAATCCCGGAATCACGATCGTACCCTTGAAAGTCTATTTGAAGGATGGCTACGCCAAAGTTTTGATTGGTATCGGTAAAGGAAAACGCCAATATGATAAACGTGAAACATTGAAGCGAAAAGATGTCGATCGACAGATTAGTCGGACGTTGAAAAATTATTCTCGTTAGCAAAATATTCTTTTTCGCATATTTAATGATAATTTCTTTACTTCACTATGGATTTTGATACGATTAGTTACAATCTATACTAGCTGTTTTGCGGGCTAAATTAGTAATTAGAGGGGATTTGAACAAAGATAAAATAACGTACTAAAAATTTTCTTTGACTTATTCGAAAATTTTTAGGAAAATTCTTTGAAATTTTCTTTCTCTGGTGGTAACATACGATAGTATTTTGACGAGCAGCGCTAAGCAAGCATGAGCTGACGCGAATCGCTGAGAAGAGAGGTGAACTGGATTGAATGAAAAATCTTGGGTTTTCCATATAGGTCCCGTATGGTTTGACGGTACGGTAACGTCAATGATTGTTTTGACATGTATCATCGTCTTTCTCATTGTTTTTGCGTTTACACGCAACCTATCATTGAAACCCAAAGGCAAACAAAACGCAATTGAGTGGGTCATTGATTTTACGACGAACATTGTTGGTGACAACATGCCGCGTAAAGAAGTTAGAAATTTTAGTTTGTTCTCATTTACGTTGTTCTTATTTATCTTTGTGGCAAACCAAATCGGGCTTATCACTAAAATCGTTTCAGGAAACGATGTAACGTATTGGAAGAGCCCAACAGCAAACCCGTTTGTAACAATGGGATTGGCGTTACTAGTATTGACCTTGGCGAATTATCTTGGGTCAGAAAAATTTGGCTTAGGTGGTTACATTAAAAATTCTTTCTTTACACCTGCGGGCTTGTTCCCGATCAAGTTGATGGAAGAATTCACCAATGTTATTACGTTAGGTCTGCGTCTTTATGGCAATATTTTTGCCGGTGAAGTACTGCTTTCATTGATCGCAAGTGTTGTAACTAGTACTGGCTGGATCACCTTGCCGCTAGTTGTTCCGCTTGAAATGATTTGGATCGCATTCTCATTATTTATTGGTAGTATCCAAGCTTTCGTTTTCACAACTCTATCGATGGTTTATATCAGTCATAAAATCGAGGTAGAATAAAAAAATTTAACACACTTTTAGGAGGAAATTTATTATGAACTTTATCGGTGCAGGAATCGCAATCATGGGGGCCGCAATCGGGGCTGGTTATGGTAACGGACAAGTAATCTCAAAAGCAATTGAATCTATGGCACGTCAACCAGAAATGTCAGGACAAATTCGTTCAACAATGTTTATCGGTGTTGGTTTGATCGAAGCTGTGCCAATTCTAGGTGTAGTATTAGGTATGTTGATGGTTTTCCAATAATCCAAAATACTTTTTTATGAAGGCTTTTAGATAAGCCTAAGGAGCGAATGACGATCCTTAAATGAGGAAGACGAACAGAAAGGAAGACCGAGTATGCCGAATCTAGTTATTGCTGAGACTGTCAATACAACGCTCGGTAATTTAATCGCTGTTACATTATCATTCGTGATATTAATGGCGCTATTGAAAAAATTCGCGTGGGGTGCCGTTCAAGACATCTTACAAAAACGTGAAGATAAGATCGCCAATGATCTAGATTCTGCCGAACAATCACGAAACAAAGCAGCTGAGTTGGAAAAAGAACGTGAAACTCAGTTAGCCAGCTCTCGTAGTGACGCGGCAGACATCATCAAAAATGCGAAGGAAAGCGGCGAATTAAGTCGCCAAAACATCATCAAAGACACCAAAGAAGAAGTTTCTCGTCTGAAAGATCGTGCGCAAGCCGAAATCAAAGACGAACGAGACAATGCTTTGACCTCTGTTAAAGATGACGTGGCTACTCTTTCCTTACAAATCGCAGAAAAAATCTTGAGCAAAGAGCTTTCACAAGACGCGCATCAAGATTTGATCAACGACTATATGGATAAGCTAGGTAATACGAAACATGAAGCTTGATAAATACACTGTTGGTAAACGTTATGGAAAAGCTTTGTTTGAATTGGCGATCGAAAATAAAGCCGCCGATGCCGTTTATCAAGAGTTGTTGACCGTTCGAGAAATTTGTAAAGAAATTCCCGATCTAGGAAATATTTTAACGGATGTTCGTTTAACAGGTGCCGAAAAGAAAGCGATTATGGATGCTTTCACTGGCAACTTTGAAGGGATCATTAAAAATTTTCTATTAGTTGTTTTTGAGTACAATCGTAGTGATGATCTTCCGTTCATGATTGATGAATATGAGCATCGCTATGATGAATTAAATAAAATCGCACACGGTACAGTCACTACGGCTGTTCCGCTCTCTGAAGAAAAGAAACACGAACTTGAAGCAAAAGTCGCTGATGTTTTTGGCTACCAGAAGGCCACGTTAACCCCGTTAGTTGATGAATCAATTCTCGGTGGTGTCATTGTTGAAGCCGATCATCAAGTGATCGACGGCAGCCTCGCCAGCCAATTAAATGGTCTACGAGCAGCACTTAGTAAAAAGTAGAGAAGAAGAGGTGAAATGAATGGCCATCAAAGCAGAAGAAATCAGTGCTTTAATTAAAGAACAGATTCAAAATTATGACAACAAACTGTCGGTTGAAGAAATCGGAACAGTTACTTACGTTGGGGACGGAATCGCTCGTGCCCACGGCTTAGAAAATGCAATGAGTGGAGAACTGTTAGAGTTTTCTAACGGCTCTTACGGAATGGCACAAAACTTAGAAAGCAATGATGTAGGTATCATCGTTCTAGGTGAATTTGAGTCCATTCGTGAAGGAGATAAAGTAAAACGGACCGGTAAAATCATGGAAGTACCTGTTGGTGAGAACATGATTGGTCGGGTCGTGAATCCACTAGGTCAACCAATCGACGGCATGGGCCCAATTGAAACAAGCAAAACACGTCCAGTAGAAGCTATGGCTCCTGGCGTTATGCAACGTAAATCCGTTTCAGAACCTATGCAAACCGGTTTAAAAGCCATCGATGCCTTAGTTCCAATCGGCCGCGGCCAACGTGAATTAGTTATCGGTGACCGGAAAACTGGGAAAACTTCGATTGCGATTGATACGATCATCAACCAAAAAGGTCAAGACATGATTTGTATCTACGTCGCTATTGGACAAAAAGAATCTACCGTTCGTTCGCAAGTGGAAACACTTCGTAAATTTGGTGCGATGGATTACACCATCGTCGTAACAGCCGGTGCGTCTCAACCTGCACCGCTATTATTTATTGCGCCTTACGCTGGAACAGCAATGGGTGAAGAATTCATGTACAACGGCAAACACGTCTTGGTCGTCTTCGATGATTTATCAAAACAAGCCGTTGCTTATCGTGAACTCTCATTACTATTACGTCGTCCGCCAGGTCGTGAAGCTTACCCAGGGGATGTTTTCTACTTGCATTCACGTTTACTAGAACGTGCAGCAAAACTTTCTGACGAATTAGGTGGCGGTTCATTAACAGCCTTGCCGTTCGTTGAAACACAAGCCGGAGATATCTCCGCATATATTCCTACCAACGTAATCTCCATCACCGATGGACAAATTTTCTTAGAAAACGATTTGTTCTATGCTGGTATTCGCCCAGCCGTTGATGCTGGTTTATCCGTATCACGTGTTGGTGGTTCAGCACAAATCAAAGCGATGAAAAAAGTTGCCGGGACCCTTCGTTTGGACCTTGCCAGCTATCGTGAATTAGAAGCCTTCACCCAATTCGGTTCAGATTTAGATGCAGCAACACAAGCAAAATTGAATCGTGGCCGTCGGACGGTTGAAGTGCTAAAACAAAAATTACATGATCCACTTCCTGTTGAAAAACAAGTTGTGATCCTTTATGCCTTGACTCATGGCGTACTTGATAGTATTCCAGTCAATAGTATTTTAGATTTTGAAGCACAATTATTTGAATACTTAGAAACGAACCATTCTGATTTATTCGCGACAATTCGTGACACGAAAGAATTGCCAGAATCTGAAAAATTAGATAGCGCGATCCAAGAATTCAAAGATATTTTTGACGCATCAACTGCTAACAAAGAAAAAGCATAATCGAGGTGAGAAAAAATCATGGCATCCTTAAATGAAATCAAAACACGGATTGCATCGACAAAAAAGACGAGCCAAATCACCAAAGCTATGCAAATGGTTTCTGCTTCGAAGTTAACAAAGTCTGAAATGTATTCGTCAAAATTTCAATTGTATGCTTCAAAGGTACGGGAAGTCTTAACTCACTTAACAGCTAGTGAATTAACTGAATTGGCTAATTCTGGTCGTCAAATAAGCGGCATTAACTACCACAGTATGTTGATCAATCGACCGGTTAAAAAAACGGGTTATATTGTGATTACCTCTGATGGTGGTTTAGTGGGCGGATACAACAGCTCGATTTTAAAGCAAACGATGACAATGCTTGAAGATGATCATGATTCTGCCGATGAATATGTATTATTAGCCATTGGTGGGACCGGAGCAGACTTTTTCAAAGCTCGCGGCGTTAAATTAGCTTATGAATTGCGCAATTTATCGGATCAACCAAGCTTTGATGAAGTACGAAAAATCGTTTCAATGACAACTAGTATGTATGAAAATCAAGTTTTTGATGAATTGTACGTATGTTACAACCATCACGTCAATTCATTGTCTAGTCAGTTCCGAGTAGAAAAAATGCTACCGATTTCTGACTTAGATCCAAATGAAGCACAAACGTATCGTGAGGAATATCTTTTTGAGCCTTCAAAAGAAGCCATCCTTGATCAATTGCTGCCGCAATATGCGGAAAGCTTGATTTATGGTGCGATCGTTGATGCCAAAACGGCAGAACACGCAGCTGGGATGACAGCGATGAAGACAGCCACAGATAACGCTGGTTCAATTATTGATGATTTGACCATTTCATACAACCGTGCACGTCAAGCGGCGATCACCCAAGAGATTACAGAAATTGTCGGCGGGGCTTCCGCGTTAGAATAATTTCAAGATTGGAGGAAAAAACATGAGTTCAGGCAAGATTGTTCAAGTTATTGGTCCCGTTGTCGACGTGGAATTTTCTTTAGATCAATCCTTACCAGACATCAACAATGCGTTGATTGTTTATAAAAATGATAAAACAAAAGTCGTTCTTGAAGCTGCTTTAGAACTTGGTGATGGTGTTATCCGCACGATCGCCATGGAATCTACTGATGGTTTGCAACGTGGGATGGAAGTTGTCGATACCGGCAAACCAATCTCAGTACCAGTAGGGAAAGAAACATTGGGTCGTGTGTTTAATGTTTTAGGTGAAACCATCGACAAAGAAGCACCTTTTCCTGAAGATGCAGAAAAAAGTGGAATTCATAAAAAAGCGCCAAGCTTTGAAGAACTTAGCACAAGTAACGAAATCTTAGAAACAGGGATCAAAGTTATCGACTTATTAGCGCCTTACTTAAAAGGTGGTAAAGTCGGACTATTCGGTGGTGCCGGTGTGGGTAAAACCGTATTGATCCAAGAATTGATTCATAATATCGCTCAAGAACACGGTGGGATTTCCGTCTTTACCGGTGTTGGGGAACGGACTCGTGAAGGGAACGACCTTTATTATGAAATGAAAGATTCAGGTGTAATTGAAAAAACAGCCATGGTGTTTGGCCAAATGAACGAGCCGCCAGGTGCCCGGATGCGGGTTGCCTTAACTGGTTTAACTCTAGCTGAATATTTCCGTGACGAAGAAGGACAAGATGTGTTGCTATTTATCGATAACATCTTCCGTTTCACTCAAGCCGGTTCAGAAGTATCTGCCTTACTTGGTCGGATGCCGTCAGCTGTTGGGTATCAACCAACCTTGGCAACTGAAATGGGTCAATTGCAAGAACGGATTACTTCTACTAAAAAGGGTTCAATTACTTCGATCCAAGCCATCTATGTGCCAGCCGATGACTATACTGACCCTGCGCCCGCGACAGCTTTCGCCCATTTGGATGCAACAACCAACTTGGAACGTAAGTTGACAGAGCAAGGGATCTATCCAGCCGTTGACCCATTGGCTTCATCTTCAAGTGCCTTAGCACCTGAAATCGTTGGTGAAGAACATTACCGTGTAGCGACAGAAGTTCAACGTGTCTTACAACGTTACCGTGAGTTACAAGATATCATCGCAATCTTAGGGATGGACGAATTGTCTGACCAAGAAAAAGTGATTGTGTCTCGTGCACGTCGGATTCAATTCTTCTTGTCACAAAACTTCAACGTGGCCGAACAATTTACTGGTCTTCCAGGTTCATATGTTCCTGTTGATAAGACAGTTGAAGGCTTCAAAGAAATCCTTGATGGAAAATATGATGACCTTCCTGAAGAAGCTTTTCGTAGTGTAGGTACGATCGAAGACGTAGTAGAAAAAGCAAAAACTTTAGGCTACTAGAAAGAGGTGCCCGATGGAACAAGAAAAGAACAAAGTTCTGCAAGTGAACGTTGTTACTCCAGATGGTAACGTCTATGATCATAATGCGACTATCGTGGTTGCAAAAACAGTTGCGGGTGAGATCGGGATCTTGCCGAACCACGCACCGATCATTGCGCCTCTTGCGATCGACGAGGTTCGAGTTCGTCGTACGGACTCTGATACACACGTTGACTGGATCGCAGTCAACGGGGGAATTATGGAAGTTCGGGACAATGTCTTAACGATTATCGCCGACACGGCTGAACGTGAACGCGATATTGATGTGTCACGTGCTGAAAGAGCAAAACAACGGGCGGAAGCGCGGATTCAAGAAGCGCGGGAAAAACAAGACACCGACCAATTAAATCGGGCCGAAGTTGCGTTACACCGTGCTATGAATCGAATCAAAGTTTCAAAACATCGTTAAATAAAAAGAAGATCAATCTCAAGTTGATCTTCTTTTTTTATAAAAGAAAGAAGAGTTGACCGGGCGAACATTTTTAATGTTTTTCAAATAAATGAGGGCAGTAATACTTAGGGGTAGTAAAAAAATTACCCTTAATAAGGATTGTAAGCCACTACGATAAAAAAAGATCAATAGAATTTTTAAGAAGACTATTTTCTAGTTTGAAAGAAAACCAACAGTGTCTAAAAGAAAAATTATAAAAGCTTAAGTTTTTTAAAAAGTTTTTTATAGGCTTTTGGGTGAGCAAACTGTTCTTCTTTATATGAAACTGTGATATAATCCAACTGTTGATTTTTTTTGAAAGGGAATTGATTATGCAGGTATTTGGAATCGATGCGCTAGTCAGAATCGTGTCGCATTTTGCTTTTATTTATTTAGCTTTCTGGGCAATACGATCGTTACGGATTGAAAACCTCTTTAAATCATTTAAAGAAACACAAGTCCGATTGACGTTAATGATGCTGGCGATTGCTTTAGGTTATACTTGTAGTAACTTCTTTTTAGAAATTATCCTTTTGTGTAAAAATATTTTTTTGACATTTAGTTAGGTACATATAAGATAAGAGAATTCGATTAGCTTTTTGGAGGGAATACAATGGAAGAGATCATCGTTCGTGGTGGCAAACAATTAAATGGAACTGTACAGATTGAAGGAGCAAAAAATGCTGTACTTCCGATTTTAGCTGCGACTCTATTGGCTGAAGAAGGAACGACAACATTAAGCAATGTTCCGATTCTTTCTGATGTCTTTACCATGAATCAAGTGATCCGTTTTTTGAACACGGATGTTGAGTTTAATGAAGAAACAAAAGAAATCACAGTGGATGCGACGCGTCAATTAAACGTGGAAGCTCCCTATGAATATGTAAGTAAAATGCGGGCGTCAATCGTCGTAATGGGTCCTTTATTGGCTCGTAATGGACATGCCAAGGTAGCTATGCCAGGCGGATGTGCCATTGGGAAACGTCCAATCGATTTGCATTTAAAAGGATTCCAAGCGTTAGGTGCAAAAATTATCCAAAAAAATGGTTATATCGAAGCAATTGCTGACGAATTAATCGGCGATACGATTTACTTGGATTTTCCTAGTGTCGGTGCGACACAAAACATCATGATGGCTGCTGTTAAAGCCAAAGGAACGACAATTATTGAGAATGTTGCTCGTGAACCAGAAATCGTTGACTTAGCAAACTTCTTAAACAAAATGGGAGCAAGCATTCACGGAGCTGGCACAGAGATAATGCGTATTGAAGGTGTAGAACATCTTCATGCGGTTTCACATCCGATTGTGCAAGACCGGATCGAAGCTGGAACATTCATGGTGGCAGCAGCAATGACTGAAGGTGATGTGCTGATCGAAGGCGCAATCTCTGAACACAATCGTCCATTGATCTCTAAATTAACAGAGATGGGTGTTACAATTTCTGAAGAAAATGATGGCTTAAGAGTTATCGGTCCTAAGACATTAAAAGCAACAGACATTAAAACGATGCCTCATCCTGGGTTCCCAACAGATATGCAAGCCCAAATGACTGCTATTCAATTAGTAGCTGAAGGTATCAGTACAACCACAGAAACGGTCTTTGAAAATCGTTTCCAACATTTAGAAGAAATGCGCAGAATGAATGCACAAGTGAAAATTGACAACAATGTTGCGTTGATCAAAGGTTCAACTGAACTTCAAGGTGCAGAAGTTTATGCCACGGATTTACGTGCAGCGGCGGCTTTAGTATTAGCTGGCTTACGTGCGAATGGAATTACACGTGTACGCAATCTGAAATACTTAGATCGTGGATACTATGAATTCCACACGAAGTTGCAACAATTAGGCGCCGATGTGGAACGTGTGAATTCTGAAGACAAGAAGGCGGCAGACACAGCAGCAGTATTGGCTTAAGGGAGTGGATATATGAGTTCGAGTGAACATATCTTACGTAGCTTAATCCGAATCGTAGCGATTTTGCTGGCAGGTATTCTATTATTTATTGTGGGCAGCATGATCGGCTATGGTGCTATGGGCGGAGGCAATCCGTTTAAGGTTTTATTACCTGGCGTGTGGCGGCATATTTTAGAATTTGTACATTAGTAAAGTTGTTATAACAAAATGTCTAGTATTGAGGGGTTGCACCAAATTTTTGGGGCAATCTCTTTTTGCTAGTAAGAAAATTGGTTTGAGGTCTGGCTTACCGGACGTAACGACCTGGCGTGTTCGTGAATCCATTTAAATTGAGGTGATGTAATGAGTTTTATTGGAAAAGGACTAATTATGATTGTACGAGGGTACCAACGGTTTATCTCGCCATTGTTCCAGCCTTCGTGTCGCTATTATCCGACGTGTTCTAGCTACATGATCAAGGCGATTCAGGTGCATGGGGCGATAAAAGGGAGCACAATGGGGATTTTTAGGATTTTACGCTGTAATCCTTTTGCTCGAGGAGGCATTGATTATGTACCTGTTCATTTTTCGTTGAAAAAAAATTTGTTGGATGAAGAGGAACCGGATTATTTAGCGAAGAACCGTTGAATTGATCCAGTCTAAATAATGTGGCTTTCGTGTCCATTTTTAAGCGGGGACTTTTGCTGAAAATTAAAGAATAAATGCTTCCAAGAGTGCGTTTTGGTTGCTAAATAAAGTACATAGGTTATTGTATTGTTTTCTGCTTTCTTGAAAAAAGTCGGTGCTGAGTGGAAAATAATTTGAGATTTTGACTGAATTGTTCCGAGAAATTTATTTAAGGACTTAAAAATAAGCCTATTATTGAGGCAGTATAAATAAAAAAATAAGTTATTTAAAGAAGAGCTTTTTGACTATTAATGGGTCAAAAGCTTTTTTTTTAGTTATTTGATAGCTAGCCCTTAGAAATGAAAACGCTATAAATTGTTTGCGTATAGCTGAATTATTAAAATATTCAGAAAATTTAATTGACAGTGAGAGTTTTTTCCTATATATTCTTTATTATCTTAACAAATTATCATTATTTTATTAGGAGGATACAGGATGAAAAAAAGAACAGTAGCTGCATTGGCGGCAGGGTTGTTTCTATTTGGCGCATGTGGATCGCCTAAAGCAAGCGATAATAGCAGCGGAGAAGATGCGAAGACGATTAAAATCGGCGGAAATTTTGAATTATCCGGCGCAGTAGCGGCATATGGTGAAGCGGAAAACGAAGGCGCCAAATTAGCTGTTGAAGAAATCAATAAAGACGGCGGAATTGACGGCAAAAAAATCGAATACATCGCCAAGGATAATAAATCTGATAATAACGAGGCCGCTTCGGTTGCAGCGAATTTAACAACTAAAGATGGAGTTGTAGCAGTCATTGGACCAGCGACATCGGGCGCAGCGAAAGCGACATTACCGAATTTGACTAAGGCGAAGGTTCCAGCGGTCACTCCTTCTGGAACAGATGATGCGATTACGGTTCAAAAAGGCAAAGTTCAAGATTATATCTATCGCGCGTGTTTTCAAGATAGCTTCCAAGGGATCGTTTTAGCGAAATATGCGAATGACAATCTGAAAGCGAATAAAGCGGTGATCTTAGGGGACAACTCAAGTGATTATGCCAACGGTCTAAAAAAGGCCTTCAAAGATACGTATAAAGGTGAGATCGTCGCTGAAGAAAACTTTACTGCTGGTGACAAAGATTTCCAAGCTATGCTGACTAAAATCAAAGATAAAGACTTCAATGTTATCTATATTCCTGGTTATTACACAGAAGCTGGCTTAATCATCAAACAAGCTCGTGAAATGGGAATCGAACAGCCAATCATCGGTGCCGATGGTTTTGGAGATGAAAAATTGATTGATACTGCAGGCGCAGCTAATGTGAAAAATGTTTACTATACCGGTCATTTCTCAACGAAAGCTCCAGCAACTGACAAAGTAGAACCGTTTGTGAAGGCTTTTGAAGATAAATTTGGCAAGCAGCCATCGTCGTTTAATGCATTGGCTTATGATTCTGTCTACATGATTAAGCAAGCGATTGAAGACGAAGGCAAAGCAACACCAGAAGCGATTGACAAAGGCTTAGCTGGCTTGAAAGACTTCGTTGGTGTTACTGGTAAGATTACGATGGACAAAGACCACAACCCTGTAAAATCAGCGGTCGTTCTCGGCTTAACAGATGGAAAAGAATCTTCTGCTGAAACAGTAAATCCTTAATATTTCGGAGCAGACCGGGGTCTGTGACAATCATCTGTCACAGACCCTTATTTTCGAATAAAGGCTGCAAAGAATTACCTAACCTTAATTTTTTAGAAAAGTGATGTGATATGCATGGAAATATTTATCCAACAAATTGTAAATGGCCTGTTTCTAGGGAGTGTCTATGCTCTGATGGCACTAGGCTACACAATGGTTTACGGTATTATTAAACTGATCAATTTCGCTCACGGTGAGGTCTATATGATTGGTTCTTTTATTGGTTATTTTTTAATTAATCAGTTTAATATGGGCTTTTTCCCTGCATTGATCTTATCGATGGCAGGTAGTGCGGTTCTAGGTGTCGTAATTGAATTTTTGGCCTATCGACCCTTGCGGAATTCCACTCGGATCGCGGCCTTGATTACGGCAATCGGAGTTTCTTATTTATTGCAAAACACGATGATTTATTTCTTTAGTTCAACGACACGACCTTTTCCACAAGTAATTAAGCTGCAAGTGTTTAACATCGGCTTTTTAAGTGTTTCTAATATTCAATTATTAATTTTAGGACTTTCATTATTCCTGATGATCACCTTAAACCTAATTGTCCAAAAGACCAAGATGGGAAAAGCGATGCGAGCAGTTAGTGTCGATACGGACGCGGCTCAATTAATGGGGATCGATGTTAATCGAACAATTTCTTTTACCTTTGCATTAGGTTCTGCGTTGGCTGCTGCTGGCGGGATGATGATTGGTCTTTATTACAATTCGATTGATCCAATGATGGGGTATATTCCTGGCTTGAAATCATTTATTGCAGCTGTTTTAGGAGGGATTGGGATCATCCCTGGTGCGGCGATTGGTGGTTTTGTGATTGGTTTAATCGAAACGATCACGACGGCGTTAGGCTTCTCAGACTTTAAGGATGCGGTCGTATATGCGGTCTTGATTTTAATTTTGTTAGTTCGTCCAGCCGGAATTTTAGGCAAGCATGTGAAAGAGAAAGTGTAGGTGGGTCAAATGAAAAAGAATTTGAAATACAATTTGATTTGGCTGGCTCTGATCGTGATTGGTTATGCGGCTTTGTATATTGCTTATTCGGCTGGCATGGTCAATCTATTTTTAGATAATATCATGGTCCAAATCGGAATCAACATCATCTTAGCAGTCGGATTAAATCTAATTATTGGGTTCTCAGGACAGTTTTCATTAGGCCATGCCGGTTTTATGGCGATTGGTGCCTATGGTGCGGCGTTAGTCTCGATGAGTATGCCAACTTATGGCGGTTTCTTTTTAGGTATGGCTGTCGGGGTCATTTTAGCTGGGATCATCGCAGTTGCAGTTGGGATTCCCACGCTACGTTTGAGTGGCGATTACTTAGCCATAGCGACTTTAGGGGTGGCTGAAATCATCCGGATCCTATTGATCAACTTTAAAGACATTACCAATGGACCTTCTGGTTTATTTGGAATTGAGCCCTTTGTTGATTGGCAGATGGTCTATGGCTTCATGGCAATCACAACATTATTTATCGTTAACTATATTCGTTCGGGTGCAGGGCGTGCTACGATGGCGATTCGTGAAGATGAGATCGCTGCAGAAGCAATGGGTGTAAATACAACGAAATACAAAGTCATGGCTTTTGCTTTTGGGGCGATGACTGCTAGTATCGCTGGATCGCTTTACGCTGGTTATTTGCAATCAATCGCACCGAAGGACTTCGCGTTTACCAAATCCGTGGATATTTTGATTCTGGTCGTATTAGGCGGAATTGGTAGTGTCACAGGAACCTTTATCGCCGCAATTTTGTTAGGGATCATCAATATGTATCTTCAAGATTTCGGTGCCTTACGGATGATTATTTATGCGCTGGCGTTGATCATTTTAATGATCTTTAAGCCGGGCGGATTACTAGGGACAAAAGAATTATCCGTGAAGAAGTTGTTGAATAAATTTAAAAAAGGAGATGACCAAAATGCCTCTGTTGGAAATTAAAGAGTTAACGAAAAACTTTGGCGGTTTGGCGGCGGTCTCCAATGTCAATATCGCATTAGAAGAAAATCAATTAGTCGGTTTGATTGGTCCCAATGGTGCTGGGAAAACGACGTTGTTTAATCTGATCACCGGTGTGTATGAACCTAGTGAAGGGGACGTTCTCTTAGAAGTTGATGGTCAAAGTCAGCGTTTGAACGGTAAAAAGCCCTATGCGATCGCAGACTTAGGTTTGAGTCGAACGTTTCAAAATATTCGCTTGTTTAAAGATTTAACGGTGTTAGACAATGTACTAATCGCGATGAATAGCAAAAATAAGGAAGGCTTTTTCTCGAGTGTCTTGCGTTTGCCAACTTTTTATAAGAAAGAAGAGACCTTGCGAGAAGAAGCCCTGCAATTATTAACGATTTTTGATTTACAAAACAAAGCGGAAAATCTAGCCCGCAATTTGCCGTATGGGGAACAACGCCGTTTAGAAATTGTGCGGGCATTAGCGACAAAACCTAAAATTTTATTTTTAGATGAACCGGCGGCTGGGATGAACCCGCAGGAAACGGCTGCTTTGACAGAGTTGATCCGTAAAATCCAACAAGAATTTCAAATTACGATCCTCTTGATTGAACATGATATGAGTTTAGTTATGGATGTTTGCGAGCGCATTTATGTATTGGAGTATGGCCGGGTCTTGGCAGAAGGCGATCCCGACGAAATCAAAAACAATCCCGAAGTTATCAAAGCTTACTTGGGAGGTGACTTATAATGTTAAAAATCGAAAACCTTTCAGTGCATTACGGAATGATTCAAGCAGTGCGGGATGTCAGCTTTGAGGTCAATCAAGGAGAGATTGTCTCACTGATTGGTGCTAATGGAGCGGGAAAAACGACGATTCTTCGCACCATTTCAGGTTTGATCCAGCCGTCAAAAGGAACGATTCGATTTGAGGGCAATCCAATCCAAAAAAGAGCGCCGCGGAAAATTGTCGCCGAAGGAATCTCTCAAGTCCCTGAAGGGCGCCATGTTTTTTCCGGTTTAACCGTTTTGGAAAATTTAGAAATGGGCGCTTATCTACGGAAAGATGGGTCGTTAAAAGAAGATTACGAGCATGTCTACGAAAAATTTCCGATTTTAAAGGAACGATTGGCCCAAGATGCTTCGACCTTGTCTGGAGGCGAACAGCAAATGTTAGCGATGGGTAGAGCCTTAATGTCAAAACCACGCTTGCTATTATTGGATGAACCTTCAATGGGCTTGGCCCCGATTTTCATTAAAGAAATTTTCAATATTATCCAGGAAATCAAAGAACAAGGGACGACGGTGCTGTTGATCGAGCAAAATGCCAAAATGGCGTTATCGATTGCAGACCGTGGCTACGTTTTGGAGACTGGCAAGGTCGTTTTGTCAGGCACCGGCCAAGAATTATTAGACAGCGACGAAGTGAAGAAAGCCTATCTAGGAGGGTAATAAAAATGAGTGTAAGAGATTTTATGACGGATGAATTAGTGACCGTCTCGCCAAAGACAAAAATTTTTGATGCGGTCGATTTAATGAAAAAATACGATATTCACCGCTTGCCTGTACTTGAACATGAACAACTAGTCGGTTTGATCACTGAAGGAACGATTCAAGAAGCGCTGCCCTCTAAAGCGACCAGTCTAAGTGTGCATGAAGTGAATTATTTGTTGAATAAGACAGTAGTAGCAGATGTGATGATTACAGAGGTTAAAACGATTTCGCCGGATGCACAATTAGAGGACGGAATTTTCTTGATGCGGCAAAATAAAATCAATGTATTGCCGGTATTAGAAGGCGAAAAGTTGGTTGGCATCATTACTAATAATGATATCTTCGACGCCTTTTTGAAACTGACCGGCTATCATGAAGGCGGCACCCGAGTTCAATTAAAGATTATTGAAGATAAAAAAGGTGTGTTGGCGCGAGTGACAAAATTGTTAGCGGATAATGAGTTGAGTATTTTGACAATTATCACTAATCACAAAAGTAATGGAACAATTGTTGAGATTCAATTGAGCAGTAAAGAAACGGAACGAATCAAAGAAATCCTGACCAACGCTGGCTATGAAGTCATTCGAGCAGTGACAACGAATCCTTAATTGCAACAGGCTACTCATAATTAGAGTAGCCTGTTGTTGTTTTCTTTTGGAGTATGATAAAATGACAGTCGGAGGGAATGCTATGTCTAAAAAAAATAAAGATATCGAAGTTCAGATCAAAGAAGAGGAACGTTCGATCAATGGTCAAGCAGTGACTGTTACGCAGCTAGTGATCGGTAAAAAAATGATTGGTGAAGTAATCCCTGAAAACAAAGTGTTTCAGGCTTATAGCGATGATCGTTTACTAGGAAGTTTTCGTACATTAGATGACGGAATCGAGAATGTGATCCGTAGCTGGAATTTACATGAATAAAATTGAAAAATAATACTTGCATTTTTTTTGGAGATTAGGTATTATAACTGAGTCGGGTTTTTAAATAATAAAAACCTAGATGGAGGAGTAGCGAAGTGGCTAAACGCGACGGACTGTAAATCCGTTCCTTAGGGTTCAGTGGTTCGAATCCACTCTCCTCCACCATTGGGGTATAGCCAAGCGGTAAGGCAAGGGACTTTGACTCCCTCATGCGTTGGTTCGAATCCAGCTACCCCAGTAACGTAAAACGTGAGTTGCAGATGCAACTCACGTTTTTTTTGTTTTTCTCGTAAACGCTACAAAAAAAGGCCCTTTCTGTAAAGGATACTGTTAGCCGCTCTTTCTCTACTAATTGAAACTTGATCAGCTGAATTGCTTGAAGCCTTTTCAAATTTAGGCTACATTAAAGAAGAGAGAAAGAATGGAGCTGATCGCAATGAATAAAGTGCAAGAAGTAAAAGAACTATTAACAGACACGGTAACAAAAATTTATAGCACAGTGAAGGATCATTCATTGGAAGTAACCAAAGAAAAGGGGCAAGCCCCCCGGGTTCGTACACTACGCCCTACGCGTCATACGATTAAATGGAAGTCTAGAAATCATTAAAAAAATTGCGCTCAGCGAAAATCTGAGCGCAATTTTTTTGACTATAAAGGAAGTATAAATTTTTAAATGAATAAATCGCTTTACAGCAGGTCTAGCCATGTCCGGCTTCACGAACTAGCTTTATCGTTTGGTCTTATTGCTCAAAAGCTGAGCGAGTTCGTGAAAGCCTTTCTCATTTAATGATCAATTTCTATTCCCAGAATCGTCAAATGACCATTGCCTACTAGTTTGATAACGAGTTTTGCGAGACTGCCAGCATCCATCCCTGTGTCGCTAGTGATCCACCAATGGAGGGTACCGACAAAGATCGAGGTCATGTATTCAATGATAAAGTCTAGGGGCACTTCAATATCATTCTCTGTGATCTTTAAACGATTGAACACGTGGGCGTATTTGATATCTAGAATTTCCGCGATCTTTTTCCGCAGCATTTCATTCCCAGAGGCATCCATGACCGTCAAAAAGAATTTTCGATTGGCTTGGATCTGCTGGTAAATATTGGTTAAAACGAATTCGATTTGTCTAACTTTCAAGCGATTGCCTTGGACGATCTGATCGGGATCAAGGACCTCGGTGAAGGCATCGATGGCTTGTTTAAAAATATGGTCATATAAATCTTGTTTGTCTTTAAAATGGGCGTAGAAGGTGGCTCGATTGATCATAGCTTCATCAGCGATCTCTTGTACAGTGATATTATCAAAGCCTTTTGCTTCTACTAAATGGATAAAAGCATCCATGATCATTTTTTTTGTTCGTTTCACTCTTAAGTCGATTTTTTTTGGCATGAGAAATTCCTTTCATTTTTTGCAACAGAACAGGTTGGAACGTTGCTTATCACACGAATGAAATGATTTTGATAGTTGCATAACGTGCAAAATCTTTTTAGAATATACGTGAGTAGTATAACAAACACTTTGTAAGTTAATCAACACGTGTTGCTAAAAATGGAAGGTAGGAATATTTATGACATTACGAGCGGGGATCGATGTAGGCTCTACAACCGTCAAGTTGGTCATTTTAAATGAACAAAATGAAAGTCTCTTTGCAAAATACGAACGGCATTTTTCGGATGTGAAAACTGCCACAGAACGTGTGTTGCGTGAAGCAGAAGAGGTACTTGGCAATCAAAAAATGACGATGAGTATCACAGGTTCCGGTGGGATGGGACTAGCTGATGTTTTAGACATTCCTTTCGTCCAAGAGGTGATCGCCTGTACACGTACCGTGGAAGAGGTTATTCCGGAAACGGATGTGGCGATTGAATTAGGCGGAGAAGATGCGAAGATTACCTTCTTTGAAGGTGCTTTGGAGCAACGGATGAATGGTAGCTGTGCTGGTGGGACTGGAGCCTTTATTGACCAGATGGCGGTCTTGTTAAAGACAGATGCCAATGGGGTCAATGAATTAGCAAAAAATTATAAGACCCTTTATCCGATTGCTTCTCGTTGTGGCGTATTCGCCAAAACTGATGTACAGCCGTTGATCAATGAAGGGGCAGCGAAAGAAGATATTGCGGCGAGTATTTTTCAAGCCGTTGTCAACCAAACGATTGCCGGTTTAGCAGCCGGTCGTAAAATTAAAGGGAACATCGCTTTTCTTGGTGGGCCGTTGTTCTTTATGTCTGAACTGCGCCAACGCTTTATTGAGACATTGAATATCGCCCCGGAAAATGTGATCTTTCCTGAAAACCCACAACTTTTTGTAGCAATGGGAGCCGCTTTCTATTCAGAAGAAGCACCGGTTTCTTCATTAGAAGAATTGCTGCATCGTTTGACTACTGCAGATGAAGGACATTTATCACCTTCTGATACGCTGGAGCCTTTATTTAAAGACGAGGCGGATCTCGCCGACTTCCGGCTGCGTCATGGGCAAGCACAAGCGCAAGAAAAAGATTTGAATGAACATGAAGGCGTGGCGTTCTTAGGAATCGATGCCGGTTCTACGACGACCAAAGTTGCCTTGATTGATGAGAGCGGAAATCTCATGTTTTCATTTTATGGCAATAACCAAGGTCAGCCGTTAGAAACAACGATGACGGTCTTAAAAGATTTGTACCAAAAATTACCTGAGAATGTTTTTATCGGAAAAGCAGCAGTAACCGGTTATGGTGAGCAATTAATTAAAAATGCTTTGAAGGTCGACATCGGCGAAGTAGAAACGATGGCGCATTACAAAGCGGCAAATCATTTCCAACCCGGTGTTGACTTTATTTTAGATATCGGTGGGCAAGACATGAAGGCGATGACGATTAAAGATGGTGCGCTGTCTTCAATCCAGTTGAATGAAGCCTGTTCTTCTGGTTGTGGCTCTTTCATCGAGACTTTTGCTAAATCGTTGAATTATAAAGTGGAAGACTTTGCGCAAGCGGCCTTGAAATCAAAAGGCCCTGTGGACTTAGGTTCTCGCTGTACTGTCTTTATGAATTCGAAAGTGAAACAAGTTCAAAAAGAAGGCGCATCTGTTGGAGATATCTCCGCTGGCTTGTCTTACTCAGTCATTAAAAATGCTATCTATAAAGTAATTAAGGTTCGTCGCCCTGAAGAGTTGGGGGAAAAGATCGTCTGTCAAGGTGGGACTTTCTATAATGAAGCGGTGTTACGCGCTTTTGAAATGGTGACCGGTCGTGAAGTCGTTCGTCCATCGATCGCCGGGTTAATGGGCGCATTCGGTGCGGCATTGATCGCTTTAGAAAATTATGAGGTCGGCGAAACGACAGAAACCTTATCTTTGGCGGAGATCGATAGCTTTACTGCAGAAAAAGAATTTACTCATTGTGGATTGTGTGAAAATAATTGTATGCTGACGGTTACTTTATTCTCCGACGGGCGTCAATTTATCACTGGCAATCGCTGTGAGCGAGGCGCTCGGATCAAAGTGAAACGGGAAGATAAAAAAGTTAATCTAGTGGAATATAAATATAAACGGCTCTTCAAATATCGTCCATTACGTAAAAAAGAAGCGGTGCGAGGAGAAATCGGAATTCCACGAGTCTTGAATATGTATGAAAATTATCCTTTGTGGCATACCTTCTTCAGCGACCTTGGCTTCCGAGTGAAATTATCACCACGTTCAAATAAAGAATTGTATGAACAAGGGATGGAGACGATCCCAAGTGATACGGCTTGTTACCCAGCTAAAATTGCTCACGGCCATATCCAAGCCTTAATCGATGGTGGCGTGCCGATGATTTTCTATCCTGGTGTGGTTTTTGAGCGTGAAGAATCTAAAGAAGCGGACAATCATTTCAACTGTCCAATCGTCCAAAGCTATCCAGATGTGATCCGTAACAATGTTGATGACATCCGTGACGGCAAGGTAGATTATCGAAATCCTTATTTAAATTTAGCCAATGAAGCTTCAGTAGCCAAAGTTTTAGGGCGCTGCTTCCAAGATTTGGGTATCACCCAAACGGAAGTTGACAATGCGTTGCATCATGCTTATGAAGAATTAGAAACCTTCAAAAATGACATTCGTCAAAAAGGGGAAGAAACGCTTTTAATGCTGAATCAAAAAGGCGAACGAGGCATCGTTCTTTCTGGTCGTCCGTATCATTTAGATCCAGAGATCAATCACGGAATCGCCGAGGTTATTACCCAAGAAGGCTTCCATGTTCTAACCGAGGATAGCGTGTCTCATTTAAGCGATGTTGGCAATTTACGGGTTGTCAATCAATGGGTCTACCATTCACGCTTATATGCGGCTGCTCGGGTGGTTGCTAAATCTAAAAATCTAGAGCTTGTTCAATTGAATTCTTTCGGTTGTGGACTAGACGCGGTCACCACCGACCAAGTTGAAGAAATCATGGAACAATACGGCAAGATCTATACTGTTTTGAAGATTGATGAAGGGTCTAACTTAGGTGCAATCAGAATTCGTTTGCGTTCGTTAAAAGCTGCTGTCAATGAACGAGATAAATCCAATTTCCAACCCGTTAGACGTTTTGAAGAACCAGAAAAAATCGTCTTTACGAAGGAAATGCGGAAGAAACATACGCTACTCTTACCAATGCTTAGTCCGATTCACCAATCTGGCTTATTTGATGTCGCGTTGGAGGCTTCAGGCTATAATGTTGTCTGCTTACCAGCAATGGATCGTGAAGCTGTTAATGTCGGCTTGAAATACGTGAACAACGATTCTTGTTACCCAGCGATTATTTCTATTGGGCAACTCGTTGAAGCCTTGGAAAGTGGCAAGTATGATTTGAATAATACTAGTGTCATGATGAGTCAAACCGGTGGTGGCTGCCGGGCAACAAACTATATCCCATTATTGCGCAAAGCCTTGAACGATGCTGGTTTTCCACAAGTGCCTGTTGTTTCCGTATCACTAGGAAACAAAGGGGTAGAAAGCAATCCAGGCTTCAAGTACACCTTGCCGATGTTGAAACGGATCGTTGTGGCAATTCTTTATGGGGATCTCTTTGAACGAGTGGTCTACCGTACGCGGCCTTATGAATTAGAGGAAGGCCAAATCGATGCCTTACATGAGAAATGGCTGAAAAAAGTTGAAGGCAATGTTCGTAATGGGTCATTGACGCTGTTCAATGTGAACATGAAGAAAATTATTAAAGACTTTGATTCGGTACCAATTTCCAATGAAGTTAAACCCAAAGTCGGTGTTGTTGGAGAAATTTTGGTGAAATACTCACCAACTGCCAACAATGACATTGTCCGGTTGTTAGAAGCGGAAGGCGCCGAGGCAGTCGTACCGGATCTGATTGGGTTCATGAACTATTCCTTATATAATCAAATCTGGAAATACGACAATATGGGGATGTCTAAGAAGAGCAAAAATCTGGCAGAAATAGCAATCAAATTAATTGAATTCGTAGAAAAACCGATGGATAAAGCGTTACGAGCTTCGGATCGTTTCACAGGGATTCATTCGATTTATCAATTAGCGGAAGATGCCAGCAAGATTCTTTCAATCGGGAACCATACAGGTGAAGGTTGGTTCTTAACCGGTGAAATGATTGATCTCTTGAAGACAGGTGTCAACAATATCGTCTGCATGCAGCCCTTCGGTTGTCTACCGAACCATGTGGCAGGTAAAGGGGTCATTAAAGAATTGCGTCATCAGTATCCAAAATCCAATATTGCCGCGATCGATTATGATCCAGGTGTTTCGATCGTCAATCAATTGAATCGGATTCGTTTAATGATGGCGACCGCTAACAAACAATTAAAAGAAGAAGTAAAAAGTTAAAGAATAGAGTAGGCCAATTCAAATGGTCTACTCTTTTTTTTTGTTTAATAGCTGATTATTGCAGGTAATTGACTAGTTAGTTGGAAAATTGGGAAGGGTTATTATTGTACATTAGGTATATACCAGTTATAATAAATATAGAAAAATCAACAGGAGTGATGGAATGTGGCAAATCAAGTGCCCGTATATATTCAAATTCATGATCAATTAAAGCATGAGATTGAAAATGGTGTGTGGAAAGTAGGCGATCGCTTGCCTTCTGAACGTGAATTGTCGTTAAAATTTGGCGTCAGTCGAATGACCTTGCGTCAAGCGATCCAGACGTTATCGGACGAGGGAATCTTAGAGCGGAAAATTGGTTCAGGAACTTATGTTGCCAGTAAAAAAGTCCAAGAAAAAATGAGTGGGACAACGAGCTTTACCGATATTATGGAATCTTTAGGGAAAATACCTTCTAGTAAAACGATTTCTTTTTTTAATTCTCGTGCTAGCTCTAGTGAAGCGGAAAAACTCGGCTTAGACAAAGGCGAGCAAGTGTTACGAATGGAACGAATTCGTTATGCAGATGAAGTGCCTATTTGTTTTGAAGTGGCGAGTATCCCTGCGAAACTAGTCGAAGGCTTCAGTAAAGAAGAAATTACAGATTCTTTTTATCATAGCTTGCAAGAAAAGGGCTTTGAGATCGGACAGGCCAATCAAACCGTTTCTGCTGTTTTAGCTTCGGAGCAAACAGCAGAATACCTAGCCGTTAAACGTGGGGATGCGATTTTACGGCTGCGTCAAGTTTCCTACTTAGCGGATGAACGCCCATTTGAGTATGTACGTACGCAATATGTTGGCAGTCGTTTTGAATTCTATTTAGAAAAATAATCCAAGAAGCTAGGCCTCTTGGATGACTTGTTCAAAATAGCTGATCTCGCCTAGAGTGAAGGCTGCTTGGCCATTTAATAAATCGGTAATCTGTTCTTCAAAAGCTGCAACATCTGGTTCATCCACCATGCAAGTGGTGACCACTTGATCAGTGAATTGCGTGTCTTTGACGGCGATCTTTTGAGCCGTTAAGAAATTTTCCAGTTTTCCCCAGTTTGAATAATCCAATTGGATAGACACTTCTTGCTGCAGTCGGCCCTCAACGATGCCAATATCGGCAATAGCTTGGGCGACTGCGCCTGAATACGCACGAATCAATCCGCCGGCTCCTAGTTTGGTGCCACCGAAGTAACGAGTCACAACAGCACAGACGTTGATCAAATCATTTTTCTTTAAGACTTCAAGCATTGGTACCCCGGCGGTTCCACTAGGTTCACCATCGTCAGAAGAACGTTGGATTTCGTTGTGCTCCCCTAAGATAAAGGCGCTGCAGTTATGATTCGCTTTCCAATGCTCTTTTTTCAGCTGTTGGATAAAGTTTTTAGCTTCTTCTTCAGAGTCGATCCGCTTTAAGGAACAAATAAAACGAGATTTTTTGATTTCGATCTCGTGGTAATGGTCTTGTTTGATGGTACGATAATTTTGCAGCATGATTTAGCCTCACTTTTTTTCTCTTGTTTTCAGTATAGGAGAAAAGTAGGGCCGGTTTCAACTATCAAGTAAGGATGCAAGTGAGAATTGAAAATTTTGAAGGTGAGAGATGACTATGACCCGTGCAAAAAAATATGATGCCATTACCCATTATTTAAAAAAGAATAATGGTTCCCAAGTGACGTTGACCTTCACCCAATTTGATGAGCTATTATTTCCAAGAAGCGGCTTGCCGCTGACTGCCCGACGGGATTATGATTGGTGGGCGAACGATTACCGTCACCCAGAAAAAGGTGCTTATGGCTGGCTGAATGCCAACTATGAAGTCGTACAAGTCAATCTGAATAAAGAATATATCGTTTTTAATAAATTGGTAAAATCAAATTGGTTAATTTAGCTGGACAGTATAGTGTTCAGCTTTTTTTGCGTATCTTTTGATAAGAATGTTTTTTAGGAGTGATTAAATGGCGATCACGGGACAGCGGTTATTACGACAAGAGTGGCAAGCCTTTTATCCGGATGTTGACTTGAATCAGGCTAAAAAAATCCCAGCGATGAACGCAGTGGGAGAGAGTTGGGTTTGCCAACGTTGTGGAAATCTTTCTCAAGAAGCACTTCCGGCGGGGTTCTTTTATTGTCCGGCCTGCCTAGTGTTAGGAAGGATCAGCAGTCATTCTTTTCTTTATTATTTTCCTGTAAAAGAATTGTCCGCAAGAAAAGTTGTCTTAGCTTGGTCCGGAGTCTTTTCTTCAGCTCAGGAAAAAATTGCCCGGCGATTAGTCACAGATCTACGGAATGGAAAAACTTTTTTATTGTGGGCAGTCACTGGGGCAGGAAAGACGGAGATTCTATTTCCGTTGATCAAAGCAGTTTTGGAAAAGGGCCAGCGAGTGGTGCTGACTTCTCCACGAGTAGATGTTTGTAATGAACTTTATCTACGCTTCCGGCAGGCTTTTCCAAAAGAAAGAATTAGTCTGTTTCATGGACAAGAGCGAAAAGATGCTGGAGATACCTTTGTGATTTGCACCGTTCATCAGCTGTTACGTTATCAGGACTATTTCGATTTGGTGATCGTTGATGAGGCGGATGCTTTTCCCTACAGTACGGATCCACTACTGCCTCAAGCGGTGACGCGAGCACAGCGAAAAAAAGCTAGGCGGATTTACCTCAGCGCGACGCCGGATAAAAAATTGAGGCAAGCAGCTGATTGTACGTATTATTTGCCTGCGCGCTATCACCGGCGTCCACTGGTTTTGCCGGAGATTCTATGGACAGTGAACTTAGAAAAATCATTAAACCGAGGCTTGCTGAATAAAAAAATTTTACAGCGGATACGTTCACTATTAACAAAAAATCATGTTTTGCTTTTTTGTCCGAGTATCCAGCTATTAGCAAAAAGTGAAAGCTATTTTAAAGCCAATTTGGCTGATAGCCGATTGACCACCGTGTTCTCCAAAGATAAGGAACGCTTGGTTAAAGTTGAAAATATGCGTGAAGGTCGGTATGACTTGCTGCTTACAACGACGATTTTAGAGCGAGGGGTAACCTTTGAAACTGTTTCGGTGGTGGTGTTGCAAGCATCACATCGTGTCTTTAATCAAGCTGCGCTAGTCCAGATTGCTGGTCGAGCCGATCGCAAAGGAGCGTATTCCGAAGCGGAGGTCATCTTTGTAACTAGTGAAATGACCAAGGACATGAAAGGAGCAATCAAAGAGATTAGGAATCATAATCAACAAGCGTTGCAGGAGGGGCTAATCGATGCGCTGTAGTTGCTGTCAAAAAGAACTGATTAAAAATTTAACATTGCTGGAATTATTTTTTCAAAGTAGTCACCGCTGTTTTCACTGCCAGCAGCTTTTCACTGTGATTGAACAAAAGGTGGCTTGTCCTGGTTGTGGCCGTCCAAATTCAGTTGAATTATGCGGTGATTGTCTTCAATGGCAAAAGCAAGTTGGTTTTGTTTTAGAAAATCGCGGGCTTTTTTATTATGATGCAGGTTTTCGCAAATGGATCGAAGACTATAAATTTACTGGAGATTATCGTTTACGAGGAGCCTTTACCACTGAACTGAATCAAGCACTGAAAAATTATCGTGACTATTTGATTTGTCCGATGCCTCTTTCAATGGAACGTTTTGCCACACGGGGCTTTAATCAAGTCAGCAGCTGCTTAGAGCTGACGAACCCGCCTTTTCATTTTTTATTGGCGCGTAAAGAGCTAGCTCCTCAGTCAGAAAAAACGCGGGCTGAACGATTAAAAATGGAGCAGCCCTTTACAGTGAAAGTACCAAAAGAGAAAATTAGAAATCAAAGAGTTTTATTAGTGGACGATGTTTATACAACAGGTCGTACATTGGTCCACGGGGCTGAGTTGCTCTATCAAAATGGCGTAAAAACAGTGAAAACTCTGACTTTTGCTCGCTAAATGTCGAAATATTGATGATGAAATTGGTAGCGATTTACTTTGCAAAAGGATTAGAGTTCGCTATAATAGAGTTAAGAAGAGAGGTAAGAGTGGTCCTTCCTCAATCTTCAGTTGGTAAGACGAAAGGGGCAATACGTATGTTTAGATATAATGTTCGAGGAGAAAACATCGAAGTTACCGAAGCTATCCGCAATTACGTTGAAAAGAAAGTAGGTAAGTTAGAACGCTACTTCACTGATGTTCCGGACGCAACTGCTTATGTAAATTTGAAGGTTTACACAGAAAAAACTGCGAAAGTTGAAGTAACGATTCCATTACCTTACTTAGTTCTTCGGGCCGAAGAAACTTCACCAGATTTATATGCAAGTATTGATTTGGTTGTGGATAAATTAGAGCGTCAGATCCGCAAATTTAAAACAAAAATTAATCGTAAAGCTCGTGAGACCGGTGTACCTGAGCGTGACGTGGAAGTGTTAGTGAATGTTGAAGATTCTGAAGAGTCAGAATTAGAAATCGTACGTACCAAACGCTTATCACTAAAACCAATGGGTAGCGAAGAAGCAGTCTTACAAATGAATATGCTTGGACACAACTTTTTCATTTTCGAAGATGCGGAAACGAATGGTACAAGCATTGTTTATCGTCGTAAAGACGGCAAATATGGTTTGATCGAAACAGATTAATCAAAGAAATAAAACCTTCCAGCCTCAGCTGGAAGGTTTTTTATTTTCACACAAAATAAAGCTTTTGAAATCAGTCGATAAAAAGAAGTAACGATCATTGATGGGGTAGGCAAAAGCAAAAATACTAAAAGAAAGTTTAATCATTCTATTAAGTACACCATTATTCGCTAACAGAAGTTTCTTTTCTGTTGGACTAATGCTAAAATATACTAGCGGGTTTCTATCAAAAAATAGAAAAGAACTAAAGGAGATAAGACAAACGAATGGCAAACTTTCTTAGAAAAATGATCGAAAACGATAAAAAAGAATTAAAGCGTCTAAGTAGCATTGCTGATAAAGTTGAAGCATATGCTGATGACATGGAAAAATTATCAGACGAGCAGTTGCGTGGTAAGACTGATGAATTTAAAGGACGTTATAAGGCAGGAGAAACACTGGACGAGTTATTACCAGAGGCTTTTGCGGTCGTTCGCGAAGCAGCGAAGCGGGTCTTGGGGTTGTATCCTTACCATGTTCAATTAATGGGGGGGATTGTCTTACATGACGGAAATATCCCTGAAATGAAAACCGGTGAAGGAAAAACCTTAACAGCGACAATGCCGGTTTATTTAAATGCGTTGACTGGTGAAGGGGTCCACGTTGTTACAGTAAATGAATACTTGTCTACTCGTGACTCGACTGAGATGGGTGAATTGTATAATTTCCTTGGCTTAAGTGTTGGTTTAAACATCAATTCAAAAACAGCCGATGAAAAACGCGAAGCCTATAATTGTGATATCACGTATAGCACGAATAACGAGCTTGGCTTTGACTATTTACGTGATAATATGGTGGTTTACCAAAGTCAAATGGTTCAACGTCCATTGAACTACGCGATCGTCGATGAAGTGGACTCCATTTTGATTGATGAAGCTCGGACACCACTGATCATTTCTGGCGCTGCTGAAAAATCAACGGCTCTTTATACGCGGACGGATAATTTCGTGAAGCGTTTAAAAGAAGAGGAAGATTTCAAAATTGATATCCAATCAAAAACAATCGGCTTGACTGAACAAGGAATCGAAAAGGCAGAAGAAAACTTCGGCTTAGAAAACTTGTATGACTTGGAAAACACGGCCTTGACCCATCACTTGGATCAAGCCTTGCGGGCGAACTTTATTATGATTCGCGATATTGATTATGTGGTTCAGGAAGGCAAAGTCCTAATCGTTGACCAATTTACTGGACGGATTATGGACGGTCGTCGCTATTCTGATGGCTTACATCAAGGGATCGAGGCCAAAGAAGGCGTCGAAATTGAAGACGAAACCAAAACAATGGCAACAATCACTTTCCAAAACTACTTCCGGATGTACAAAAAATTATCTGGGATGACTGGTACGGCTAAAACGGAAGAAGAAGAGTTCCGTGAAATTTATAATATTGAAGTCGTTCAAATCCCAACGAACCGTCCAATTATCCGGGAAGACCACGCGGATTTATTGTACCCAACCTTAGAAAGTAAATTCCAAGCAGTGGTGCAAGATATTAAAGAACGTCATCGTAAAGGTCAACCAATTCTAGTTGGTACGGTGGCTGTTGAAACGTCTGAATTACTTTCAAACATGCTAAATTCGGAAAAAGTTCCTCACGAAGTCTTGAATGCCAAGAACCACTTTAAAGAAGCGGAAATCATTATGAATGCCGGACAAAAAGGTTCTGTGACGATCGCCACCAACATGGCTGGTCGAGGAACCGATATTAAGCTTGGCCTAGGCGTTGTTGAATTAGGCGGTTTAGCTGTCATTGGTACCGAGCGTCATGAATCACGCCGGATCGATAATCAGCTTCGTGGACGTTCGGGTCGTCAAGGAGATCCAGGGGTTTCACAATTTTATCTTTCGTTGGAAGATGACTTAATGAAACGTTTCGGTTCTGAACGGATCAAAGCATTCTTAGACCGTATGAAAGTTGAAGACGAAGATGCGGTGATCCAGAGCAAGATGCTGACTCGTCAAGTAGAATCTGCCCAAAAACGGGTTGAAGGTAATAACTACGATACACGTAAAAATGTCTTGCAATACGATGACGTGATGCGTGAACAGCGTGAAGTCATTTATAAACAGCGTCAAGATGTCATCATGGGCGAAAGAGATTTATCACCGCAATTATTGAACATGGTACGTCGGACAATCTCACGGGTAGTCGACAGCCATACCCAATTAGAAAAAGAAAATTGGAATCTTGAAGCGTTGGCTGACTTTGCCGGAACAACCTTGGTTCACGAAGACACCGTTTCAAAAGCCGACTTCGAAGGCAAAACACCAGAAGAAATGAAAGATTATTTATATGGTCGTGCCAAAGAGGTCTTTGATGCAAAAGTAGCACAATTGCAAAGTCCAGAGCAATTATTGGAATTTGAAAAAGTTGTTATTTTGCGAGTTGTCGATACAAAATGGACCGACCATATCGATGCGATGGATCAATTACGTCAATCGGTCGGCTTGCGAGCTTACGGGCAAAACAATCCATTGGTTGAATATCAAACAGAAGGCTACAAGATGTTTGAAGACATGGTAGGAGCAATCGAATTTGAAGTGACCCGTCTCTTCATGAAAGCGGAAATCCGCCAAAATGTACAACGGGAACAAGTTGCTCAAAATCAAGAGGAACATCCAGTAGAAGCCGATGGTGATCCTAAAAATTTGACTGAAACGAAGCAAAAACCGATTCATGTCGAAAAAGTCGGGCGGAATGATCCATGCCCTTGCGGTAGTGGCAAGAAATACAAAAATTGCCATGGTAAAGGATTATAAGAGCTTCACGCAACAGTTAATTTTCAGAGGAGCTGGGACATCTAGATGTCACAGCTCCTGTTTTACGAATGGATTACTCAAATTTTTTGTTACGCAGGTTTTTAGGATTGAATCAAGAAATCATTTCTTGATTCATGAGAAAGAGGGAATAAAATTGGAAAACGCAGAAATCCGGAATTTATTAGACACAATTCAAGAGCAAGTGACTAGTTTCAGGGGGTCTCTTTGACCTCGAACAGTTAGAAGAAAACATTGCAGAAGCAGAAAACCAAATGACGGCACCTGATTTTTGGGATGACTCGGAAAAAGCCCAGGCACTAATTAATCACAACAATGGCGAAAAAGAAACCTATGATCAATTTCAAGTGATCGCTAATGAGAGCGAAGAGTTGAATTTGATGTGGGAAATGCAACAAGAAGAATTTGACAGTGAGCTGCAAGCAGAATTGGAACAACGTTTGCTGCAATTGCAGGAAAAAGTCGCTGGATTTCAATTGTTTTTATTATTGGATGAGCCTTATGATAAAAACAATGCGATCTTGGAACTGCATCCTGGAGCGGGTGGAACAGAATCACAAGATTGGGGCTCGATGCTTTTGCGGATGTATACACGTTGGTCCGAACAGCATGGCTTTTCAGTGGAAACGATTGATTACCAAGCAGGCGACGAGGCAGGTATTAAGAGCGTAACCTTAATGATTAAAGGCACCAATGCATATGGGTATCTGAAATCTGAAAAGGGCGTGCATCGCTTAGTTCGGATCTCGCCTTTTGATTCAGCTAGTCGTCGGCACACGTCATTTTGTTCGGTGGAAGTGATGCCTGAATTAGATGAAAATATCGAAGTTGAAATCAATCCAGATGATTTGAAGGTAGATGTTTACCGAGCAAGTGGTGCCGGTGGACAGCATATCAATAAAACCTCTTCTGCTGTCCGGATTACTCACTTGCCAACCGGAACAGTCGTTGCCAGTCAAGCGCAGCGTTCACAATTTCATAACCGGGAAACCGCGATGCAGACGTTAAAAGCCAAACTTTATCAATTGGAAATTGAGAAAAAGGAACAAGAAGCGGCCGCTTTACGAGGCGAGCAAAAGGAAATCGGATGGGGCTCGCAAATTCGCTCCTATGTTTTCCACCCTTATTCAATGGTGAAAGATCACCGGACCGATTACGAGACAGGGAATGTCCAAGCAGTGATGGATGGAGAGTTGGATCCTTTCATTGATGCTTACTTGAAATGGCGTCTAGCACAAAAAGCTTAAGCTAAAATGAAATCAAATTGTAAAGTAATGAAAGCCAGTTGCAATGTTGACGTGCTATAATAACAAAGAATTTAAGAGGTTTGGAGAGATAAAGCATGATTGAAATGCAGGATGTAACAAAAAAATATCCGAATAAGACAACTGCTGTACGTGGGATTTCGGTCCATATCGATCAAGGTGAGTTCGTCTATGTTGTTGGTCCCTCTGGTAGCGGAAAATCTACCTTTATCAAATTGATGTACCGTGAAGAAAAAGCAACCTCTGGGAAAGTGCTGGATGTTGCTCGTCATGATTTATTAAAAATCAAAAATAAAGAAGTTCCTTATTTGCGTCGTGATGTCGGCGTTGTCTTCCAAGATTTCAAATTATTGCCAAGAAAAACGGTTTATGAAAATGTTGCTTATGCGATGCAAGTAATTGGTCGCAAACCACGTGAAATCAAAAAACGTGTCATGGAAGTGTTGGATCTTGTCGGCTTGAAGCACAAAGTCCGCGTTTTCCCAAATGAATTATCTGGTGGGGAACAGCAACGGGTGTCGATTGCACGTGCAATTGTAAATACACCTAAAGTTTTGATTGCTGATGAACCTACAGGGAATTTGGACCCGGATACTTCATGGGAAATCATGAATCTATTAGAGCGAATCAATAATCAAGGAACGACCATTGTTATGGCGACACACAACAAGACAATTGTTGATACGATGCGTCATCGTTTGATCGCGATTGAAAATGGGTTGATCGTTCGAGATGAAGCGGAAGGGGAATATGAGTTTGATGATTAGAAATTTCTTCCGACATTTGTTGGAAAGTATCAAGAGTGTCAAACGTAATGGCTGGATGACGTTGGCTTCTGTCAGTGCGGTAACGATCACGTTAACAATGGCAGGAATCTTCCTAGCGGTAATCATGAATGCGACAAAATTAGCTCATGATGTCGAGGGCAATGTCGAAGTGACTGTCTTTGTTGATATCGGTACAAAAGAAAAAGAATTGAAAGAATTAAAAACAGATTTACAAGAGATTAACCATGTGGATAAAGTGACCTTCTCCAGCAAGGAAGACCAGCTGAAAAAAATCCAAGCTCAAATGGGTGACGCGTGGGATTTATTTGAAGGCGACAGCAATCCCCTTTATGATGTTTATGTAGTCAGTGCGACGGATGCTCAATATATTCGGCCGGTCACACGTCAAGCGAGTCAATTGCCTAACGTCTTTAGAGCAAATTACGGCGGTAATTCAGCCGATCGTATCATTCAAATGGCGAAAGTTGTTCGAACTTGGGGACTAGCAGCCGCAGCATTATTGATTTTTGTGGCAATTTTCTTGATCTCAAACACGATTCGGATCACTATTATCTCACGGAAAACTGAGATTCAGATCATGCGTCTAGTTGGTGCGAAAAATGGGTACATTCGCTGGCCTTTCTTTCTTGAAGGTGGCTGGATCGGGTTGATCGGTTCAATCGTTCCAATTTTAGTTTTGACGTATGGTTACCAACAAGTATATGGTTTAGCGGCGCCGTATCTATTGCAATCAAATCTGGCATTGCTGCGCCCTAACGAGATTGTTTGGATTCTAGACATTGTTATGGCTGTCGGTGGGTATTTGATCGGTTCTCTAGGTTCAGTGATTTCAATGCGTCGTTTCTTAAAAATCTAGGTTAGTAAACTTTCGCGACTTTGTCGCGGAAGTTTTTTAATTGCAAAAATTTGCCTTTTAAACTAAAAGGTCCTAAGATAGTAATGAATTTAATTTAAACGCTACCGAGCAAGGGAGCCAATTTCGTTAGGTCTTTGAAGAAATTGGACGCCCTTTTTTTGTTTGTCTTTTTTTGGACTGGATTTGATGGCGGGAAATTAAAAAATTAAGGAGGAAGTTATTATGGCATGGGTAGCATTAATTGTGGCAGGAGCTTTCGAAGTTTTTTGGGCAACCATGATGAAGTTAAGTGAGGGGTTTAGTCGGTTAAATTTTTCTATTTTAACCTTAATTGGTATGGCAGCTAGTTTTTTCTTTTTAGCAAGATCATTACATGCCTTGTCAATGAGTCTGGCCTACCCCATTTGGACAGGAATCGGAGCGGTTGGTTCGATTATCGTAGGGGTGTTGTTCTTTCACGATCACTTGTCTTTGCTCACTAGTTTTTTTGTGTTGTTGTTGATTGTCGGAATCATCGGAATCAAAGTAACTAGCGGACAGTAGACGAAAAATACGTTACACTAATTTAAAAAGAGGATCACAGGAGGCAATGATGATTAAAACCACCGATCAATTGTCATCACAAGAATTGTTGACTATTTTACAGGCTCGAACCGCCGTTTTTGTCGTTGAACAAAACTGTCCTTATCAAGAAGTCGATGAAATCGATCGTGAGGCGATCCATGTTTGTTTGATGGAACAGGATAAATTACAGGCGTATGCACGGATTTATGAAACGAGTAATGGCATCCATTTTGGACGTGTTATGGTGGTCAAGGAATTCCGGGGACACCAATTAGGTCGCAAGCTTGTTACGGAAACGCTGGAAGCCATCGAAGAGCGGTTTCCCCAGCGGTCGGTGATTATTTCGGCGCAAGCCCATTTAATCGATTTTTATCAGTCCTTTGGATTTACGGCTTGGTCGGAAATTTATTTGGAAGATGACATTCCTCACATGGATATGCGGTTAGAAAAAACGACAAATCATTAAAGTCGTCGGTTTACAATCCGCTTTTTCTCGGCTATTCTTTATAAGAAGGAGTTGGGGTCATGTCGTTTGTGACAGAGCATATGGGGTTATTTTTCTTAATTATCAATACAATTTTATCGTTTATTATTGTTTTTCGCGAACGCAAAGATACGGTTAACACGTGGGCGTGGTTATTAGTTTTAACCTTTATTCCCGTATTGGGATTTGTTTTATATATCTTTTTCGGTAAAGGAATCTCGAAAGAACGCATCTTTGATATGAAGATTCAAACAAAAATCGGGATGAATGTTGAAGTTCAACAGCAGCAGCGCGCCTTTCATCGCGGATTGTTTCCCAAACCTAATACCGATCAAGTGGATCCAAGACAGCTGATCTATATGTTGACGATTTTTGAAAGTTCATTGTATACCACGAATAATGATGTGGTACTTTATACGGATGGGCGAGAAAAATTTGATGCACTGCTGGAAGATATCCAGCAGGCGAAGTATCACATCCATATGGAATATTATATTTATCGGGCAGACGCGTTGGGACTTGAAGTTCGCGCAGCCCTGATTGCAGCTGCTAGTCGGGGTGTAAAAGTTCGATTGTTGCTGGACGCTTGGGGCTCCACGCAAGCCAACCGTCATTTTTTTGCGCCTTTGATTGAAGCTGGAGGAGAAGTTGAATTCTTCTTTCCATTATTTCTACCTTATATAAATCCACGAATGAATTATCGGAATCATCGTAAGATCGTGGTGATCGACGGAGAGATTGGCTATACTGGTGGTTTTAATGTCGGCGATGAGTATCTAGGGTTAGTAGAGAAATTCGGCTATTGGCGAGACAATCATTTACGAATCCGTGGTCAGGCTGTGTACACGTTGCAGAACCGCTTTTTGATGGATTGGAATTCGCAACAAAAAAATGAAGTGGTTTATCAACCGGATTATTTTCCGGAGATTGAGTCCAAAGGTAAACTGGCCTTGCAAATTGTCAGCAGTGGGCCCGACAGTGAACATGAACAAATTAAAATGACGTATTTAAAAATGATTAATTTAGCTAAAAAAGAAATTTTGATTCAAACGCCTTATTATATTCCTGATGCTTCGATTCATGAAGGATTGAAGTTGGCACTGTTATCAGGCGTTAAGGTGCGAATCCAAATTCCTAATAAACCCGACCACTTATTGGTTTACTGGGCGACCTATTCCTTTGTTGCCGAATTGATCGAATACGGTGCAATTATCGAAACCTATGAGGATGGATTTATCCATGCGAAAACAATGGTGATTGATTCTGGGATTGCTTCGGTTGGTTCAGCGAATATTGATGTACGTTCGTTTAAATTGGATTTTGAAGTGAATACGATTGTTTATGATAGTGATTTTGCGGAACAAGTCAGAGAAGCCTTTTATCAAGATTCGATGCGCTCTGAACTATTGACCCAAGAAAAATACAATCAGCGAGGGACTTGGATTAAATTCAAGGAAGGCATCGCTCGTTTAATTTCGCCACTCTTATAAAAATTATTTGCGCTTTCTGGGTTTGATAGGATAAAATGAACTAGCTTGTTTAATGTAACTTAATTCAAAGGAAACATGTTAAGGAGATTTTTCATGAAAAAACGGTTATTACTTCCGCTATTAGGAATGATTTTACTTTTGTCAGGTTGTTCAAAATGGATCGATCGCGGCGAATCAATCACTGCTGTTGGTTCATCTGCATTGCAACCACTTGTTGAAACAGTGGCAGAGGAATACCAAAGCAAAAATCCCGGCCGGTTTATTAACGTTCAAGGAGGCGGGAGTGGCACTGGTTTGAGTCAAGTGCAATCTGGTGCGGTGGATATCGGAAATTCAGATTTGTTTGCGGAAGAGAAAAATGGGATTGATGCAAGCAAATTAGTGGATCATAAGGTTGCAGTTGTGGGGATTACTCCAATCGTTAATAAAGGGGTAGGCATAAAAGATATCAGCTTAGAAAATCTACGCAAGATTTTCTTAGGTGAGATCAAAAACTGGAAAGAAGTCGGCGGCAAAGATCAAGAGATTGTCATTTTGAATCGTGCTTCAGGTAGTGGAACGCGTGCAACGTTTGAACAGTGGGTCTTGGATGGAAAAACCGCAATTCGGGCGCAGGAGCAAGATTCCAGTGGCATGGTACGGCAGATTGTAGCAGATACGCCGGGTGCTATCAGTTATACCGCTTTTTCGTATGTAACCAATGAAGTTCAAACACTGAGTATCGATGGTATTCAGCCTACGGATGAAAATGTAAGTACCAATCGCTGGAAGATCTGGGCTTATGAACACATGTATACAAAAGGTGAACCCACAGAGTTAGTCAAAGATTTTCTTGAGTATATGCTTTCGGACAGTGTCCAAGAAAAAATTGTTCCTCAACTAGGGTATATTTCAATTTCAGAAATGAAAGTGGAACGCGACTGGCAAGGGAATCAAATTAATTAAATAGCTGTATAAGTAAGATCCTGACTGATTTTTGTTGGGGTCTTTTTTTTAATTCTTGTTCTAATCAACTTATTGAGCAGGATAACAGCTTTTTGAGTAGAAGCTCGGTATACTTTTAGCATAAGCTTCAGTCATACTAAAAAAATGATTCCCATCTAGGATAGAAAAATATTAGCCTACGAATTTATGTTTTTTTGTTAATATAAAGGAGTTGCAACTACTAGTTGATCAAAAAGAAGCACCAAGTTGTAGGAAGAAGGAACTCGTTTTTCGGTATCTCTAACTTGATGAGCAGTAAACCGAAGCGAGAGGTGAGTAAAAGGTTATTAACAGATAAGAATATGCAAGAACGGAAGCAGAAGGGGTGGACGCAAGAAGACTTAGTTGAATGAGACCATTTCTAAGTGGCAATACAACCGAATAGCCGTAACTAGTGATTCTTGTTACAGCTATTTTCAGCACTTATCCGGGACCGTTTTTTCATTTACACGTTCTTTACAAATGTCACCCAATCGTTACAGAAGGTTAAAAAGAAATTGATTTTCAATAGGTAAAATGATTTTGTTGGTTTAAAAAATAATGAACCTCAAAAGAAAATAATTACAAGAATACGAATTGTTTCTTAACGAATCACTGCGTTTCGTGGAAATCAGGAGGAGTCAGCCTTGGAAAATGAAGATGTAAAAAAAGCCCTCACAACAAAATCAAAACGCGCGAGGATTGAACAGCGGGGACGCTTCATCAGTTTTGTGTGTATCGCGTTGATTGTGTTTGTAGTTGGAGCCATTTTTTATTTTGTAGCAAGTAAAGGGTTATCAACTTTTTTTGTAGATAAAATTAATGTATTTGACTTTCTATTTGGAACAGTCTGGAATCCTAGCGCTACGGGTCCTGACGGCCAGCCGTTAGTCGGTGCATTGCCGATGATCTTAGGATCGTTCATGGTGACCTTTTTATCAGCGATCGTGGCAACACCTTTCGCGATTGGTGCAGCGGTCTTTATGACCGAAATTTCACCTACGAAAGGGCAAAAATTCTTACAGCCGGTTATTGAGCTACTGGTAGGAATCCCCTCAGTTGTTTATGGGTTCATTGGTTTAACCGTGATCGTTCCTTTTATTCGGTCAATTTTTGGTGGAACAGGTTTTGGGATTTTGTCCGGGACCTTTGTTTTATTCGTTATGATCTTGCCGACAGTTACAACAATGACTGTCGATACATTGAAATCAGTACCACGTCATTATCGGGAAGCGTCATTAGCTCTTGGTGGAACCCGTTGGCAAACAATTTATAAAGTGGTCTTACGAGCAGCTGTGCCGGGAATTTTAACAGCGGTGGTCTTTGGAATGGCTCGAGCCTTTGGTGAAGCGTTGGCCATTCAAATGGTTATCGGGAACGCTGCGCTAATGCCGACCGGCTTAACGACACCGGCTTCCACATTGACCTCGATCTTAACCATGGGAATTGGAAATACGATTATGGGCACAGTAGAAAATAATGTGTTGTGGTCGTTGGCCTTGATCCTATTATTTATGTCATTAGTTTTCAATATTTTGATTCGTTACATTGGTAAGAAAGGGGAGATAAGCAATGGGTAAAGCCAAACGCGCAGATAAAATTGCAACCGGCGTGCTTTATGGCGTCTCCGCTTTGATCGTAGCGATCTTAGCCTTTCTATTACTGTATATCTTGATTCGCGGCTTGCCTCATGTCTCGTGGGAATTTTTGACTTCGCCTTCGAAGGCCTATCAAAAAGGCGGCGGAATCGGGATTCAATTATTCAACTCGATTTACTTATTATTGATCACGATGATCATCAGCTTACCGATTTCCTTAGGCGCCGGGATTTATTTATCGGAATATGCCAAAGATAATTGGGTGACCAATGTGATTCGGACCTCGATTGAAATTTTAAGTTCTTTACCTTCAGTTGTTGTTGGTTTGTTCGGTTTCTTATTGTTCGTTATCCAGTTTGGCTACGGCTTCTCGATTTTATCAGGAGCATTAGCCCTGACCTTGTTCAACTTACCTTTACTAACAAGAAATATTGAAGAGTCCTTGCGGGCGATTCATTACACACAACGTGAAGCTGGCTTGGCGCTAGGTCTCTCACGTTGGGAAACGGTAACGAAGATTGTAGTACCTGACGCATTGCCAGGAATTTTAACAGGGGTAATCTTGAGCTCAGGCCGGATCTTCGGTGAGGCGGCGGCCTTAATTTATACCGCGGGCCAAAGCGCCCCAGCTTTGGATTTCACCAACTGGAATCCATTAAGCGTTTCAAGTCCTTTAAGCATTTTCCGTCAGGCAGAAACATTAGCGGTTCATATTTGGAAAATCAATACAGAAGGAACAATGCCGGATGGAAACAGTGTGTCTGCTGGAGCGTCTGCCGTTTTGATTTTAGCTGTGTTACTCTTCAACTTTGGTGCCCGTGCAATCGGTAAACGACTTCATAAAAGAATGACTTCAGCGTAAAGACAATTTTTTATTGAGAAGTTTAAAGCAAATGATTGCTGACTATGAATTAGGAGAAATTCGATGAAAGAATATAATTGGGACGAACGCAACCTCATTAGTATGCCCGGTGAGATCGCGCTTCATACAGAAGACTTGCACGTTTATTATGGTGACAACGAAGCCATTAAAGGTGTAGATCTGGAATTTGAAAAAAATAAAATCACGGCCTTGATCGGACCGTCCGGCTGTGGGAAGTCAACTTATCTACGTTCATTGAATCGAATGAATGACGGCATTAGCAGTGCCAGAGTGACTGGGAAAATTATGTACAAAGACGTAGACGTCAACGCGGACAATATCGATGTTTACGAAATGCGTAAACGAATCGGTATGGTTTTCCAACGACCAAATCCTTTCAGTAAATCAATTCGTGAAAATATTACCTTTGCTTTGAAACAGCACGGTATGCGGGACAAACATCTGCTAGAAGAAACCGTTGAGACAAGTTTGAAACAAGCCGCATTATGGGATCAAGTGAAAGATAATCTCGACAAAAGCGCGCTGGCTCTTTCGGGTGGGCAGCAGCAACGTTTATGTATCGCCCGAGCAATCGCAATGAAGCCGGATATTTTATTGTTAGACGAACCGGCTAGTGCATTGGATCCGATCTCAACGGGTAAAGTAGAAGAAACGCTAGTTCAATTAAAAGAGGATTACACGATCATTATTGTGACTCATAATATGCAGCAAGCGGCTCGGATCAGTGACTATACAGCCTTTTTCTATTTAGGGCATGTCATTGAATACGATCAAACACCAAAAATCTTTACTCGTCCAAAAATCCAAGCAACCGAAGATTATGTATCTGGCCACTTTGGGTAAAAAGATCTTGAATCTAAGAGAAATAAATTCTTTCGTATGAAAAAGGATGACAGTCCAACTTTTAGCAGGTTACTAGGAACTGAAACAATGTAGTAGATTTTGTGGAGACAAAAGAAGCAATCTAGTTGGATGATATACGGCTTGAACATCAAACTTATTTTTCCTGAACTTAGGGAAAAATAAATTCTTTAGTATGAAAAAGGAGATAATTGAATGTCAAAGATTATTACTTCTAAGGATCTTCATTTATATTATGGAGAAAAAGAAGCACTAAAAGGGATTGACATGGCCATTGAAAAGGGCGAGATTACAGCGATGATTGGACCTTCGGGTTGTGGAAAATCAACGTATTTGCGTTCGTTGAATCGCATGAATGATCTGATTCCGGGTGTGACGATCACTGGCAGTGTCGTTTACAAAGGTAAAGATATTTATAGTCCTAAGACCGATACGGTAAAACTCCGTAAAGAAATCGGAATGGTTTTTCAACAACCGAATCCTTTTCCATTTTCGATTTACGAGAATGTCATCTATGGGTTAAAATTAAAAGGGGAAAAAGACAAGAACAAACTGGATCAAGTGGTGGAAGAAAGTTTGAAAGCCGCTTCCGTTTGGAATGATGTGAAGGATAAGTTACATGAAAGCGCCTTGTCTTTATCTGGTGGGCAGCAACAGCGGGTCTGCATTGCTCGTGTATTAGCGGTGAATCCTGAAGTGATTTTGATGGATGAACCAACCAGTGCCCTTGATCCTGTTTCGACGGGAAAAATTGAGAATATGTTGTTGGAGTTAAAGGAAAACTATACGATCATCATTGTGACTCACAACATGTCTCAGGCTTCACGAATTTCTGATCGGACCGCTTTCTTTTTACAAGGAGAGTTGATCGAGTTTGATAAAACGAAAAAGATTTTCTTAGACCCGGCCAGACAGGAAACCGAAGATTATATCTCAGGAAAATTTGGCTAAGTCAGTCGTCTTATCACAGACTAGCATGAAAACGACAAGAACAGGAATAAGGAGGGTAACGATGTTACGTACACAATTTGAAGAAGATTTATTGAATCTCCACAATCAGTTTTACGAAATGGGGATGATGGTTTCCAGTGCAGTGCATAAATCAGTTCGGTCATACATTGACCATGATAAAAAATTGGCGCAAGAGGTCATTGATCACGATGTTGAGATCAATGACATGGAGGTCCGCTTAGAGAAAAAAAGTTTTGAGATGATCGCTTTGCAACAGCCGGTTACGACCGATTTACGGACGATTATCACGATCATGAAGGCTAGTTCAGATTTGGAACGGATGGGGGACCATGCGGTTTCAGTTGCGAAATCAACGATTCGCTTGAAGGGCTTACCACGGATTTTAGAAGTTGAAAAGGAAATCAACGAAATGTCCAACTACGTGAAAAAAATGGTAGACAATGTTTTGATTGCGTATGTGAAGACCGATGAAAAAGATGCGCGGATGATTGCCAAGATGGATGAGCGGGTGAATGATTACTTCCAAAAAATCTATGACATGACTACCAATACGATGGAAAAAGAATCAGATACTATCATTAGTGGAACGGATTATCTACACGTGGCTGGCTACTTGGAGCGAGTAGGGGACTATGTCACGAATATTTGCGAGTGGATCGTTTACTTAGCAACAGGGAAAATCACCGAATTAAATAGTAATCGCAACGAAAATTTTTAAATTAAGCTGGAAACAGGTGTGGGAAACTTCATCTGTTTTTTTATGTATATAATAGAAGAAACCTTCTATTCAGGAAGTCGGATAAAAAGATGGGTCTTTAGTCCTATGACAAACGGATAAAAACATTGCATAATATGAATGTAAACAAAAGTAAGGTATTTGCTTTTTGAAGGAGGCAATTTCTATGAATGAAAGACAACGTATTTTAGAATTAGTTAAAAAAGGAATTTTATCAACTGAAGAAGGTTTAGATTTATTAGAAAGTATGGCCAAGGCGAAAGATGAAGCGCAGATCAAACAAGCTGCTGACAAAGTGGATTCTTATCATCGGGACCAAGCAACCAATTTGGTAGATGATTGGGAAAATGAAAAAGAAGCCAATGGATCTGAAGAACAGGACTTGGAAGATCTGGAAGCGTACTTTGATGATTTAGCGACAGAAGCCAACCACATTTCTGCTCATATTGATGAAATCAATCAACAAAAGAATGAGTTGAAGGCGGCACTCCATGAAAAACAAGAGGTTTTGATGGAATTGAACACGAAGGAAGAGTTGGATTCTTTATCAGATGAAGATGAAGACATTCGCAAGACCGTGGAAGAAGAAATCAAAGACTTGGAAGCACAGGTCGCTGATTTGGAAGGTCAAGCGAAGGCTGAAGAGGAACAATTGAAAAATGTTCAAGAAAATCAAGATGAAGGTCGTAAGAACCGCAGCCGCAATCGTTTCGACATTCCGGATGATTTGAAAGATCAAGCAACTGAAACGTTCTCGCAAGTTGGTGAAAAGTTGGGTGAAGCCGGTATTCAATTAGGCCGTCTAATGAAGAAAACCTTCAAAACAGTCTCAGATACAGTAGAAGAAAATGTTGACTGGAAAGACTTTAATGTCAAAGTTCCTGGTCTGATTACTTCTAAATTTGAACACCAATTCTTATACACGGACGTTGAACCAACCTTGATCGATATCAAATTGGCTAACGGTAAAGTGACCTTAAAGGCTTGGGATGAAAAAGACATCAAAGTCGATGCGAAAATCAAGCTTTATGGTAAAATGAACGAGGCAACGCCATTACAGTCATTGATGGAACGCAGCCAAATCGAAGTGGATGAAGATCATATCTCATTCCAAATTCCGAATAAACGGGTACAAGCCGACTTGGTCTTCTATTTACCAAAACGGACGTACGATCACGTAGCTGTAAAATTATTGAATGGTGATTTGACTGTTGAAGCGATGGATGCAAAAGATGTCTATGCGAAATCGACCAACGGCAATATCAGCTTCAAACAAATCAACGCAACCATGTTAGAAATTCAAGGCGTCAACGGTAACATTGAGATTCGCGAAGGCGAAATCTTAGATTCTATTATTGAAACAGTCAATGGCAATATCACCACAAAAGCAGCCATTCAAAATTATGGGATCTCACTAGTCAATGGTGATGTAAAATTAACAGCGGGCCATGACACGTTACAAAAAATCAAAGCAAGTTCAGTCAATGGGAATGTGAAAGTAGCTTTGAATACGACCATTGGTTTAGAAGGTTTAGCAAAAACAAGCTTAGGCAGTATCAACGACCGGCTCTCTGATTATGAAGTAGTCCGAGAGAAAAAAGAAAAGACGAATCGCTTATTGCAATTCCGTCGCGTTGCCGATGAGATGGCGCAAATCGATGTCTCTACAACGACCGGCAGCATTTTCTTGAAAGATTTTGACAACTAGGGAATAATAAGGAAGGAAGATTCATATGCGAAAGAGATTACAAAAGTCACGAAATAATGTGGTACTAACCGGTACCCTAGCAGGGATCGCCGAATACTTTGGGATTGATCCGACAATCGTGCGTGTGATTTATGTTTTCTTAAGTCTCGGCTTTATTGGCGCACCAGTTATTTTGTACATCTTGCTGGCATTAGTAATTCCAGCTGGACCAAAAGACCGTGATTCTTATGGACATAACAATCCGTATTATGGTAACAATAATTACAATGACTATGAGAGAAAATCGTCCCGCCAGCGTAAGCAAGCGGACAAACTCGACGATGACGACTGGAGCGACTTTTAATGACCTACCTACAGCGCGTAATAGCCAATGCACTGATCTTCATTTCTTTATCAGTGCTCTTTCCTAACCAAGTTTTTGTGGAAAGTATTACAATGGCTATTCTTGCAAGCTTTGTCCTTTCAATTTTAAATGCCTTAGTGAAGCCGATTTTAGTTTTGCTTTCACTACCGCTGAATATATTGACCTTTGGACTTTTCAGCTTTGTAATTAGCGCTGGTATGTTGCAATTGACTTCTAACCTACTAGGAAACTTCCGCTTTGGATTCTCTAGTTTTACTGTCTCCATTCTGGTCGCCGTTGCGATGGCATTCGTCAACGCGATCGTCTCAGACCATAATATAGATAAATACGCAGACAAAAGATAGGTGAGCACTCACCTATCTTTTTTTTTGCGAGTCGGACTTTTGGTAGAATCATTATGGATAGAAGTTAATCATATTTTATCACCGAATTAATGATTAAGCTGTTTAGTCCGATCGTATGCGTGACGAAGATAATCCTCATTTTTCAGTTTTTTTGAAAAATGATTTCCTTTAGCAAAGTTAGTTGTCAGTTATGCTTTCGCAGTTTTTATGGTTAGGAAAAGAAAAAATAAATTTCCTTAATTTGGTTCGTTGCCGAGTCGTATTTTTTTAATTTAAACTTCTACTGTACCTTGTTTTATGAGGTTTCGTTAACATTTTGTAAAGCCTTTTATGATTCTTATCTGATATGTCTAGCTGAACCTAGTCACTCTTTGGATAAAATGATAAAATAGAGCGGAAGTGTAGAAAAGAGGGATTAGATGGCTGAAACAGTAAAAGTAAAAGAACTTGTTGACAAACTTTCGTTAGAAGTAGTGACAGGTGATGAAGAAAGTCTAGAGCGGGTTGTTACTACCGGCGATATTTCTCGTCCAGGTTTAGAATTGACCGGCTATTTTAATTATTATTCCCATGATCGCCTGCAGCTTTTTGGAAATAAAGAAATTACCTTCGCAGAACGTATGATGCCGGAAGAACGCTTAATGGTACTACGTCGGATGTGTAGTGATGATACACCGGCTTTCATCGTTTCTCGGGGATTAACACCGCCAAAGGAAATGATCGAAGCAGCTAGTGAACGAAATATTCCAGTGTTAAGCTCGCCGATTTCCACCTCCCGGTTATTAGGTGAAATTTCAAGCTTTCTAAATGGCGGCTTAGCGCCACGAACCAGCGTTCATGGTGTACTAGTCGATGTTTATGGGCTAGGTGTATTGATTCAAGGGGACAGCGGGATCGGAAAAAGTGAAACCGCGTTAGAGTTGGTGAAACGAGGGCATCGGTTGATCGCAGATGATCGGGTGGATGTGTATCAGCAAGATGAACTGACCCTTGTTGGTGAACCGCCTAAAATTTTGCAGCACTTAATCGAGATTCGCGGGATCGGTATCATTGATGTCATGAATTTATTTGGTGCCAGCGCGGTGCGCGGCTCCATGCCAGTCCAGTTAGTTGTTTATTTGGAAAGCTGGTCAAAAGATAAAAAATACGATCGCTTAGGTAGCGGTAACACTGAAGTAGAAATCGCGGAAGTAAAAATTCCGCAAGTTAAGATTCCAGTGAAAACTGGGCGAAACGTCGCCATCATTATTGAAGTGGCTGCGATGAATTTCCGTGCTCGTACGATGGGTTACGATGCAACGAAGACCTTTGAAGATCGGCTTACCCAATTAATCGAAGAAAACTCGGATCAGTAGTATGGCAGCACAAGTAAATCGCGTGGCCTTTGAATTGTTTGGTCTTCAAATTTATTGGTATGCGATCATCATTGTTTCTGGAATAGCGATCGCTTTGTGGATGGCGAATCGTGAAGCCGTAAGAGTCGGTTTAAGAGAAGATGACATGACGAATTTTCTTTTGTGGGCATTGCCGATTGCGATTATTGGGGCACGGTTATATTATGTCTTATTCGATCTTGAACCCTATCTGGCTGATCCAATTCAAATTTTTAACACCCGCAGTGGCGGCTTAGCAATTTATGGTGGATTGATTGCTGCAGCGATTGTTTTAATCGTTTACACGCGGCATCATTTTATTGATCCATGGCTATTTTTAGACGTGGTGGCACCTGGCGTGTTGTTTGCCCAAGCGTTAGGCCGTTGGGGCAATTTTATGAATCATGAAGCATTTGGTGGCGAAACGACACGACATTTTCTAGAAGGATTGCATTTGCCACAATTTATCATTAACAATATGTATATCGATGGTGCTTTTCGCCAACCGACCTTCCTGTATGAATCGACATGGAGCTTAATCGGGTTTATTTTGTTGATTGTATTGCGAAAAAAATGGACGTTTAAACGCGGCGAAATTTTTTTAGGTTACGTGGCTTGGTATAGCTTTGGTCGTTTCTTTATTGAAGGTATGCGGACGGATAGCTTGTATTTGTTTGGCGGTATCCGAGTATCGCAAATGTTGTCACTAATCCTTTTTGTCGGTGCGTTGACAGTGTTTTATTATCGTCGCAAAAAAAATCCGACTATTAAACGCTATGAAAGAAATCAAGGCGTCAATCAGGCATTATTATAGTATGCTAGGATAGATTCAATTGTTTGAGAAGATCTTCTTAATTGAAGCTAAGTTTTAAAATAAGAATTAGGTAGAGAAAATGTCTACATTATTAATTAGGGGGAAATTTCTGTGAAGCAAAAAGTTGCAGTTTTAGGACCAGGCTCTTGGGGAACAGCATTGGCGCAAACATTGGCCGAAAACGGACACGAAGTAACTATCTGGGGAAATCATCAGGCGCAGATTGATGAGATTAATACATATCACACCAACCGCCATTATTTACCCGATTTAAAAATTCCTGAAAGTATCAAAGGTGAAAAAAATCTGAAGGATGCAGTGAAAGATGCGGATGCGGTTTTATTTGTAGTCCCAACCAAGGCTATTCGCTCAGTTGCTCAAGAGTTTTCCCAAGTCGCTGAAAATCAGCCAGTGATTATTCATGCAAGTAAAGGTTTGGAGCAGGGGAGCCATAAACGAATCTCTGAAGTGTTATTAGAAGAAATTCCTGAAGAGCGTCGTCAAGGTGTGGTGGTCTTATCGGGTCCGAGTCACGCAGAAGAAGTAGCGGTCCATGATATCACTACAATTACAGCAGCGAATGAAGATGAAGCATTAGCAGCCTATGTCCAAAAATTATTTATGAATGAATATTTACGGATTTATACGAATCCAGACGTCATCGGTGTTGAAATGGGCGCGGCTCTAAAAAATATTATTGCATTAGGTGCGGGTGCCTTAGCTGGACTTGATTACGGCGATGATGCAAAAGCGGCAATCATGACGCGTGGGTTAGCAGAAATTAGCCGGTTGGGTGTTGCAATGGGGGCGAATCCATTGACCTTTATCGGTTTGAGTGGTGTCGGCGATTTAATTGTGACCTGTACATCGGTTCATTCACGGAATTGGCGAGCGGGGAATCTATTAGGCAAAGGCCATAAATTAGACGAAGTGCTAGACAATATGGGGATGATTGTCGAAGGTGTTTCAACGACGAAGGCAGCGAAAGAATTGGCTGACAGCATGGGTGTCAGCATGCCAATCACGGAAATGATCTATGATGTTTTATACAATGATAAAGATGTACGTCAAGCGTGTCGCGATTTGATGATGCGTGAAGGTACGTTTGAAAATGAATTTACTTTATAAAAGAAAGCGTGGGACAGGATTTATGCGAGTAAAAAAAGCAGTTATTCCAGCGGCGGGATTAGGTACTCGATTCTTGCCGGCAACAAAAGCAATGGCGAAAGAAATGTTACCGATTGTTGATAAGCCAACGATTCAATTTATTGTAGAAGAAGCACTAAAATCTGGGATCGAAGATATTTTAATCGTAACCGGCAAAGCCAAACGCCCAATCGAAGATCATTTTGACTCAAACATTGAATTAGAAATGAACCTAAAAGAAAAAGGCAAGACCGAATTATTGAAATTAGTGGAAGAAACCACCGATGTGAATTTACATTTTATTCGCCAATCTCATCCAATGGGCTTAGGGCATGCTGTTTTACAAGCTCGTGCTTTTGTTGGCAATGAACCTTTTGTCGTTATGTTAGGTGATGATTTGATGGAGGATCACGTACCATTAACGAAACAATTAATGAATGATTATGAGCAAACACATGCTTCAACGATTGCAGTGATGCGTGTACCTGAAGCTGAAACCTCAAAATACGGAATCATTAATCCCGGTGAAGAAGTTGCTAAAGGCTTGTTTAATGTGAAAAATTTTGTTGAAAAACCAAAACCAGAAGAAGCGCCAAGTAATTTGGCGATCATTGGCCGCTATTTATTAACACCAGAAATTTTTGATGTCTTAGCGACACAAAAACCAGGTGCAGGCAATGAGATTCAATTAACGGATGCGATCGATACGCTAAACAAAACCCAGCGCGTTTTTGCCCAAGAATTTACGGGCAAACGGTTTGATGTTGGAGATAAATTTGGTTTCATGACTACTAGTATTGAATATGGGTTGAAACATCCAGAGATTAAAGATAAATTACACGATTACATTATTGCATTAGGAAAAGAATTAAGTGGTGCTAATAAGCCAAAAAAGTAAGACCAAAAACGCAGAATTAATTCTGCGTTTTTTTATTTTATCTGTTATTTTAAATTGATTTATCATTATGTTTTCAAATGACAATTACCAAAAAAACAAATAAAAAATATTTTTTATTTTGTTATATAATAAAATTTGAAATGAATAATTAGAAGGGAGATGCAATGAGAACCACTCGATTAAATAGAGAAATTGTCATACAATGTGCGATGGAGTTAGTCTACGAATCTGGTATCAATGGTCTGAGATTAAATAAAATAGCAGATCGTTTAGATGTAAAATCGCCTTCTTTATATACGCATACAGGGAGCGTAACAGAATTACGGCAAGCGGTCATCCACCAAGCAATGCAGCAGTTTCGTGAAGCATTAATGGACTCATTAATGGGACGCGCAACACTAGGTGCATTTCTAGAATTAGGGAAAACATGGATGAATTATGCCAATGAGCAGTCTGTTTTTTATACTTCTTTCTATAATAATGAGTATTCAGATTTCTATGCAAAAAATATTTCTCATTTTTTGCAGTCAGCCTTCAAACGAATTTTTGTCGATTGGCCGCTGAACGAGGAAGAGGTCAAACAAATTGAACGGATTATGACTAATTATTTTTGCGGACAAATCGATCGTCTTAATGGTCAGCCTTATGTTGAGGCGGAGCTAATCAGTGATTTAGAAATTTTTTATCAGGGGATTGTACAGAAACTAGAAAAAGTATCTCAAGTTTGTTAATTGAGATACTTTTTCTTATTTGATTGTAATTCTTTCTCGTTCATTAAAATCCATGAGAATGGTATAATTTATGTTAGCATAATAAGTGAAAAAGAGAGGGGCGATTAAATGAGTTTAGGCGGCATAGCGGCAATTATTGCGGCACTTGCATTTGTTGTACTGGTAATCTTTTTAGTTCGGGTCTTGAGCCAAGTTTCAAAAACTGTTGGAAAGGTTGAAACAACGGTGACTGAGGCGAATACAACGATCGATGTTCTCACTAAAGATGTCGATTTGCTCATGCAGCAAGTAGAAGGTTTATTAGTAAAGGGGAACCACTTGTTGAATGATATTAACGGCAAAGTGGAAACCATCGATCCATTATTCACAGCAGTGGCGGACTTGAGTCAGAGTGTTTCTGATCTGAATACAACAAGTCGAAATCTCGCTGGCAAAGTTGGCGGTGTTGGAAAGAGCGCAGCGAAGGCCGGCGTGGCTGGTAAAGTAGGAGAAACTACGTTGAAATTCTTTAGACATCGTAAATCTACCACTAAAACGGAGGGATAGGAATGGCAAAACGCGGAAAATTTTTAACTGGTGCCTTGATTGGCGGAACAGCAGCAGCGGTCGTAGCATTATTATTAGCACCAAAATCAGGAAAAGAAATGCGTGATGATTTAGCGAAGAAAGCAGATGATTGGTTAGACTTAGCTTCGGATTACACGGATGATTTTGTAACCAAGACGAATGAGATGGGTTCAATCGTGAAAGATCGTGCTTCCGATTTAAGCGGACAAGCGAGTGATTTGGCAGCTAACGTCAAAGATAAAGTCAGTGATTCGGCAGATGAAATGGATGACATTACTTCTGATACGTTAGAAGATTTGAAACGTCAAAGCTCGGATCTATCCGATCGTTTCCGTAAAGCGGCTAATGACGCGAAGGACGTTGCTGAAGAAGCATCGGATGATATTATCATCGATGCTAAAGAAAGCAAAGAAGAAGCTGCCGAAACGGTCTCAGAAGGAGCCGAAGCGTTAGCTGATAAAGCCAAAGAAATGAATCAGACCGACTTTTCTGAAGTCAAAGAAGAATTAAAAGAAGAAGTTGAAAAAAATAATCCTGAATAAAAAAAAGGCTCTCGATTGCGAGAGCCTTTTTTTTATAGAATAATTAATTCTTTTGAAGTCTTCGTAAATGGTACACAGCCGTCTTTAGTGACAAAGATACAGTCTTCCACACGAACACCCACATCATTTGGCAGGTAGATTCCTGGTTCGATAGAGAAGCACATACCTTCCTTGATCTCCAAGTCATTACCACCGACGATTTGAGGATATTCATGAATGGTAGTGCCGATGCCGTGACCAAGCCGATGATTGAAATAGTCACCATATCCGTGACTCTCGATCACATCACGAGCAATTTTATCTAGTTGCCCAGCAGTTATACCAGGTTTTACAGCTTCCTGCGCTTTTAATTGTGCTTCTAAAACAATGTTATAAATATCTTTTTGATGATCGGTTGGTTTGCCACAAGCGACAGTTCGTGTCGCATCACTACAATAACCGTTGACGATCGTTCCTAGGTCAAATAATACTAATTCATTTTCTTTACAGGTATTTTTACCAGGAGTGCCATGTGGACTAGCCGCATTTGGTCCGGCCAATACTTCGGTTGGGAAAGACATTTCTTTGATGCCTTTTTTCTTTAGTTCATATTCAATTTCTGCTACGATTTCTTCTTCAGTCACACCTGGTTTGACATGTCTGAAACCAATCTCAAAAGCTAAATCGGCAGTTGAACCGGCTTCAATCAAGCGTTGGCATTCTTCTTCAGTCTTATATAATTGTAACTCTTGGACTAACGGAGTTAAGTCAGCTGAAAGATCCGTTGCCGGAAAAGCTTCGTTTAAACGCAAATAACGATCTAAGACTAGTTGATTTTTTTCTAGTGCCATTTTTTTAGGAGCACCATAACGTTTTTTGATTTCTTCTACGATTAACGCAAAAGGATCTTGGCTATCTAAGTAGCCTACGACATCGTATTCGAAGCTGCTTGCCTTAGCATCTTCGACTTCTAAGCCGGGAGCAAAAAGAAATGGATCCTTTTCGATTGGAATGAACAAAGCTAAAACCCGTTCCATTGGATTACTGTCAAAACCGGAGAAGTAACCAATGTGGCTTGCATCAGAAATATAAGCCAAATCTACATTGTTTTTTTCCATCCATTTACGCAGTTCTAAAACTTTTTCGTGGTTCATTAAACATCCTTCTTTCATTTAGCATTATAATAATTGTAACATTACTAAAGTTTAATGGAAAATGATTCTAATAAAACGCTTACAGATATTTAAGAAAAAAAGTGTAAAACGGTTGCAATACGTGAAACAACGTGCTATTATCTTTTAGAAATGTAAATGATATTTTCTGAAAACAAATTCAAAGGAGTATATCCATGGAAAAACAAACAATTACGATTTATGATGTTGCCCGTGAAGCAAATGTTTCAATGGCAACCGTTTCTCGTGTGGTCAACGGCAACCCAAATGTAAAACCAACAACACGCAAAAAGGTGTTAGAAGTTATTGAACGCTTAGATTATCGTCCCAATGCAGTTGCTCGTGGTTTAGCGAGTAAAAAGACAACAACAGTCGGCGTTATTATCCCAGACGTTAGTAACATGTTCTTTGCATCATTGGCTCGCGGGATCGATGATATCGCTACAATGTACAAATACAACATTATCTTAGCCAACTCTGACGGCGAAGCGCAAAAAGAAGTGAATGTGCTGAATAATTTGTTAGCGAAACAAGTAGATGGCGTAATCTTCATGGGGCATCGTATTACTGATGAGATTCGTGCAGAATTTTCTCGTTCAAAAACACCGATCGTTTTAGCTGGTTCAATTGATCCAGATGAACAAGTTGGCAGTGTCAATATTGATTATGCAGCAGCAACGAAAGAATCCATTGATTTATTAGCAAAACACGGCAACAAAAAAATTGCTTTCATCAGTGGTGCCTTGATTGATCCAATCAATGGACAAGCACGTATGGGCGGCTATAAGGAAGCCTTGAAAGACAATAGTTTGGACTATAGCGAAGGCTTGATTTTTGAAGCACCTTACAACTTCAAAGAAGGCTTAGCTTTAACGGATCGTATCTTAAACAGTGGAGCAACAGCAGCGTATGTAACAGACGATGAATTAGCAATCGGCTTGTTAGATGGCTTGATCGACAAAGGCATCAAAGTTCCTGAAGACTTTGAGATTATTACAAGCAATGATTCATTGCTAACAGAAGTGGCTCGTCCTCGTCTAAGCAGTGTGACACAACCGTTATATGATATCGGTGCGGTAGCAATGCGTCTGTTAACTAAGATGATGAACAAAGAAGAGATCGAACAAAAAACCATCGAATTACCACATGGTATTTTTGAAAAAGGTTCAACCAAATAAAAAAGCAGAACCTGTGACAAAGTTCCTGTCATAGGTTCTTTTTTAGGAACAAATGGCGTTTCAGAAGTCGTTTTTTCGGAAATAAGTCGAACACTTCAGTCACGTCCTCTTTTTACATAGTCGATGGGTGACGGCGGGCAAAATCAAAAAAACGAAATTTATCGACTTGATGACGACTTTCAGTATATTGAAATTGGCGGGCATCACTAGTAAAGACCCGGCTTTTGACACTAACAATATTGATATCCTGTTGATTCAAATCTAATAAATCACGGTCTTCATCAGTTAATGAGTCGATCGTGATTTCTTTTTCTGCAAAAGAAATGTTTAAGTGTAATTGATCCTCGAAATAACGGTAGATAGAATCTTTGGCAATCTCGGTGTCTAGCTCTGGGACAATCACGGTTGAAAGCAGATCCTTATCAAGAATGACCTTTTTCTGGTCGATCGCTCGGGTACGAATCAGTTCCCAACAAACAATGCCGGCTTCGAAGCCAGTCTCGCGTGTGGTCTTTTCATCAATCGTAATTTTTTTTAAGCTAACCACCTCGGTGCGGCTCTCGTAGCCATAAGAATTTTGCAATTCTTTATAGCTAGTTAGACCAGAAACAGGAAATCGCAATTGCTCTCGTTTCAAAACAAGTGAGCCTTTCCCTTGGATTTTTTGAATATAGCCATTGGCCATTAAAAGTGATAAGGCTTTACGAATCGTATCGCGGGAAACTTGATACGTTTGACGCAATTTATTTTCACTAGGTAAATAGGAATCCGCTTCATATACTCCTTTTAAAATCCCTCGTTCAATCGTTTGATAGATGACTTCGTAATTTTTCATTCCAACCTCCTACCCAATTTTGCGAATAAGTGAAGGAAAAATTGACTTTTCCAACTTGTCCGTATCGGTATTCTAAGTATACAAAGAAAAAAATAAAAGTAAAACGCTTTCCAGATAGATTTAGGAATAAAAATGAGGAAATTTTTATCTTATAGAAAACCTGTTGGGTAGTTTACCGACAGGTCGGTAATATCAATACATATATTTCATTTATAAAATTTGTTTTCATTTCCTAAAATTAAATTGTTCTAATAATAAAATGTTTGGACAAAATGTAAACGATTTACAAAAAACTTAGCTGCCTTTATAGTAAAGTTAGCAATCGAACTTATTCATACAAGTTAAACAACGGAGGGAAAACAGATGGGAAAATATGAAAAGGACACCCAGGAACTATTGACTGCGATTGGCGGCAAGAAAAATATTTCCGCAGTGACTCATTGTGCCACTAGGATGCGCTTTGTCTTGAATGATCCGAAGAAAGCGGACGAAGATCGAATCGATGATATTCCAAGCGTCAAAGGTATGTTTACCAATGCTGGACAGTTCCAAGTCATTATTGGAAATGATGTTGCCATTTTCTATAATGAATTTATTGCAAAAGCCGGTATTGAAGGTGTTTCGAAGGAAGCAGCAAAATCAGCAGCGAAGCAAAATCAAAATCCAGTCCAACGCGCCATTACCGTATTAGCAGAAATTTTTACACCATTATTACCAGCAATTATTGTCGGCGGTTTGATTTTAGGGTTTCGTAATATTTTAGAAGCTGTTCCAATGGGGTGGTTAGATGGTCAGACGATCGTTGAGGCTTCTACTTTTTGGAATGGAGTTAATGGGTTCTTGTGGCTCCCTGGGGAAGCCATCTTCCATTTCCTACCCGTGGGCATCACGTGGAGCATCGCTCGTAAGATGGGCGCCACGGAAATTTTAGGAATTGTTCTGGGGATTACACTCGTTTCTCCTCAACTGTTGAATGCTTATGCTGTAAATGGGACAACTGCTGCAGAAATCGCGAAAAATTGGACTTGGGATTTCGGTTTTTTCACCGTTGATAAAATTGGTTATCAAGCTCAAGTTATTCCAGCGATGTTAGCAGGTTTCTTATTAGTTTATTTAGAACGTTTCTTCCGAAAACATATTCCAGAAGCAATCTCTATGATTTTCGTCCCGTTCTTCTCGTTGATCCCAACGATTTTAGCCGCTCACCTTATTTTAGGGCCGATTGGTTGGAAAATTGGGACCGCAATCTCCGCTGTTGTAAATGCCGGTTTAACTTCCAGCTTTAGCTGGTTGTTCGGTGGAATCTTTGGCGCGTTGTACTCACCATTGGTTATTACGGGATTACACCACACCACCTTAGCCATCGATTCACAACTCATTGCGGACTTTGGCTCAACAAATCTGTGGCCGATGATTTGTTTATCAAATATCGCGCAAGGTGCGGCTGTTTTAGCTGTAGTTTTTGCTCACCGTGGGAATAAAAAAGAAGAACAAGTTTCGATTCCATCTGTAATATCTGCTTGGTTAGGTGTGACTGAACCGGCGATGTTCGGGATTAACCTGAAATATACGTATCCATTTATCGCGGCGATGATCGGTAGTGGCATTGCTGGCTTGTTCATCACGCTGTTCAAAGTTCGGGCATTGTCGATCGGTGTCGGCGGTTTGCCAGGTATCTTAGCGATTCGTCCGCAAGATTATTTAATCTTTGCTATTGGCATGATTATCGCCATCGCGGTACCATTCCTATTAACGTTGACCTTCCGTCGCATCGGATTATTCAATAAATTGGATCGAGAGGAAGAAGCCAATGTTCCAACGCTAGGTAACGATACACCGAAAAAATCAGGTGCAATTGTCGAATTATTTGCACCGATTGCTGGTATGCTGCACCCATTGAGTAGTGCTAAAGATCCTGTTTTCGCGGAAGGAATGATGGGGCAAGGCGTTGTAATTGATCCGAGTGAAGGAAAATTAGTTGCACCATTTGATGGTCAAATTAGTTTATTGTTTCCAACGAAACATGCGATTGGCTTGATCAGCACAGCTGGAACCGAAGTGTTGATCCATATTGGAATCGACACAGTCCAACTTGATGGAAAATATTTTACTAGTCATGTTCAGCAAGGAGACAGTGTCAAAAAAGGACAGCTGCTAATGGAATTTGATGTAGAGGCAATTAAAGCGGCTGGATATGAAGTTCAAACACCAATTATCGTAACGAACGCCACTGATTTCCAAGTCGATCCATTGATTGAAGAAGCACCTGTTACAAGCGATGAGAAAATTCTAATCGCTACTGAATTATAAAGCTGGAGGCATTTTGCATGAGTTTTAAAGAGAAAGTAATCTATCAAATCTATCCCAAATCTTTTTTGGATACCAATCAAGATGGTGTTGGAGACTTAGCTGGGATCAAACAAAAGCTTCCTTATTTACAACAATTAGGTGTAGATATGATTTGGCTGAATCCAGTTTATGTCAGTCCACAAAAAGATAATGGCTATGATATTGCTGATTATAAGTCAGTCAATCCTTTGTTTGGTTCGATGGAAGGATTAGAAGAGTTGATTTTTGCCGCTCAGGAGCTAAAAATTGATATCATGTTTGACATGGTATTGAACCATGTCTCCACAGAGCACATGTGGTTCCAGAAAGCACTAGCGGGTGAAAAAAAATATCAAGATTATTTTATTCTTCGAGATCAGCCAACGGATTGGGTTTCAAAATTTGGCGGCAACGCTTGGGCTCCCTTTGGCGATACAGGGAACTATTACTTGCACTTGTTTGATAAGACACAAGCTGATTTAAATTGGCGCAATCCAGAGCTTCGAGAAGAACTGTATGAAGTCGTTCGTTTTTGGATGGATAAAGGAGTCAAGGGCTTTCGCTTTGATGTCATTAATTTGATCGGTAAGGATGAAGAATTAAAGGATTGTGCTGAAAACGACGGCAAGCCGGCTTATACCGATCGCCCCATTAATCATGAGTATCTGCGTGACTTGAATCAAGCAACCTATGGAGCAGATTCGGAAATTATCACCGTTGGGGAAATGAGTGCTACATCGATTCCGGAATGTATTTTGTATACGAAGCCTGAACGACACGAGTTGAATATGACCTTTAATTTCCACCATTTGAAGGTTGATTATGTAGACGGGAAAAAATGGACTCAGATGCCTTTTGATTTCACAAGACTGAAAGAATTGTTTCATACTTGGGGAACGCAAATGAGTGAAGAGAATGGCTGGAATGCTCTTTTCTGGAATAATCATGACCAACCTCGTGCGTTGAATCGTTTTGTTGATGTGGATAACTATCGTGTGGAGGGTGCCAAAATGCTGGCGAGCACGATTCATTTGAATCGTGGCACACCCTATATCTATATGGGGGAAGAGATCGGGATGGTCGATCCCGACTTTACTTCGATGGATCAGTATGTGGATGTAGAAAGTCTAAATGCGTATCAAGAAATGTTGGATACTGGGAAAAGTGAAGTGGACGCTTTTGAGATCGTCAAAGCAAAATCCCGTGACAATTCCCGTACGCCGATGCAGTGGAGTAGTGAAAAATATAGCGGCTTTTCAACCGTAAACCCGTGGATATCAGTAGGGAAAACCGCGAATGAAATCAATGTTGCCAAGGAATTGCAGCAAGGGTCTATCTTCAGCTACTATCAAAAACTGATTCGCTTGCGTAAAGACTATCCGTTGATTGCGGAAGGAAGCTATGAAGCATTTCTGCCGGATCATCCACAAATTTATGGCTATCTTCGCCGCTTGGGTAAGCAGTCACTGCTAGTAATCAATAACTTTTTCCCACAAGAAACAACGATCGAAATTCCTGACGAATTTTTAACGGGAGAGATTTTGATTAACAACTATGAGGATGAAGTGATAGACAAAAATATTCAACTAAAACCGTATCAATCAATCGCAATTTATTGTGACTAAACAAAAATACAACAGACGCGTGGGCACTTAGCTCACGCGTCTTGTTTTTATTTCGTTAAATTTATTCGTTGGCTGATTAAGAAATCCTGAACTGCCTAAGGACATCGAAAGTAATTCGCCTAGGCCGATGACTAGCCAATTAAAGAAAAAGGGCGCTTGATAAAAGAAGCTCAGTTGGCCTGCCACAGTAAACATGGAGAAGGCAAAGATCAAAGCGGTAACGATCATTTTTCTCCCATTAATTCCTTAGTTTTCGGTAGAATACCAAAAACGTCGAATAGGAACAATCATAAAAAAAGATCTCTCTAGTATAGAGAGATCTTACCACTGTTAGTCATCCGTTTTATCTTCTTTAGCTTTGGCGGCTACTTTGTTGCGGGTATTCCAATACGTTTTGTATTCATCATCGTTGCCGCCGATTCCGAAGTCGTATTTATTCTCAGCTGGGCCGTCTTTTGCCCAAAGTGAGGTTGTTTCGCCGCCAGGTACTTGATAAGTGGTTCCATTTTGACTGACTTTGCCTGGTTTTAGTCCAGTAAAGCTAGAAACTTTTACTTGATTTACGTCATCAGACAATTCAAATTTTTCACTTTCTGCGAAAATCGTCGGGTTCACTTGATAAATGCGATCAGCCAGATACGCCATGTAAGTAGCTGTTCGATTTCCTGCACCATCAGCCATTGGTTTATTGTCGTCCCGACCTGTCCACGATCCTAAAGTAATCGAAGGGGTAGAAACAATCAACCAATTGTCTGAATAGTTGTCGGTGGTACCCGTCTTACCAACCCAGTCAGCTGTACTTAATGGATAATTAATCCCACTTAAGATTGGCTTGAAAGGCGTTGTTCGCTGTTCATCGATAACGCTGCGCATCAAATCATTCATAATAGAAGCAGTTGCCTTAGAAAAGACTTGAACGGGTGCATTAGCATGTTTGTAGATTTCTTTGCCCGTACTATCAGTAATCGAATCGATTAAATAGCCTTGTTGGTAGACTCCTTCATTGGCTAAGGTTTGGAAACCATTGACCTCGGTCAATGTGGAAACATTCGTGGTTCCTAACGGTGCCGCTTCAACGCCCCAGTCATGAGAGGCCGGATAATTCATTTTTTTCAAATAATTATCATAGGCGAATTGATCGGAGCCTTTTTTAGCTAGCATGTCTTGGTAAACATGATAGGCTGGGATGTTGGTGGATTGCGCAATGGCGTCTCGGGTTGTTTGGAAAGTCTTCGACCCTTTGTTTTCTGCATTTTCCAGTGCTTTACCAGCATCCTCACCACGTTGGTACTTCATTGGAAAGTCGGAAATTCGTGATTCGCTCCCAAGCAATCCTTGATCAATCGCAGGTCCGTAAACTAGCACTGGTTTAATGGATGAACCCGCTTGTCGTGCGGTGTCAAAGGCATGATTATTTTGGTTAGATGAATAATCACGACTACCGACGAATCCATAAATACGACCAGTCTTATTATCCATTAAGACGGAACCAGTTTCGACTGGGGTACCAGACCCATCGTCTAAGTTTTGGCCATATTGAGCGACTCCTAATTGCATCGCATCATAAATGTTTTTATCAATTGTTGAATGAACGACTAGGCCTTGATTTTGCATTTTTACTTTTGCCTGCTCGATGTAGCGGGTGCTGACTTCTGTTTTGGCATAGTCCGCATCGCTAATGCCATCTTCCTTGGCTTGTTGCTTTGCGACAATACTGATTGCTTCATTATAGACGGTGTAATACAAGAAGCCGTGCTTCTGAACTTCCATGTCTTGGCGGCCTTGGAAATCTTTTGCCAGATCATAGTTCTTAGCATCTTCGTATTCCTTTTTAGAAATCACTTGTTCACGATACATGTTAAACAGGACATCGTTCTTGCGATCCATCCCTAACGAATAATCTTGTTTCAGATCACCTGTGTTGGTATAAGGGCTATAAACAATCGGACTCTGGGGCAAACCAGCGATGAAAGCTGATTGCGGTAAGTTTAATTCTTTGGCGTGAACACCAAAAATACCAATCGCGGCTTCTTCAACCCCAGCAATGTTTTGTCCCTTATTATTTCGGCCAAAAGGCGAAACGTTTAAATAGGCAGTTAAGATTTCATCTTTGCTTAAATATTTTTCAACATCCAGGGCTAGAACGATCTCATTGGCTTTTCGTTTAAAGGAGGTCTCATTCGTCAACACTTGCTGTTTAATTAACTGTTGCGTTAACGTGGAGCCACCAGAACCTGCTCCAAAACCAATGACTTCTCCTAACAAGGCTCGCACAACTGCTTTTGGTACGACCCCACGGTGTTCATAAAAATTTTCGTCTTCCGTTGCGACTAATGCTTTTTTAACCCACGGAGAGATTTCATCCGAATTGATTTTTTCTCGGATAGGATCCGCTTGAATCGTCGCTAATTCTTGGTCATCAGCATAAAGCAATCTAGAAGATTCTGCGATATCACCAACCTTTTGTTTCATTTCTGACTTGGTTGGTGTCGGAGTTCCTTCGACAAGATGGGCAAAATAGCCGGCGCCGACTCCTAAAGCAAGCATTCCGCCTAAAAAGAGCACTACGACAAAGCCAAGTAGTAAAGACTTGACCACTCTCAGGGAAACATTCAGAGCAAAAAGGCCTCCTAAAGAAGTTCTTGATTTGCCTTTGTTGCTCTTTTTCGCTTGCTTCGTCACTTTTTTCTTGTGAGCCAAAAAGTTCACCTCATTAAATTCTACATTTTAATTATCTGTTGAATTATAGCAAAGTTTTGCTTCTATTAACAAGCGGATGCAATGTTTGTAATGAAAACTTCAAGTAATTGTTAAGGAATATAAAACAACGCTTATTTATATCGAGGAAGAAAATTTCTTTCAAGCGAATTTTAATAGAAGAGAACTTCAAAGAAATCTAGCGAATGGCTTTTATTTCCTTATTTTTTCGGTTAATATGGGAAAGTATAAATCGTTGCTGTTTGATGACATTCACCAACGATGAAAATCAAATTTTTGGTAATGATAATAAGGAGGAAAAAAATGCGTTCAGACTTTTTTAAAGAACTAAAAGACCGCGGCTTGATTTTTCAAGTAACAGACGAAGAAGCCCTAAAAAAACAATTAAATGAAGAGTCTGTTAAATTATATATCGGCTTCGACCCGACTGCAGACAGCTTGCATATCGGTCATTTATTGCCGATTTTAACCTTGCGTCGCTTTCAACAAAATGGCCATGTACCGATTGCATTAGTTGGCGGGGGGACTGGAATGATCGGCGATCCTTCATTTAAAGATGCGGAGCGTCAATTAAATACTTTAGATACCGTAAAAAGCTGGTCACAAAGTATCAAAAATCAGCTTTCAGGAATCATTGACTTTGAAAATAAAGAAAACCCAGCAATCGTCGCGAATAACTACGAGTGGTTAGGCGAGTTAAAAATGATCGACTTCTTGCGGGATGTTGGTAAAAACTTTACGATCAACTATATGATGAGTAAGGAAAGTGTTAAACGCCGGATCGAGTCAGGCATTTCTTACACAGAGTTCGCTTATCAATTACTACAAGCTTATGATTTCTATGAATTAAACAAACGCTACGGCTGTTTATTGCAATTAGGCGGAAGCGATCAATGGGGGAACATCACCTCTGGAATCGAATTGATTCGCCGTGAAGCAGGCAAGCAGGCTTTTGGCTTGACGATGCCATTGATTACCAAAGCGGATGGAACGAAATTTGGAAAAACTGAAGGCAATGCCGTTTGGTTGGATCCTGAAAAAACAACCCCTTACGAGTTCTATCAATTTTGGATCAATACGGATGACCGTGATGCTATCAAATTCTTGAAATACTTTACTTTCTTGAGCTTAGATGAGATCGCGGCAATCGAAAAAGAATTTACCGCAGCTCCTGAACAACGAGCAGCCCAAAAAGCGTTAGCTAAAGCAGTGACTACCTTGGTTCATGGTGCGGAAGCCTATGAACAAGCGGTAAACATCTCAGCAGCATTATTCAGCGGCGAAGTGAAGCAATTAAATGCTGAAGAAATCAAACAAGGCTTCAAAAATGTCCCGAGTTACCAAGTGCAAGCCGAAGATGATTTGAATCTAGTAGAAATCTTGCTGACAGCGGAGATCGAAAAATCAAAACGACAAGCCCGTGAAGATATTACGAACGGTGCGATCTACATCAATGGCGATCGAATCCAAGACGTGGCTTACACGTTAAGTGACCAAGACAAATTGGTCGATGAATACATCGTAGTCCGTCGCGGTAAGAAAAAATATTTTGTTTTACAGTTTTAGTGTGAAGATGAAGCAGGATTGTCCCACGGAGTTGGCGCAATCCTCTTTCTTTATTATAAGGAGAAAACGGTTTAGTGCTTAAAGTGAGGGATTTATTTGGGAGCAGTTTTATTAAACTCATTGGGATTATTTGTTATTATCTTGATAGGCTATTTGACGAAACGTTTCAATGTATTGAGGAAGGCCGATGGCTCGATCATTTCTAAAATCGTAGTGAATGTGACCTTGCCAGCAGCGATCATCGTGAATCTCCAAGCACTAGAAGTAAAGAATCAGCTGCTATTGTTGATTGTCGCAGGGGGAATCTTAAACGTAGTCATGATTTTGATTGGTCATGTTCTGTCTAAAAAGCAGGAACGCGAAGAACAGGAATTTTTAATGTATGGAGTTTCTGGCTATAACATCGGAAATTTTGCGATTCCCTTTGTGCAAAGCTTTATGCCGCAGGCGATTCCGATTTTATCTTTTTTTGATATCGGCAACAGCATCATGCTGGCTGGCGGATCGAATGTCGTGATTGAGGGGTTGACCGGTAGTAATGAAGAACGGCCGAGTATGAAAAAGGTTTTAAGCCGGCTAGGTCATTCGGTACCTTTTCTGTGCTATTTGATCATGCTGTTCTTGCGAATGCTGGCTGTTGAGTTGCCGGTTGCTTTTTTTCAACTGGCACAGCCAATCGCAAACGCCAATACCTTTCTGTCGATGTTTATGATTGGGCTATTTTTGGAGCTACGCTTGCCGCGAAAGGATTTGGTATTAGTTGGACGTATTTTGGCAATTAAGTATGGTGCCGGTTTATTCTTAGGTCTATCCTTTTTACTATTGCCACTGCCAACAATGATCAAAACCGTTTTATGTCTCGTTTCAGTTGGACCGATTACAACCTTTGGCGTGATCAATAGTGTGGCGGCGGGCATGCGAGCTGAAGTAGTCGGGTTCACATCGTCCCTCAGTTTTTTAATCAGTCTAGTGTTAATGACAGGTTTATTATTATTTTTATAAAAAGTAGGAGGTAACTATGTTAATTGGTTCTCATGTAAGTATGAAGGGCAAAGAAATGCTTCTAGGAGCGGCTCAGGAGGCAGCCAGCTACAAGGCTTCCACCTTTATGATCTATAGCGGTGCACCGCAAAATACCCGCCGCAAGGCTGTCGATGAAATGAATATTCCAGCGGGAGAAACCTTTATGGCGGAGCACGGATTATCTAATATCGTGATGCATGCGCCGTATATTATTAATTTAGGCAATACCAAAAAACCGGAAATGTTTCCTTTTGCGGTACAATTTTTACGAGATGAGATTATGCGGGCCGAAGCTTTAGGTGCGATGCAAATCACTTTGCATCCTGGCGCTCATGTTGGTGCTGGGGAAAAGGCTGGATTAGATCAAATTATTAAAGGCTTGAATGAAGTATTAACCAAAGAACACCGAGCTCAGATCGCACTAGAAACGATGGCTGGCAAAGGGACGGAGCTAGGCAAAAGCTTTGAAGAACTAGCCTACATCATCGATGGGGTCACCTTAAATGAAAAACTTTCTGTGACCTTTGATACGTGTCACACGAATGATGCTGGCTACAATGTCAAAGAAGACTTTGACGGCGTGCTGGAGGAGTTTGATAAAATCATCGGCTTGGAGCGCTTGAAGGTCATTCATTTGAATGATTCAAAAAATCCACAAGGTTCTCACAAAGACCGGCACGCGAATATTGGCTTTGGAACGATTGGTTTTGATGCACTAAATTATATTGCCCATCATGAGCAATTAAAAGAGTTGCCGAAAATTTTAGAGACTCCTTATGTAGGGGAAGATAAGAAAAATCAAAAAGCGCCATACGGCTTTGAAATTGCGATGTTGAAATCGCAAACCTTCGATCCAGATTTATTGGAAAAAATTCAAGGACAATAAAAAAAACTGCCCCGCAGTCAGACGCCAAAAGTATTGAGTGGCTGTCTAACCGCAAGGCGGTCTTTTTTTATTCACGAATTTGACCGTTTCCATAAACGATATATTTCATGGAAGTCAACTGTTCTAGCCCCATCGGACCACGAGCGTGGAGTTTTTGTGTCGATATCCCAATCTCAGCCCCAAAACCAAATTTGAAGCCATCGGTAAAGCGGGTAGAGGCATTGATATAAACGGCCGCCGCATCCACTTCTTTCAAGAAACGCTGACCATTTTGATAGTTGTCTGTGACGATTGCTTCAGAGTGCTTTGAATTGTAGCGATTAATATGTTCAATTGCTTCATCAATAGAAGCTACGACTTTGACCGCCAGAATATAATCCAAGAATTCGGTAGACCAATCGGCTTCACTTGCTAAAGTAGCCGTCTCCAAATCATTCAAGGCCTGTTGATCTGCCCGGAGCTCGACTGATTTTTCAGTCAACGCCTGTTCGATAAGCGGTAAAAATTGAGGGGCGATGTCTTCGTGAACCAACAAAGTTTCAATCGCGTTGCAAACAGAGGGACGCTGGGCTTTGGCGTTGCTGACGATTTCTTTTGCCATTTCTAACTGCGCATAGCTGTCAACGTAAACATGATTGTTGCCTGTGCCGGTTTCAATTACCGGAACGGTGGCATTGTTTTTGACTCGTTGGATCAAGCCAGCCCCACCTCGAGGGATCAATACGTCTAAATAATTAGTCAAGCGCATCATGTCATTAGCGATTTCGTGGGAAGTATCGCTGACAAATTGAATCATGCCAGTATCTAATTTTTTATTTTTCAAGGTTTGTTGCATCAAATGCACCAACGCTTGGTTGGAATAAAAGGCTTCTTTGCCTCCTCGTAAAATGACCGCGTTACCTGATTTGAAGCACAAGCTTGCGGCATCCGTCGTGACATTTGGACGGGATTCAAAAATAATGCCAATCACGCCTAAAGGTACAGTTTGGCGTCCAATCATTAATTGCTCCTCGGTCTGCCACATTTTTTCAACGTTACCGATGGGATCGGGCAGTCCAGCGACTTGTCGCACGCCCTCCGCCATTTCTTGAATCCGATTTTCCGTCAGACGTAGCCGATCAAGCATTGGCTCAGGAATGCCGTGGGTGGTCGCCTGATCCAAGTCTTGTTGATTGGCTTGTAAAATGCTCGCTGTTGCCGTTTCCAAATCATCGGCTAATTGGAACAGATACTCGTTTTTTTCCACGGTTGTTAATTGTGCTAATTGCACTGCGGCTTTTTTGCCTTGCTGGCCTAATTGATTCATTAACTCACTCATGGAGGCCCTCCTTAAATAAGGTTCCGACTTCAACGCCTGCCAAAATATCAAAAATGATTCTAGGTGGTTTTCCATTAGCTAAGACCATCGCACTTTTCGCGTCCAAAATTCGTTGAGCCGCTTTTAATTTGCTAATCATTCCACCAGTGCCAAAACGACTACCGTTGCCACCAGCTTGATCTATCAAGGATTGATTGATGGATGAAACAGTTGAGTAAAGCACTGCTTGCTTATCCTCTGAGGGATTGGCTGAATAAAACCCGTCGATATCACTAAGCATGATTAAGACATCTGCGTTCATCAATTGAGCGACGATAGCAGATAATTCGTCATTGTCGCCAAATTTTCGCGTATGATCCATTTCATCAACGGCCACTGTATCGTTTTCATTAATGATCGGAAGAATGTCCATCGCCATCAGCTGCTCCAATGTATTAATGACATTTCTGCGACTCTCAGGAAAATCAACGACATCTCTTGTCAATAAAACTTGCGCAGTTTGTTGACTGTATCCTAAAAAACGTTGGTTGTAGATATGCATCAGTTCGGATTGTCCGACGGCTGCCACCGCTTGCTGTACCGGAATTTCCTTTGGTCGTTCTGCAACTCTAAGTTTGTCCATGCCAACACCAATCGCACCAGAAGAAACGAGAATCACTTCTTTACCTTTATTCCGAAGATCGGTTAATACAAAAGCCAATTGATCAATTCCATCCAAATTCACTTTGCCATTTGGATGAATCAACGAGCTAGTCCCGATCTTTACCACGATTCGATTGACAGATTTCAAAAAATTTCTCATAGTACACCTCTTCACTTAGCCACCAGCGAGGAAGATATTGTTTTGCATTTTACCACACTCTCATTTTTATTTCATCATTTTTTTATTATCCACTTGAAATTTTTGGTAAACCGTCAGAGAGAGGGATTAAAGGATAGCGGCTATCATAAATTTTCACACAGCAGCTGATAAAACAACACTAGTTGCTTGGAGGATGTTATTGAAGTTTGCTAAAACAGCTTTTCTTTTAGCGCATCTTTTAGTAAAATGGATGAGAATGTCAGGAAAGGAGCGGTGAAAATGGTATCAACTGGAATTGTAGTATTGATCGCAGTGATTGCAGCCCTATTAGGCGCTGTTGGCGGTTTCTTCTTAGCCCGTAAATATATGCAAGACTATTTCAAAAAGAATCCTCCAATCAACGAGGATATGTTACGTCAAATGATGATGTCAATGGGGCAAAAGCCTTCAGAGAAAAAAGTTCGTCAAATGATGCAACAAATGAAAAATCAACAGTAATTTTTGAACGAGAGTGTGTCAGAAGCTGCTTCTGATACAACGTTTATTCGTAAAGAAGGAAGTGTGATGGTGTTTGATCACGCTTCTTTCTTTATGTAAATGAGCTTTTTCAATCAAACAAAATGCTGACAAATAGTAAGCAGATTTATCGACAGACGCGTGTTTGAGTTGTAAAGTTAAGCCGAATGGAGGAATGTCTGAATGTATGATGTAATAATTATCGGCGCGGGCCCCGCTGGGATGACCGCAGCCTTATATGCTTCGCGTTCGAATTTAAAAGTTCTTTTAATCGAACGGGGTGCACCTGGCGGACAAATGAATAATACTGCTGAAGTAGAAAATTATCCAGGTTTTGAATCCATTATGGGACCAGAATTAGCCATGAAAATGTATGATGGCGTCACAAAATTTGGAACGGAAAATGCTTATGGGATCGTTCAAGATATTAAAGATCATGGTGATTACAAAGAAGTCATCACAGAAGAGGAAAGCTATCAAGCTAAGACTATTATTGTGGCTACGGGGTGTGTCCATCGTAAGTTAGGTGTCCCTGGGGAAGAGTCTTTTGCTGGTCGGGGTGTTTCTTATTGTGCGGTTTGTGATGGCGCCTTTTTCCGCAATAAACGTCTAATCGTTGTTGGTGGAGGAGATTCTGCTGTAGAAGAAGCAATCTATTTAACTCGTTTTGCATCTGAAGTCGTGATCGTTCATCGTCGGGATGAATTGCGGGCACAAAAAATTATCCAAGATCGGGCATTTGCCAATGAAAAGATTTCATTCATCTGGGATAGTGTCGTAGATGAGATCGTTGGCAATGAAATGGTTGTCACTGGCGCAAAGATTCGCAACGTTAAAACGGGTGAAGTGCATACTGAGCCAGCGGGTGGCGCGTTTATCTATGTTGGATTAGAACCTTTGACCGAGCCTTTCAAAGATAGTGGCATCACCAATGCTGCTGGCTGGATCGAAACTGATTTTGAAATGAAAACCAAAATCCCTGGCGTCTTTGCTATCGGAGATGCACGTGAAAAAGACTTGCGTCAAATCACCACTGCTGTTGGGGAAGGCGGAATCGCCGGTCAACAAGTGTATAAATATATTGAAGCCCAAAACTAAAGTTTTAAAAAGAAGACGGACAGTCTTCTTTTTTTTATAAATAAAGACATCTTACTCGTATACTTACGAATAAATTCATCTTTTCTTTGCTGAATATAACAGGAATGGTATACTAAAATAGTAAGAATATTTTGAAAGAGGTGTGTTTCATGTCTTGGGAACAAGTTTATGAACAGTGGATCGATTCAGATAAATTAGATGAAAAAATGCGTAAAGAATTACAAGATTTAAACCAAGATCCAGAATTAAAAAAAGATGCGTTCTATAAACAATTAGAATTTGGAACGGCTGGTATGCGGGGGATCTTAGGCCCTGGTGTCAATCGGATGAACATTTTTACGATTCGTCAAGCAACAGAAGGCTTAGCGCGTTTTATGGATACACAAGATCCTGAAACAAAACGACGCGGTGTAGCGATCGCTTATGATTCTCGTCATATGTCACCTGAATTCGCGATGGAAGCGGCTAAAACTTTAGCACAGCATAATATTCCTTCGTTTGTTTTTGAAAGCTTACGTCCAACACCGGAATTGTCTTTTGCGGTTCGTTTTGAAAATGCCTTCACGGGTATTATGATCACGGCTTCTCACAACCCAGCAGAATATAATGGCTATAAAGTCTATGGTGAAGATGGTGGACAAATGCCGCCAGAAGATGCAGATGCGTTGACTAAATTTGTTCGCGCGGTGGAAAATCCCTTAGAGGTGGCAGTCTTATCTGATGAAGCAGCACGAGACAGCGATTTGATCAACATTATTGGTGAAGAAGTTGATAAAGAATATTTAAAAGAAATCAAATCAGTTACGATCAATCAAGCATTGATCAATGAAATGGGCAAGGAACTGAAATTAGTTTACACACCATTACATGGAACAGGCAAAATGCTTGGGGAAAAAGCATTGAAGCAGGCAGGCTTCGAAAAATTTGTTTTAGTTCCTGAGCAAGCCGTTGCTGATCCAGATTTCTCAACGGTAAAATCACCAAATCCAGAAGAACATTCAGCCTTTGAATATGCGATTAAATTGGGTGAAAAAGAAGATGCGGATTTATTGATCGCCACTGATCCCGATGCCGATCGTCTAGGTGCCGCTGTTCGCTTGCCGGATGGCCGTTATGAAGTCTTAACTGGAAATCAAATCGGAGCGATCATGATTCGCTATATCTTGGAAGCCCACAAACAGGCTGGGACTTTGCCAGAAAATGCCGTCGTTCTTAAATCCATTGTTTCAAGTGAGTTGGCGACGACGATCGCTGATGCCTATAATGTGAAGATGGTTAACGTCTTGACTGGGTTTAAATTTATCGCTGAAAAAATCCAACAATATGAAGACGATCATTCACAAACTTTTATGTTTGGTTTTGAAGAAAGCTATGGCTATTTGATCAAATCCTTTGTGCGTGACAAAGACGCGATCCAAGCACTTGTTTTGTTAGCCGAAGTTGCGGCTTATTACAAAAAACAAGGCAAGACGTTGTACGACGGCTTGCAAGAAATTTTTGAAGAATATGGCTACTACGCTGAAAAAACTATCTCAGTTACTTTAAGCGGTGAAAAAGGTGCGGAAGAAATCAAAACGATCATGGGCAACTTGCGTGAAGAAGCACCAAAAGAATTCGCAGATGTTGCTGTGACATTAACTGAAGACTTTCAAACAGGAAAAACGATCGATAGTGAAGGAAATGAAACGGCGATCAAAATGCCCGCCTCTGATGTGTTGAAATATACATTGGAAGACGAGACCTGGTTAGCTGTTAGACCTTCTGGAACAGAACCAAAAATTAAATTTTATATTGGTGTCAAAGGAGATTCACACGAAGCCGCGGCGGAGAAAATCGCGACTTATGAAGCAGCGATTCGTAAAATCGCGGAGTAAATGAGGGTTTTAAATGAAGGAACACGAAGAATTTCAAGCAGTCAGTCAATTTTTTAAAGTTTTGAGTGACCCGACTCGTCTAAAAATTTTGATGTTTCTAAAAGAAGGGGAACGTAATGTTTCTTCGATTAGTGATACGTTAAAAATGGAGCAATCAGCCGTTTCTCACCAACTAAAACTATTGCGGGATAAACGGTTGGTGAAAGCGCGACGGGATGGTAAGGCGATGCTTTACAGCTTGGACGATCAACACGTTTTAGATGTTTTGGAACAAACCTTCCAACACGTCTTGCACCAGTAAAAAAGTGCTCTTCCAATTTTTTTGGAAAAGCACTTTTTTTTTGTAGAAATTTTGTTATACTGAAACCTAACTATTAGAATATGATGAAATTACTTTTAATACGAATGTAATTAATTGGAGGCGGATTATGGAAAAAACGGTCAAGGTGGGACTATTAGGACTAGGCGTGGTTGGTACCGGCGTATTAGAAATTCTAGCAGATCATCAAGAAAAGATTGAAAAAAGTATTGGTGGCCCTTTGATTGTCACCAAAGCATTGGTCCGTCCAGATGAAGATAAGCAGGCTTTAGCGGATAAATACCACTTAGAGTTAGTGACTGAATTGGAGGCGATCTTAAATGATCCAGAAATTTCCATTGTTGTGGAAGTGATGGGCCGAATCGAGCCAGCTAAAACGTTTATCAAGCAAGCCTTGATGGCTGGAAAAAATGTCGTGACGGCCAATAAAGATTTACTGGCACAGCATGGTAGTGAACTAGTCGATCTTGCTCGGGAACAGCAGCAAAATTTGTATTATGAAGCCAGTGTCGCCGGAGGGATTCCAATCCTACGGACGATCGCCAACAGTTTGGCAGCAGATGATATTACAGAAGTTTTAGGGATCGTTAACGGTACGACAAATTATATGCTGACAAAAATGGTGCAAGAGCATCGCACTTATGAAGAGACTTTGAAAGAAGCGCAAGCGTTGGGCTTTGCGGAAAGTGACCCAACCAATGACGTTGATGGGATCGATGCGGCATACAAAATGGTGATCTTAAGTAAATTTGCTTTTGGGATGACTATCACGATGGATCAAGTCAAGATCAAGGGAATTCGCGGCTTAGCAGCGGCAGATGTTTTGATTGCGGATCAGTTAGGCTATACCGTCAAATTAATTGGTTCAACAATCAAACAAGACGATACTATTTCTGTTGAGGTAGGCCCTGTTTTGGTTCCTCATGAACATCCATTGGCTTCCATCCACAATGAAATGAACGCGGTTTTTGTCAGAAGCTCTGGCATCGGCGAATCGATGTATTATGGTCCGGGTGCAGGAGCACGGCCAACGGCGACCAGTATCGTGGCAGATCTGATGACGATCGTTAATAAGATGAAGAAAAATACGGTGGGGCATCGGTTTACTGGCTATACGCAGCCAACAAAAATTACGCCACCAAGCAAAAATATCAGCAAGTATTTCTTGTCGCTAGAAATGCTGGATGAAGCGGGACAATTTTTGAAGCTGGCTGAAATCATGACGGCGACTCAGGTAGGCTTTGAACAAGTCCTTCAAGAAAAAGGAGACGGCGAAAATGCCCGAGTGGTCTTGATTACCCATGAAACTTCAGAAACCAAAATGCTGACCATTCAACAAGCAATCAAAGACAAAACGAGTTACAAAATCTTATCGTTGATGAAAGTAATGGGGGAATAAACTATGTACGAAGGTCTATTAAAGCAATATAAAGAATACTTGCCAATTACGGATAAGACACCACAAATCGCTTTAGCTGAAGGAAACACACCGTTGATTCCTTTGAAAAATTTATCAAAAGAGTTAGGTATCACATTATATGGAAAATATGAAGGTTTGAATCCGACTGGTTCTTTCAAAGATCGTGGCATGGTGATGGCGGTAGCCAAAGCAGTTGAAGACGGAGCGAAAGCCATTATTTGTGCTTCCACCGGAAATACTAGTGCAGCTGCTGCGGCTTATGCTACCCGTGCTGGTATTAAAGCCTACGTCGTGATCCCTGATGGGAAAATTGCGATGGGAAAATTGGCCCAAGCGATCGCTTATGGGGCGGATATTATTTCGATACCGGGAAATTTCGACGAAGCGTTGAAAGCGGTGCGTGATATTGCCGAGACAGAAGCAGTGGCGTTAGTAAATTCAGTCAACCCTTATCGATTAGAAGGACAAAAAACCGCGGCTTTCGAAATCTGCGAACAATTAGAAAAAGCGCCAGATGTTTTGGCAATTCCGGTTGGTAATGCCGGAAATATTTCGGCTTACTGGAAAGGCTTTAAAGAATGGCATGAGAAAAAAGGCACGGAGCTTCCGCGAATGCATGGCTTCGAAGCCGAAGGAGCGGCGGCGATCGTTACCGGAAAAGTAATTGAACAACCGGAAACAGTTGCAACGGCGATTCGTATCGGAAATCCAGCTAGCTGGAAGTTAGCCGAAGCGGCTCGTGATGAATCAAAGGGCTACATTGACTCTGTGACGGACGAAGAAATTTTGAATGCCTATCGCAAAGTAGCCGCTCAAGAAGGCGTTTTTGTAGAACCTGGCTCTGCGGCTTCCCTTGCCGGTGTGATCCAACACGTGAAAAACGGTCGGATCAAAGCGGGTGAAACGGTTGTGACCGTCTTTACCGGAAATGGGTTAAAAGACCCTGACACAGCAATCAACGAAACCGATATCAAAATCAATAAGATGAGTGACTTGGAGGATATGCGCCAACACTTACGTGAAGGAGTGGCAACTCTATGAAAATCCGCGTCCCTGCAACCAGCGCCAACTTAGGTCCCGGCTTTGATTCGTGTGGGATCGCGTTATCTCAGTATTTGACCATTGAAATTGGTGAGGAAACAAAAAATTGGCAAATCATTCATCACTTAGGAAGCAACATTCCTTCCGATGAGAAAAATTTATTGATCCAAACGGCCTTAGACTTAGCACCCAATTTAAAACCGCATCGATTAACGATGACGTCAGACATTCCCATCGCTCGTGGTTTAGGCAGTAGTTCGTCGGTGATTGTAGCAGGAATCGAGCTAGCCAATCGTTTAGGTCAGCTTGGATTGACCACTGCACAAAAAGTGACCTATGCAACAAAAATCGAAGGGCATCCTGACAATGTAGCTCCGGCGATTTGTGGTGACTTTGTAGTAGCCAGCTTTAATAACAATGAAGTGGATTTTGTGAAGCATCCTTTTCCGAATTGCGATGTGATTGCATTCATCCCAAATCATGAATTACTAACAGCGGAAAGCCGCGCAGTTTTACCAAAGGAAATGTCCTATCGCGATGCGGTCAAAGCGAGCTCAATCGGCAATGTGATGATCGCTGCAGTGTTGAATGGGAACTTGCCATTAGCCGGTAAAATGATGGAGAAGGATATTTTACATGAAAACCATCGCCAGCATTTGGTTCCTCATTTGAAAAAAATCCGTGAATTTTGCAAAATTTACGGCGGATATGGCAGTTTTTTAAGTGGGGCGGGCCCGACTGTTCTAGTCTTAACCCCGTCAGAAAATACTGAAAAATTAGTCACAGCATTAAAGATCTATGATCATGAAGCGGCGATTGACGTCCTTTCCGTTGAAAAAGAAGGCGTCCAAATAGTTTAATTGCGAGGAAGAGAAGAGTAGGATACATCAGACTCCACAGAGAGCTTCGATAGCTGAAAAGAAGCAGCAGTGATGAATCAGAAGATGGTCTCAGAGCGATTGTCAATCAGACACGGGTGTGCCCGTTATAGCAGCTCGTAGCAATACGACTAAAGATCAGCCTTGCAAGAGCCTGATAAACTAAGGTGGTACCACGGCACTCCCGTCCTTTCATACTATGAAAGGATGAGGGTGCCTTTTTTTGCGAGTGCTGCTTTTCGCAGCGATAAGGAGTATCGGCTGAAAAGTATTCTATGAATAAATCTGGGAACAAACTTTTGTATAGTTTGAAAAACGAAACCTGTTTATAAAAAGCATTACTTAACATAAAAAAATTTGAAAATTGTAACTAACAAGGAGGAAATGATAATGGAATTTGAAACAAAATGTTTACACGCTGGTTATCGGCCGGAAAATGGTGGCGCACGAGTCTTACCAATCACCCAAAGTACGACCTATGCGTATGATTCAACAGAAGAGATTGGGAAATTATTTGATTTAGAAGCGAACGGCTATTTCTATACTCGTTTAGCCAATCCAACGACTAGTGCGGTGGAAGAAAAAATCGCGGCTTTAGAAAATGGTGTGGGTGCTTTGTGTACATCCTCAGGACAAGCGGCAACCTTTTACGCGGTGCTGAATATTTTAGAGTCAGGCGATCATTTGATTTCTTCCAGCTATATTTATGGTGGAACCTATAATTTATTTGCCCATACGCTTAAAAAAATGGGGATCGAAGTCACTTTTGTTGATCAAGATGCGCCGGTGGAAGAATTGTTAAAGGCAGCCAAGCCAAATACTAAAGCGATTTTCGGCGAGACGATCGCGAACCCGGCAGTGAAAGTATTGGATCTGGATAAATTTTCAGCGGTAGCAAAAGAACTAGCGATTCCTTTTATCATCGACAACACCTTTGCGACACCGTACTTTTGTCGGCCGATTGAATTCGGGGCCGATATTGTGATCCACAGTACGACGAAGTATTTAGATGGCCATGCCGTACAAACAGGTGGAGTGATCGTAGATGCAGGAACCTTTGATTGGACTAACGGAAAATTTCCGCAACTATCGGAACCAGATGAAACATATCATGGGATTGTTTACACTGAAAAATTTGGGACGGCGGCATATATCACGAAGGCGCGGGTTCAATTAATGCGTGATCTTGGAGCGACCCCATCGCCACAAAATTCTTTCTTGTTGAATCTTGGAATAGAAACACTATCCGTTCGGATGGATCGACATTATCAAAATGCGGTGACCGTGGCTGAATTTTTAGAAAAACAAGCAGCCATCGAAAAAGTCTATTATCCTGGCTTGAAGTCGGATGCTGATTATTCTTTGGCACAAAAATATGTACCAAACGGCTTGTGCGGGGTCATTTCCGTAGAGTTTGCTGACGGAAAGGAAACGGCGGCGAAGTGGTTAGACGCTCTGGACTTAGTCTCGCTAGAAGTGCACGTGGCGGATATCCGAACATGTGCGCTGCATCCGGCGACTTCGACTCACCGTCAGTTGACAGATGAAGAATTACGACAAGCGGGGATTTCTCCTGGACTTGTTCGTTTATCTTGCGGAATTGAGAATGTAGCGGACATATTAGCAGATCTGCAGCAAGCCTTTGATAAATTGGAGGGATAACGCATGCCGATTCGTTTAGACGCTGATTTTCCTGCAAAGTCGGTCTTAGAAACCGAAGATATCTTCGCCATCGATAATACGCGGGCGGAGCATCAAGATATTCGTCCGTTAAAATTGTTGATCTTGAATTTGATGCCGAATAAAATCGATACGGAGATTCATTTGCTACGGCTGATTAGTCAAAGTCCGTTGCAGATCGATGTGGATTTTTTAAAGGTGGCCAGTCATGACGCGAAACACACGAGTAAAAATCATTTAGACAAATTTTATTTGGAATTTTCCAAAATCGTTGATACTTGTTACGATGGTTTAATCATTACAGGGGCGCCAGTGGAGCAGCTGGCTTTTACCGAAGTGGATTATTGGACTGAATTGGTGAGAATCATGGAGTGGAGCCAGCGATCGGTGACATCGGTCGTGCATATTTGTTGGGGGGCGCAAGCAGGTTTGTATTATCATTTCGGTATTGATAAGCTGCCTTTTCCAGAAAAAATGTTTGGTATTTATCAGCAGGAGAGTGTACACCAACATCGACTCTTTCGTGGCTTTGATGATCGTTTTTGGATGCCGCAGTCGCGCTATACCGGAATCAATGAAGAGCAGGTGCGAAATCAACCAAAAATCAAAGTAATCGCCAAAGATGATCATGCACGCTCTACAATAATACTCTCAGAGGACGAACACGATATTTTTTTGATGTGCCATTTTGAATACGATACGGATACACTGGAAAAAGAATATTTGCGGGATCATGAACGCGGCTTAACGACCGCGCAGCCGGAAAATTATTACGAAGGTGAAAAAATTACTAATTACTGGCGGGCACATGCTCATTTGTTTTATCAGAACTGGTTGAATGACGTGTATCAAATGACGCCTTATTCATTAACCGAGATTCGTCAAAGACAGAAAAAAAGAAAACTGAAATCGTGATGATTTCAGTTTTCTTCTTCCATAAAGTAATAACTATGGTCTTCTAAGTCTAAAGCGCTCATGATCATTGCGGCTGTTTCTTCAATCGAAAGTGTCGCTACATTGATGACTTCGCAGCCAAGTTTTTGATACAGATCATTGGCAAATTTCAGTTCTGCTTGGATTTTGTCACGATCGGAATAGGCCGTTTCAGGATTCAAGCCGTAAGCCCGCATCCGTTCTTTACGAATCCCAATCAATACTTCAGGATCATTGGTTAAGCCGACGATTTTTTTTGGATCGATTTCAAAAAGCTGCTTTGGAATATGCGCCTGAGGAATCAACGGCAAATTTGCAACTTTAAGATTTTTATTAGCCAAATATAAACTTAGCGGTGTTTTTGATGTACGCGAGACACCGAGTAAGACCACATCGGCTTCTAAAAAGCCACGAGGGTCTTTGCCATCGTCATACTTTACCGCAAACTCCATTGCTTTGATCCGTTTGAAATAATTTTCGTTTAAATGATGAAGGGCACCGCGTTCTCCGGTTGGCTCCACATGCGCTCGTTGACTGATTTCGTGTACGACTGGATTTAATAGATCCATTGTAAACAAGTCTTCGTGCTCGCAAAATTCCTTCGCTATTTTTGATAAATTCGGATCAATTAAAGTATAAATGATCATACCGTTTTCTGCTTTTGCATCGTTTAATGCTTTTAACAATAATTCTTCCGAATGAATGAAGGTTCTACGGAAAAGACAGAATTCGACGGTCGGATATTGTGCCATTGAAGCTTGAGCCAGTTTCGAGGCGGTTTCTCCAGCAGAATCGGAAATGATAAAAATCGTTACTAGTTCGCCTTGTTTTTCACTGTTCATAAAGAGATTCTCCCTTGCAATCAAAGATAATTTATTATACCATATTGTTTATTCGGAATCATTACACTTTGAATTGAGGGATAACTATGCCGCAAGCAACATTGTTAGAAAAAGCATTGGGAAAAGTGAAAGAGCATGGCTTTAAGTATACGAAAAAACGCGAGGCCTTATTGGATTTTTTAATTAAAAAGAATCGTTACGTTTCTGCACGTGAAGTTTATAATCAACTGAATGGACAATTCCCAGGATTAAGTTATGACACGGTGTATCGAAATTTACGTGAATTTTGTGAGATTGGCTTGATTGAAGACACGGAGTTGCAAGGGGAAATGAAATTCCGCTTTAGTTGTAGCGAAAGTTTTGAGCATCATCATCATTTTATTTGTACGGTTTGTGGAATGACAAAAGAGATCCACATGTGCCCGATGGATTTCTTCAAAGAACAGCTAGATGATTGCTCTATCGAAGGACATCGCTTTGAACTTTACGGTCGTTGTGAAAAATGTCAAAATATTAATGAATAAATTAAGAATTAAAATTCTTCAGTACCTTGACTCAAAATAGACCATTGGATATAATGACTTATGGACGGTCTTGTTGGTTGAAAGTATATTTCAATAACAAAAACGGTTACATTTCAAGCCCGGAGGGAGGGAATTTATATGTCAAAAACAGTGGTTCGTAAAAATGAATCTCTTGACGATGCTCTTCGTCGCTTCAAACGTTCCGTTTCAAAAGCAGGGACTCTGCAAGAATCTCGCAAACGTGAATTTTATGAAAAACCAAGTGTGAAACGTAAGAAAAAATCAGAAGCAGCTAGAAAACGTAAGAAATTCTAGTCTGTCAATGGAGTGATTCTATTGTCACTACTTACTACCTTGAATGAAGACATGAAGCAAGCGATGCGAGCAAAAGATAAAGAGTCTTTGCAAGTGATCCGGATGCTTAAAGCTTCGATTCAAAATGAGCAGATCAAAAAAGGTCAGGATTTGAATGAAGAAGAAGAATTGACTGTTTTATCTCGTGAGATGAAGCAACGTCGGGATTCTTTAACGGAATTTGAAAAAGCTGATCGCACCGATTTGGCTGACAAAGTCAAAAAGGAAATCGTAATTGTTGAAAACTATTTGCCGGCTCAACTGAATGAGGAAGAGATTCGTGCAATTGTTCAAGAAGCAATTACAAAAACGGGAGCGACATCACCAAAAGAATTTGGTAAAGTGATGGGGGCAGTGATGCCGAAAGTCAAAGGCAAAGCCGATGGCAATCAAGTCAATGCAGTCGTCAAGGAACTCCTGAACAAGTAAGCAATAGTGAAGCCGAGAGAATTTTCTCTCGGTTTTTTTGCGACTTCTACTTCAAATTACAGTTCGATTTATAGAAATGTATGCTAAGGATCGTCGCATCCCAATAGATAAAGGCAGCTGTTTTAATAGATCACCAGAAGCTCGTTTGCGTTTATCAACTAATCGTTTTAAATGAAGAAAAAGAGTTTATCCTGCAACGTTTTATTTATTAAATAGCTAAAGGTTAGGATTCCTTTAGTGAGAGTTAAGACAATTTTTCTTTTATTTAGAGTGTGGTATTATAGGGGAGAACGAAGAATGAAGGGATGAAGGCTTGTTGATTAACAGCGATTTTGAGTCGTTTGAAATAAAGCTTGATGGCAAAGATGACATCAGTATGCTTTTAGGAACCCATGACAAACATGTAAAATTTTTAGAAGACAATACCGAGACAACCATTAATACTCGTGGTGAAACGATCCAAATCATTGGACCGAAAGATGAAGTGAAATTAGTTGTTGAGATTATTCGAGCATTGCAAGTCTTGATTGATCGCGGAATCAAAGTGGCGACGCCAGATGTGATGACGGCGTTACGCTTAGGTCGCGACAATCATTTAGACGAATTTATTATGATGTATGAGGAAGAATTATTAAAGGACCGCAACGGAAAGCCGATTCGTCCGAAAAATATTGGACAAAGTCGCTATATTGCAGCGATTCGCAAATCCGATGTGGTTTTTGGTATTGGACCTGCCGGTACTGGTAAGACGTATTTAGCGATTGTTATGGCGATTGCGGCGTTAAAAAAAGGCGAAGTACAACGGATTATTTTGACTCGTCCAGCAGTTGAAGCAGGGGAAAGTCTGGGTTTTTTACCAGGAGACTTGAAGGAAAAAGTCGATCCTTATTTACGCCCGATGTATGATGCACTACATCAAATCTTTGGTATGGAGCATACGAATCGTTTATTGGAACGGGGCGTAATCGAAATCGCACCATTAGCTTATATGCGTGGTCGGACACTGGATGATGCCTTTGTCATTTTAGATGAGGCGCAAAATACGACGATTTCACAAATGAAAATGTTTTTAACCCGATTAGGATTTAATTCAAAAATGATCGTCAATGGCGATACAAGCCAAGTCGATTTGCCAAAAGGCCAGGTCAGCGGTTTGATCCATGCGGAACGGACGTTGCAAGGGATCAAGAAGATTCGATTTGTGAATTTCGAAGCGGGAGATGTCGTGCGGCATCCAGTGGTTGCGGAAATCATTGAAGCTTACGAACATGAGAATTTGCGTCACCAAGAAAAATAGTTAACGGTTGACACTCATCAACCAATAGATGTGATAAAACCTGAACGTGGACTATTCCAAGTTTAGGTTGACTATTTTTTAATGAGCTGGGAGGGAATTAGATGTTAAATCGACCCATCAATAACTTGCTGAAAAAGTTAGGTTCAAAGATTGTACCGCTAGTGCTAGCCATCTTTTCAGTCATCTTGATGGTGACGATGCTGACTAGTGTTGTACAAAAAAGTGTCGACTATAAAGAAGGCCAAGTTGCCTCAGAAAGTATTCGTGCGAATAAAACGATTGAGAACAAGGCGGAGACAACACAAAAACGTCAATTAGCCGCTGAAGCGGTGACGCCGGAATATACCTACCAAGCAGATTTGGCTCAGACCCAGCATGATCGGATCAGCCAATTGATTTCACTAATTCAAAAGTCGAATAGCGAGATCGATAAAAGCTATCAATCGAAGGCTTCACAAGCCAAGGATGGGGAAAAGATACCACAGCCAACAGTTGATGAACGAGTGGCGGCGGTTAAAAAAGGCTTTGAAGGTTTAGATCAAGATACGGTTACCTTTTTTCAGCAATTACCAGATGATTTTTATCAAGCGATTGTACAGTTAAACACTGCTGATCTTGATAAGCTCGAAACCGGAAGCTTGAGGCTAGTGGATGAGCAAATGGCAAAGCGAATCCGTCAAAGCGATTTAGAAGAATATAAGCAACAAGCAATTGATAAGATTCAAGAACTAAATCTTTCCGAAACGGCTAGCCTTGCAGCCCGTTACTTACTTGAGGAAGGGATCATCGTGAATGATTCCTTGAACCAAAAGCGAACGGATGAATTGAAGGAGCAAGCCAGCGAATCAGTTCAGCCAGTCATGATTTATCAAGGAGAAGTGATTGTTCGTGAAGGCAGCCAGATCGACGCGAACTCTATTAATAAATTGAAATTATTAGGCTTGACTAGTTCAAGTACATCAATCTTTCCGATGATTGCAATGGTCTTGGCAGCGATCCTGCAAGGGGTGTTGCTGTGGTTTTATAGCCGACAATTTGAAGTGGAATTTCAAAGACTACGCTTTGTTCTGTTTTACAGTGCCAGCATGACTAGCGGCGTCTTTATTATGAAGATCCTGCAAGCTTTTCAAGGGAATAGTTCGAATAATTTGGCATTGTTTTTCCCAGCGGCGTTTGTACCATTGATTTTAACCGTATTTGTCAATCGTCGGGCAAGTGCATTAGCTGCCGTATTCCAGACGGTCTTTGCTCTGTTTATTTATTACAATGCTATTGGTACGAATATTTTACCGGTCATCTTAATGAGCTATCTTTTTTCCGGGACATTAGCTGTGATGGTAAAACAAAGACGACTATCAGATCAAGTCAAACAGGCGTCATTATGGATCATTGCCTTCCCAATCGCCTGGGCGATTATTTTGACAATTTATCAAGGACTATCCTTTGCAGACAGTCAAACGTGGGGAATGCTGCTTGGAGCTTTTGCGGCAAGTATGCTGTCCTTTATTATGGGGATGGGTTTGCAGCCGTATATCGAGCTTTTGGTCACAGACAGCAGTGTTATCACGCTGAATGAGTTAAGTAATCCAAACCATCCGCTGCTGAAACAATTGTTAGAAGAAGCGCCTGGAACCTATCATCACTCGATGATGGTGGCGAATCTAAGCGCCAATGCGGTGGCAGAGATCGGCGGACGTTCATTACTGACGCGAGTGGCTTGTTATTATCATGATATCGGGAAGATCCGTCATGCGAATTTCTTTGTCGAAAATTTGCCAACTGGCGCAGAAAATCCTCATAATTTTTTGTTACCAGAGGATAGCAAGCAAATCATTTTCGGCCACGTAATAGAAGGTGCGAAAATCTTAAAAGAATATAAAATGCCGCAAATGGTCATCGATATTTGTTATCAACATCATGGTACAACGTTGATGAAATATTTCTATATAAAAGCAAAGGAACGAAACCCAGAAACAACGGAAGCAGAGTTTCGTTACCCTGGGCCAAAACCTCAGACGCGTGAAGCTGGGGTAGTCAATATCGCCGATAGCTGTGAAGCGGCTGTTCGAGCGATGGATCACCCGTCTTTAGATAAAATTACGGAATTTGTTCATAGTTTAATCGAAGAACGAATCAGTGATGGCCAATTGGACGACTCAGGTTTAACACTTAAAGAAATTCGAATTGTTGAAAAATCACTAATCAGTGGATTAAGTTCGACCTTTCATTCAAGAATCAAGTATCCTCGTATGCAATCTGAAGCGGAAAAAATGAAAGAAGAACAAGAGAAAAAAGGGGAAGCGTAATGGACATTACTTTTATTGATGAAACAGAAGAACTTTCTGAAGATAAAATCAAAGAGATTGATGGTGTGCTGCAATTTGCGGCGGATTATCTCAAATTACCAAAAGATATTGAGATGTCTGTTACATTTATGGATAATGCCGCAATTCGTGTGATTAATCGCGACTATCGCGGAAAAGACGCTGCAACAGATGTGATCAGCTTTGCTCTGGAAGAAGAGGGTGAAGATGAGGTACCAATTATTATGGACGAGCTGGATGGAATGGAGCAGATGCCCCGCAATCTCGGCGATATTATGATCTCAACAGAGCGTGCAGCCGAGCAGGCAGAGGAGTACGGACACAGCTTTGACCGTGAATTAGGCTTCTTAGCTGTACATGGATTTTTGCATATCAATGGGTATGACCATATGACTCCTGAAGATGAGAAAGAGATGTTTGGTCTACAGAAAGAGATTTTGGATGCCTATGGACTTAAAAGATAAGACAGAAAAAAATAAGCATTTTATTACCTCTTTTGAATTTGCCCTGCAAGGGATTCGCACCGTTTTTAAGGAAGAACGCAACATGCGTAAGCATGTGGCCTTTGGCTTAATGGCGATCTTTGTTAGTTTTCTATTAGGGTTGTCCCTACTGGAATGGTTGTGGATTATTTTAGCGGTCTTTCTTGTTTGGATTGTGGAGATGATTAATACAGTTTTTGAAAATGTGGTGGATATGGTCACGGAGTGTCATTTTCATCCAATCGGAAAAAAAATTAAGGATATGGCTGCTGGAGCCGTCTTGGTCACTTCGGTTTTTGCCATTATCGTTGGTATGGTGATCTTTTTACCAAAGATTGTCGAGCTCTTCCTCAAATAGATGTAGTATCGAGGAGAAAGGTTACTCAGAAAGGAACTATTATATGTCAGAACATAAATCAGGTTTTGTAGCGATCGTTGGACGACCAAATGTTGGAAAATCTACGTTGCTAAATCGTATTATCGGACAAAAAATCGCGATCATGAGCGACAAGGCGCAAACGACGCGCAATAAAATTCAAGGGGTTTACACGACCCCAGAAGCACAAATTATTTTTATTGATACACCGGGCATACATAAACCAAAACATCGCTTAGGGGATTATATGGTAGAGATGGCTTATAGTGCACTGCGAGAGGTCGATTCGATCATCTTTATGGTAAGTGCTGATCAAAAGCGTGGCCGTGGGGACGATTTTATTTTGGAACGTTTAAGTAAGCAAGAGGTTCCCGTTTATCTAGTCATCAACAAAATCGATACAATTCATCCAGATGAGTTGTTAGCAATTATTGATGATTATCGCCAAGTCATGGATTTCAAAGAAATTATTCCAATCTCAGCGACGGAAGGCAACAATGTTGAGCATTTATTAGACGTCTTAGTGGATCAAATGGATGAAGGACCTCAATATTTCCCAGAAGATCAAATCACGGATCATCCGGAATACTTCATCGTGTCAGAATTGATCCGAGAAAAAGTTTTGACTTTAACGCGTGACGAGGTGCCTCACTCTGTGGCTGTGGTGACTGAATCGATGAAACGAGATGAAAATGATAAGGTGCATATTCAAGCAACGATCATTGTCGAACGAACCAGTCAAAAGGGCATCATCATCGGTAAAGGCGGCAAGATGCTGAAAAATATTGGCACGCAAGCTCGTAAAGACATTGAGACGCTTTTAGCAGATAAAGTTTATTTAGAGCTATGGGTGAAAGTCCAAAAAGATTGGCGCGACAAGCAAACCTATTTACAAGATTACGGTTATCGTAAAGACGATTATTAAAAATTTTGAGGCTGGGACATATTTATGTTCCAGCCTTTAGCTACGGATAGAAATATGGAAACGAGGTGAAAAGTTATGGCGCAAATTGGTGAAACAAAAGGGATGATCTTGTTTAGTCGTGATTATAAGGAAAAAGACAAGTTGATTAAAATTTTTACTGAGTCGGCAGGGAAGGTTATGTTCTTCGCTAAGGGAATTCACCGTCCGAACAATTCGTTAAACACAGCGATCCAGCCTTTTACCGAAGCAATCTATATCGGGAATCTAAAATCAGATGGGCTTTCTTTTTTAAATAGTGCGAAAGACGTTCAACCATTGCGGAAGCTGCAGGAGGATATTTTTTTAAATGCCTATGGGTCGTACATCTTAAGCCTAACTGATGCCGCGATTGAGGATCATGTCTATGATCCAGCTCTGTACGGTTTTACTCGGGAAGCCTTGCAGCGGATGAATGAAGGCGCTGATGGGGAAACGATCATGAATATTTTTGAAGTTCAGATCATGCAGCGCTTCGGAATCTCACTAAACTGGCAAGCTTGCGGTGTGTGTGGCAAGAAGACCGGGGCCTTTGATTTTTCTTCAACGTACAATGGAATTCTTTGCGAGGAGCATTGGCATTTGGATCAACACCGTTATCATGCAGACCCGCGGGCCATTTATTTTCTGAGGATGTTCAATAGTGTAACCTATGAAAATATCAACACGATTAATTTGAAGCCAGAAACTAAAAAAGCGATTCGTCAAACATTGGATCAGCTTTATGAAGAATATATCGGTCTGCATTTAAAAAGCAAAAAATTCATTGATCAAATGAGTGAGTGGCAAGATGTGTTAAAACCAAGAGACGAAAAATAATCTGCCGTTCCTTACAGGAGTCGCAGATTATTTTTTTATAGTTTTTATTTCTCTGAAAAAATCTCGAAGATAAAAAGAATAATTCGGTGAACATTCATACGTATAAAAGAAATGGGCAGGTATTACGACCTGATGAATAAATTGAACTTTAGTTAAGAAAAGTATATGCACAGCATGATTTCCAGCGTTACTATTTAAATAATTTTAAAAAAAACAATGCAATTAAAGGATGGTATTTTCCAACCAATCTCTTTTGATAGGAGAAAGATTTGACAAAAGGGGCATTGAGTCGCTATTATAGAGTCAAGTTGAATAGGTGCGAAGATCAAATTAAAAATTTGTGGAAGATCACAGCGAGTTTGGAGAGGTGAAAGCCAAGCAGGGAAGCAAATTTTGTTGGCGTTTGTGAGCACATGATAGTGAAAGCTGCCAAGCTGATGCTTGGAAGTAGGGTGGAACCGCGTTGATACGTCCCTATGCCGATTTATTTCGGCATAGGGACTTTTTGTATTTATTCGTTCAACTTTTTGCGGTTTGGAAAATGACGGTCTTTAGTAGGAACAATTTTCAGTCATTACTAGCTTTTCGCAAGTTCCAAACATAATAAGAAATTACAGGAGGAAACAGAATGAGCAAATTAACAGTACAAGATATGATATTGACGTTACAAAAATTTTGGTCAGATAATGGCTGTATGCTGATGCAAGCCTACGATACAGAAAAAGGAGCGGGAACCATGAGCCCCTATACATTTTTACGGGCGATTGGACCTGAACCGTGGCGTGCGGCTTACGTGGAGCCTTCACGTCGTCCAGCCGACGGTCGTTATGGAGAAAATCCGAACCGCTTGTATCAGCATCATCAATTTCAAGTAGTCATGAAGCCGTCACCAAAAAATATCCAAGAATTGTATTTAGATAGCTTACGTCTTTTAGGAATCGATCCCTTGGAGCATGATATTCGTTTTGTAGAAGACAACTGGGAGAATCCTTCCATGGGGTGTGCCGGTGTTGGCTGGGAAGTATGGTTAGACGGTATGGAAATCACCCAATTCACGTATTTCCAACAAGTTGGTGGATTGCAATGTCATCCAGTCACTTCTGAAATTACTTACGGCTTAGAACGCTTAGCATCCTATATTCAAGAAGTTGAAAGTGTTTATGACTTAGAATGGAGTCGTGGCGTCAAATATGGTGAAATCTTCAAACAGCCGGAATATGAGCATTCAAAATATTCCTTTGAAGAAAGCGATCAAGAGATGCTGTTGGATAACTTTGATAAATTTGAAAAAGAAGCGAAACGTTGCATTGATGAAAATCTAGTTCATCCAGCCTATGATTATATATTGAAATGCAGCCACACCTTTAATTTATTAGATGCGCGAGGTGCGGTGTCAGTAACAGAACGGGCTGGCTACTTAGCTCGTATTCGTAATTTGGCACGTTCGGTTGCTAAGATCTTTGTAGCTGAACGTGAGAAACTAGGCTTCCCATTATTGAATCAGGAGGGCAAATAAGATGGCGAAAAATCTATTATTAGAAATCGGTTTAGAAGAAATGCCAGCCCACGTGGTTTGGCCTAGCATCAAACAACTAGAGGAAAAGGTCTCAAAATTTTTAACGGAGAACAGTCTAACCTTTGAATCGATCGAAACATTTTCGACCCCTCGCCGCTTGGCGATTCGGGTGACAAATATTCCCGATCGTCAAGAAGATGTCCAAGAAGAAGTCAAAGGTCCAGCGAAAAAAATCTCTCAAGACGCTGAAGGTAATTGGAGTAAAGCAGCGGAAGGATTTGTTCGTGGTCAAGGTCTAACTACTGACGCGATTACTTTCCGTGAATTAAATGGCGTAGAATATGTTTACGTGACCAAATATATCCACGGGAAAGAAAGCAAAGAAGTATTGACGGGACTTTTAGATGTGGTGAAAGGCTTGAACTTCCCAACAATGATGCACTGGGGCGATACGATGTTTGAATACATTCGTCCGATTCATTGGATCGTAGCTCTATTAGATGATGAAGTGATCCCATTTGAATTGTTAGATGTGGAAACTGGCCGGACAACAGAAGGCCATCGCTTCTTAGGCGACCAAGTGGAACTTACTGAGCCGAGCGAATATGAAGGAAAACTAGAAGAACAATTCGTCATTGCGGATGCCCATAAGCGTCAGCAAATGATCGTATCTCAAATCGAAGAAATCGCTGAAAAAAATAATTGGGTGATTGATTTGGATGCTGATTTATTAGAAGAGGTGACGAATTTAGTGGAATACCCAACCGCTTTTGTCGGTGCGTTTGAAGAGCGTTTCTTGTCTGTGCCGGAAGAAGTGTTAGTCACTTCTATGAAGGAACATCAACGTTATTTTGAAGTTCGCAATCAGGCGGGGATGTTGTTGCCTCATTTCATTTCTGTTCGGAATGGAAATAGCGTGAAATTAGATAATGTTATTAAAGGAAATCAAAAAGTATTAGCGGCGCGTTTAGAAGACGGCGAGTTTTTCTTTGAAGAAGATAAAAAATTATCGATTGAAGACTGTGTCGAAAAATTGAAGAACGTGACCTTCCATGAAAAAATTGGCAGCATGTATGAAAAAATGCAACGGGTGGGTATAATTGCCAAAGTCATCGGCGAGAGGGTTGGCTTGGACCAAGCAGAATTAACCGACTTGAAACGTGCGTCTGAAATTTATAAATTTGACTTAGTGACGAATATGGTCGGCGAATTTCCTGAGTTGCAAGGAATCATGGGTGAAAAATATGCCTTATTGAAAGGCGAGCGTCCTGCTGTGGCTACGGCGGTTCGGGAACACTATTTGCCAATCTCCGCTGAAGGAGAATTGCCGCAAAGTGCGATTGGCGCCGTTTTAGCAATTGCGGATAAGATCGACAGCGTATTAGGTTTCTTCGCTGTAGGGATGATTCCTAGTGGTTCGAATGATCCTTACGCATTGCGTCGGCAAACTTACGGAATTGTACGGATCGTCGAAGCGCAAGGCTGGACCTTCCCATTCACAGATATGCAAGGAGCAATAGTGGATGCCATCAATGAAGACATCTTAGATTACGGCATTCATTTCAATCGTGACCAAAAAGAATTTATCGAATTTTTCAAAGGTCGGATGCGGCAACGTCTTCAAATCCACAATGTTCGTCATGACATCATTGATGCCGTAGTGGATTCAAGTCAAGACGACTTAGTCCAAATCTTCCGGACGGCTAAAATTTTTGATCAGCATGTAACGGATGAGCATTTTAAAGAGGCAATGGAAGCCTTGACGCGAGTCATTAATTTGACTAATAAGATGAATCCAGCTACGATCACTTACAAAGTCGATCCTAAATTATTTGAAAACGACAGCGAGCAAGAATTGTATGAAGCTGTTAAAGAAGCTTCTGATGAATTCGCCAACCAAAGCATGGCGGAAAATTATCAAACCTTGACGAATCTTCGCCCAGTGATCGAACGCTATTTTAACGCGACGATGATCATGGTAGAGGATGAAAAAGTTCGTGACAATCGTTTGAATCAGCTAGCGATCGTTGCTCGGATGGCCAATGCTTTAGCAAGTATCGATAAGATTATTACGAAATAATAAATAAAAACCTTCGAGTTTATCCTCGAAGGTTTTTTATAATAACAATTTCAATAATAAGGGAATATAAGCGAGATATAGCAGCACCGAATAGCCTAATGCAGAGGCGGCAAAGGGCTGATCCGCATCGTAAGAACGTGCTAAGATCGGTACGGAATTTTGTACCGGCATGGCTGCTTGGATAATAAATACCGAAAGCATCAAGGGTGGTACGCTGATCCACAGACCTAAAAGCCAGACGACTAAAGGAGAGATCACGTAACGACCCATCAGCACCCCTAAGATATCTTTATTGAGTGTCAGATTTCTGATCCCCACATTATAAACAATGATGCCAATCACAAACATCGACAAGGGCGTAGTCAAATTTCCTAAGTAGGCGAGGAAGGTCGCGATTGAGCTAGGCAGTTGAAAATTTAAAAGGACCGCACATAAACCGATTAGAAAGCCTAGTAAGGCGGGGGAAAAGATTTTTTTTAAAATCGGCAACAGATGAAAATTGACGGTCGCTTGTTCGATTTGAGGATTGTCTCGTGCAATCAAATAAATACCTAATGTCCAAAATAGCGTCGTGTTGACGATGTAGTACAGCAATACATAAGGCACCGATTTCTCGCCAAAGATCGCCAGATTAATCGGCAGACCAATAAAAATCGTGTTGGAACAAGTAAACATCGTGGAGAAAATCCCATGACGAGTAGGCGTGATGCGAAAGAGCCACCGATAGACAAAGCTAATCATAAAGGTCAGCAGCATCGAAAGGATCGGGATCACCGTTCCGCCAACTAAGTGTAAAAATTCAGCACGGGAAAAATTTTTGGTGATGGTCAGAAACATGTTGCAAGGCAGTGCAATCTGCAAAACAAGTTTTGAAAAAGCGTCCCCGATTTGATTGGAGAACCACTGCTTATAAGTCAGCAGATAGCCGATAAACATCAAGACAAAAATAAAAAAGATATTGATATATGCAGAAATCATGTTTTCACCTCGAATTTACTATATATAAAAAAACCAGCAGCATCAATTAGTGCCGCTGGTTTTGTCATTTTTTTCTTGATAGTGAAGCAGACCAGTTAAATTTTCGATTTGTTCTTCTAAACTATCACCGACGGTCGTATCTTTGATTAAGACTCGCGTCAGTTCTCGGTCAATCACCCGCTTCAATGATGTTTCATCGGCCTTTTTGGCTAAAAGATTCGTGATTGATTCAAAGGGATCGTGGGTGACTAATTGAAAGCCGTAAGAATTATTCAGTAGTGAGTAACCGGCGATACCGGTCGTCTTTTGATAAGCCTTCGATAACCCGCCGTCGATCACAAAGAGCATGCCGTCGCCTTTGATTGGTGACTCGCCGCTTTTAACCTTCACCGGAGTGTGTCCATTGATGATCCGAGAGTTCTGTGAATACAAGGCGAATTCTTCTAAAATCATCTGGCAAGTTTCTCGGGTATCGCGAAACTTGTAGTAAGGATTTTTGATTTCTTTATGCGTTTCTTTGTCAGCGATAAAATAGCGTTCAAAAGTAGTCATGGCACTTTTCCCGAATTGCGGTGAGATCTTTCCGGTCCAGCAATACCAGATCCAATCGGCTTCGGAGCTATCGCTTTGTTGATTTTGACAACCTGTTCGAATCTGTTCATCAAAGAACAACAGTAGTTCCTTGCCGGCATATTCGTGTCCTTCGGTCTTTAATGGAAGGAATGAACCGTCTGCTTTTAAAGGCAAACAACCGTGAAATAATAAATGCTGATTGTAAACGCGGTACATCCCGCCTTTTTCCAACAGCAACTGTATGTGTTCTTGCATTTTTGCGGATTGTTGGAAGGAGGTCAGCAGCATATCCACCACATATTCTTCTTTCTCCGTTAACGCATGAGGATCCGCTTGTAGTGTTTGGAAGCAGCTTCCTTGCAAGGGATATTCTTTTCCTGCTAGTTGGATCGTATCCTTTTCGAAATCAATCTTTTCTAGCAGTAAGCGATCCTCCATCTCAAATTCAGGATGACGCTTGATCAATTGACCTTCCAATTTAAACTGAATGATTGATAAGGCTTGATGAACTTTTTCCAGACTATCTAGACTTTCGATCGAGTAATTTTCATTGCTGTTTTTTTCCTTCGGTGTAAAAATCGGATTTTTTTGATAATGTTCCTCGGCGTACATAAAGAGTGGTCGCAAATTCAACGCGTAAGCTTGCTCGATCTCGTATAGGTAATTGTAACGAGCTGCGATACGTAACAGCGTCAGTAAACAAGCCCGCGAGCCAGCGTAAGCGCCCATCCATAATATATCATGGTTGCCCCATTGGATATCGACAGAAGGGTGTTGAGTTAGTTTGTCCATTACCTTATCAGCGTCCGGACCACGGTCATAAATATCGCCCACGACATGTAAATGATCGACGACTAAACGTTGGATACTTTGACACAAGGCAGTAATGAAGGGCTTCCCTTGCTCTAAATCTAATAAGTGCGTCAAGATTTGATCAAAATAAGCGGCCTTATCCGAATAAATCGTATCTGTGTACATTAATTCTTCGATGATATACGCGTATTGCTTTGGTAAGGCTTTACGAACCTTTGAACGGGTGTATTTCGTTGAACAAAAGGCTAATAATTCCAATAATTGTCGAATTTTTTTGCGGTACCATGAACAATCACGATAAGCGAAAAATGCATCGTCAGAAAGCGCCTCGCGGGGATAAGCAACCAGAATCGTCAGCTTATCTTTTTCATGCTCGGTCAGACGATCTTGAAACAGCAAACTGATTTTTTCTTTGATATTACCAGCACCTGTTCGTAAAATATGGTCGAAAGCAGTAAATTCGCCGTGGATATCACTAATGTACAATTCGGTACCCTTTGGCAGATGAATGATGGCCTCAAGATTGATCAGCTCAGTCATGATAGCCTCTTTTGTACTAAATTCCTTTTCCAACATTTGATAATACTTATCTCGGGTAGATAGCATAATAGCCTCCTAAGGTTACAAAGAATTATCCAAGTGCTCACAAATCAAGGTTGCTGCTTCTTCAATCGATTTGTTGGTGACATCAAGTGTGAAAGCACCTAGCTCATCATAAATACCTAATGCATAATCGACTTCTTCTTTGATGCGATCAATATTCGCATAGCGAGAATTTTCATCAAGTCCCAAAGAAGCTAAACGGTTGGTTCGGATTTTCTGCTGCACATCGGGTTCGATTACTAGTCCAATGATTTTTTCTTTAGGAACATTTTTGATTTGCTCCGGTAACGGCACTTCAGGAATTAAAGGCAAGTTTGCTACCTTTAGGCGGCTGTTAGCAAGATACATACTCAAGGGTGTTTTAGAAGTACGAGAAATTCCTAACAAAACAAGATCGGCTTCCAAAAAGCCTTTGGCATCTTTTCCGTCGTCATATTTAACAGCAAACTCAATCGCAGCAACCCGATCAAAGTATTCTTTGTTGAGCTTATGAACAACTCCAGCTTGTTTTAGCGGGGCCACACCTGTTTTTTGGTGAACGATGTCCATGAAAGGTGCCATTAAGTTGATGTATTGCAGGCCAGTCCGTTCGCCAAAGTCAGAGACAATTTGAGATAAGTTATCGCTGACTAAAGTTGTCACGACAACAGCACTGTCCTTCAATGCATCGCCTAAAATATTTCTTAGCTCTGTTTCATCCTTTGTAAATGGAAAGCGGTAAGACAAATCAAACTCCACAGTAGGGAATTGTGCCGTAACAGCGTTAACTAGCTTCAGAGAGGTTTCACCGACTGAATCAGAGATCATATATAATGGTACACTTTTTTTCATTTTTTTCGCTCCTATCGATTGGTTTCCGTTTGTTTTGCTTGCTGCATAATATAATTAAAAATTCGTGATTTCGTAATTTTGCCAATGACTTTTTTCGGATTTTCTTCACTAACCACCGGCAGTGAATCGACTTGATAATCAAGTAGGAGAGCTCCTGCTTCTAAAATGGTAAAATCCTTGGTACAAGTCTGTAAATGAGGTGCTCGCGTCATTACGACAGCTACTGGCGTATTTTGCAGATTGCTGTTGAGAGAGGCGCGTAATAGATCTTTACGGGATAGTAGACCAACCAGTTGTTGTTCTTTATCCGTCACGTAGATAGAGCCAACATCATACATAAACATATTCGTAATCGCGTCATGGATCGATGTGTCTTGTGGGGTTAAAAGCGGCGATAACATAATTTCTTCCACTTTTACTGAAAAGATCTTGTCGAATAAAAATTGTTCAATTCCCACACCTGTATAGGTATAACCGACTTTGGGACTGGCTTCTAAAATACCAGCCATTGTCAAGAAGGATAAGTCTGTTCGTAAAGTGGCATGTGAAATTCCTAAGTGCTCGGCGATTTTTTCACCGCTTAAAGGCTGCTCACGCTTCACGATCTCGATGATTTTTTCTTGCCTTTGTGATAGATTCATAAGTCCTCCTAGTAAGCTCTGAATAATTTATTTGAAGGGGTAAATCAGAAACTTGAATACACAATCTATTATACACTTAATAACTATATAAACAACATAAACGAATGAATAAACGCATATATGGGAAACCAAAGAAAAAAAGGCAAAACACTTTCTAAATACATAATTTAGCAGTATACTACTCAATGTGTTGAAAACAACCCGTTAGTCAAGGGGTCAAGACGCCGCGTTCTCAGCGCGGAGGCACGGGTTCAAATCCCGTACGGGTTATAAAGAGTTTGGAATTGATGAATCAGTCTCGGTGACTGGTTCATCAATTCTTTTTTTTTACTTTTTTTCTTTGCGAGGTCAAAAAAGTATTTAATGAGACACTGATTGGGTGCTTTTTTTTACGAACAATTTAGTTTAAAAACTTGCAACGTTTATCAAGTTAAATCCCGTAAATGGTCGCGCTATTTTTAATTATTATTTTGTGATAAAATGAACATTTTTTGAAATCACCTTTAATGGGCTATCTGCAAGTAGTATAATAGGGATTATTTTATGAAATGATCTGTTGGGGTTGTTGTATGACTTTCATAAAGTAATGAAAATAATTGAAGCGGAGTGGTTAAATGGAAAAGCATTTGAAAAAGGCAAAGACGTGGAATATGATTCTAATTATTTTAGGATTGTTGTCAATTGTAACAGGAGTAATTGGATTGCCTAAGTCACTAAATCCTAAATTCAGTGATTATAAAGTGATGGGGGATTATGGTCAACAAATGTTTGATTATTTAAATAATCCACTAGTGAAGACCATTTCCATTCTCTCGTTAGTGATTTCAATCGTTTTAGTTATCTTTTATTTTATGGCTAATAAAAAATTGGCAGATCAGGTCGCACCTACTAAGATCCCGTATTATATCAATATTGGATGGAGTATTTTTGGTGCAATTATCGGTTTTATAATGCAACCGAAGATGGAAGTAGAAGGAATGGATTTTTCTTTGGTTATGATGATTGTTGGGATAGTTTTCCAATTAATTTTCTTGCTACCTGCTATTTTAGTAATTGTCCATTTATTCAAAGCAGAGCCAGAGGAGTAGCCGATGAAAAAAAGAAAATTTACAAAGAAGCAAAGAATTCGTTGGAGTATTATCGCAGGCGTATTGGTTTTAGCATTATTTATCGGAGCGTTTGTGTACTCGCAAGTAAAGGTAACTAAAAATGAAGCAAGCAGTGGGTATCAAACAGTCGTATTAAAAAAGTCTGATCCGTTGACCTTTAACGGAATGGTGCAAGCAACGCATACACAGGATTATTATTTTGACCAAACTTTAGGGAAAATTTCTGACATAAATGTTCAAGACGGACAAGAGGTCGCATCAGGAACTGTCTTGCTGAGTTATACCAATAACGACTATCAAGAGCAAGCAGACGAGCAAAGCACGAATTTAGACAAGCTTTATTTAGCAGTTAGTAATGCCCAAGAAATGCTAGCAATCGCCCAAGACAAGCAAGCCAAAGAACAGCAAAAACTGAATACTGCGACGACGAATTATAATAATACGAATGCGGATAGTGAAGAAGGCGCAGCCAAAAAGGAGCAATACCAGCAAGAGAAAACACAGTCTGAAAGTAGCGTGGATGCAGCAACTGATGCCGTTGTTCAAGCTAGACAAGCGCTGGAAAGTGCAAATGTGGAGTTAAGTTCGGCTAATCAAAGCGTTAATACAATTCGTGGAAAGGTCAGCTCAACGGTAACAAGTGCAACAGCAGGAATTGCCTACATTAATGAAAAAGGAAAAAATGATCCATCTGTTCCAGTTGTAAAGGTTGTTAGTAATGATGTGACGATTGAGGCCAAAGCCTCAGAGTATGATTATCCACAGGTTCATCAAGATGCTGCAGTTACGATTAAGCCCATCACGACGAATCAAGAAATCGGTGGGACAATTACGCATATCAGCAAGCTACCGGATCAAGCGAGTGAGGCAGGTGGACAAGCTGGAGTAGCTAGCAGTGCAGCGAGTTCGGTATCTAACTATAGTTTTATCGTCAAGCCGGCAGAAAATTTGCAATATGGCTACAATGTTCAGGTTGTCTTGCCGTTAAATGAGATTCGTTTGCCTAAAAAAGCTGTGAGAAAGACCGGGGAAACACAATATGTATTTGCCTATCGCAAAGGCAAGGTAGAAGAAGTGACCGTTCAAGCAGAAAATCAAGGGGCCTACTTCCTATTAAAAAATGGACTCAAAGAAGGAGACAAAATTATTTCTAATCCAGACAAGTCATTAAGAGATGGTCAGGAAGTGGCGGTGGATTAAATGATCGAACTTAAGCATATTAATAAATATTACCGCAACGATGAAGAAGTCTTGCACGTTTTAAAAGATATCAATTTAAAAGCGGATGCTGGGGAAATGATCGCGATTATGGGTCCCTCCGGTTCTGGAAAATCAACGTTGATCAATCTATTAGGCTTCATCGATACAAAATTTGAAGGACACTATTTATTTGAAGAAGAAAATTTGGTGACTACGACGGATGACCGCTTGTCAAAAACTCGGAATCAAATAGTTGGTTTTGTCTTTCAAAATTTTAGCTTGATTGAAAATTATACCGTGTATGAAAATGTCGAACTTCCCTTACTTTATAATGGTTATGGCTTTCATCAAACAAAAGAAAAAGTCATGGCGGTATTGGAAAAAGTTGGGATTGCTGATAAGGCAGAAAAACACCCCCGTCAGCTTTCTGGCGGCCAGCAACAGCGGGTGGCAATTGCTCGGGCACTGATTAATCAACCCAAATTCATTATCGCAGATGAACCGACGGGAGCTTTGGATACTCATACGTCAAATGAAATCATGGAGCTGTTTAAGGAATTAAATCGGCGTGATCAGACGACGATTTTCTTGGTAACTCATGACCCTGAAGTTGTTCCTTTTTGTACCCGCCTCGTTCGTATCAGAGACGGAGCGATCACTGAAGATCGGGCGGTGATTGAAGCATGAAATTTTATGTGAATTGGCGCTCGTCATTAGGATCTATTTTCAAAAATAAAAAGCGCAGTGCGTTAACGATGTTTGGAATAATTATCGGAATTGCGGCAGTAATTGCCATTTTGTCGGTTGGGCGTGGCTTTGAACGAGACACAATCGAAAGTTTGACGGCGAGTGATTCGGAGAAATTAGAAGTGAATATTAATTTTGTTCCGGGAAATGACGCCCTTTATTCCTCTAACATCGACATGATCCAAGCTTCTGATTTTAGTTTGTTGAGAAATGTCGAAGGAGTCGAAGCAGTCGCTTATCCCAAGAATGATCTTTCTAATATTTATAAGGATGTTCAGGTTAAAGATAAGACGAAAAATTATCGTATTTCTGTTGTTTCCAAAAAGGGTAAGGCGGTGCGCTATGGCCGCTCACTCTCGATGTATGATGATCAAACACAAATCAAAATCGTGACTCTGGATTCTTCTCTGGCTAAAGATTTATTTGGCACAGCGAAAGGCGCAGTGGGACGTGGCTTTAAATTAGGTAATCAAGTATTTACGATCGTTGGAGTTTTTCCATCCGGTGAAGGGGAGACCATGTTTTCGATGGGGGAAGCTAAAATTCAACTTCCTCGTCAAACGTACAGCCACTTTTTTGGCAATGAACAATCTAAAAACTCGGTGGTTTTAACGTTAGCCGATGGTAGCCAGTTGAATAAAGTTGCAGATAAGGCAATCAAAAAGCTGCAAGATGCTGGAGCGATGCGACAACAAGGAGAGTATCAAGTCTCCAATATGGCGATGATGACTGATGGAATCAGCGAAGTATTAAATAGTATCACGCTTTTCATTAGTGCGGTAGCGGGTATTTCTTTATTCATTGCCGGAGTTGGTGTAATGAATATGATGTATATCTCAGTTTCTGAGAGAACCAAAGAAATCGGGATTCGCCGTGCCCTAGGTGCAACTCGAGGCGCGATTCGTCTGCAATTTTTATTAGAAGGAATGACCTTGACGTTAGTCGGCGGAATTATTGGTTATCTGCTAGGAATGGCAGTAGCTTATGGGATTGGAAAAATGATGGATATTTCGGTATCCGTGGATTTATTTACCGTTTCGCTGGCTATTGGCGTTTCAAGTGCAATAGGCCTGCTATTTTCTGTCATGCCTGCATCTGAAGCAGCTAAGAAAGACTTAATCGATATTTTAAGATAGTCAATTAGAACAAAGTAAAAACCATCGCCGGACAGCGATGGTTTTTACTTTTATTTGCGTTGTTTGCCAGCGTTTCGTCCGCTGTTGTTTTTATTATTTTGGTTCTTAGGTTGATTGACTTGTTTTGGACTGATTGGTTCAGCTTGTTTGATTGGCTTTGTCACCACTTGTTTTGGTGGATTCTGTTTAAGCTCTTCTTGGATCTGTGCTTTGATCCGAGGACGCATCAAAACGTTCGTGATAAAGGTTTGGATACAACTAAAGATCCCACCGACTACCCAGTACAACGCAACTCCGGCTGGAGAAGTGAAGGACATGAAGACGATCATAAGAGGCGATGCGATCATCATGCTGCGCATCGTTTTCTTTTGTTCTTCAGGAATCCCAATGAGTGAAATATACCCTTGCAGCAAGTATGCGACCCCGACAACAGCTACTAAAATATAACTTGGTTTTGCCAGATCAATGCCGATGAAGGTCGAGTGTTGAATACCTTCAGAGAAACGTGCTGTGTAATACAATGCGGAGAAGATCGGCATTTGGATCAGTAGTGGCAGACAGCCCATGCCGCCCATCATGCTGACGTTGTTTTCTTTGTAGACAGCCTGCATCTCACGCTGTGCTTCCATTTGTTCTTCTTGGGTGGATGCCGCTTTTACTTTTGCTTGTGCAGCATCAATTTGTGGCTTGATCGATTGCATTTTTTCTGATTGGATCAAAGATTTCTTCGATTGATTGATTCCTAAAGGCATGATAATCAAACGAACGATGATTGTTAAGACAATGATCGCCAAACCGTAAGACCAGTTGAAATTTTGAACCATCCAATTTAGAAAGTTTTCTAAGGGAACAACTAACATCCGATAAACGATACCAGATGTATCCGGGTTTCCGTTTTTATCGGAGCGGACACAGCCCGAAAGTAGGATAACGGCACCTAAAAGGCCCGAACCTAAAAGCCAATTTTTAAATTTATTCATTTATTTCTTCCTCTGCTAATAAAAATTTATACAGGAATTACTATACTAGATAACCCAAGCCTTTTCAATCTAATTCGGAAAAAGCAGAGAACCTTGTCAATTTTTTAATAGACAACCTTAAATTGTTTAAAATCCTTGATGCTAGGATCTTCGTATTGCTGGATATGATCAACACGGGCAAATGAATTTTTTGGTTTGTTTAATTTTTCTAGAAATGCGTCTAATTGTTCTTTCGTACCGACTGCTTCGATCGTTACGCTACCATCATCTTCATTTTTAACCGTTCCTGTCAAGCCGATTTCAATGGCGATTTGATGGGTTGTATAACGAAAGCCGACGCCTTGAACGCGTCCAGTTACATTTAAGTGCATCTTCATTTGAAAAACCTCCTATTAAATCTTTTCTTACCTTATATGATAACGAGTTTTACTAGTTCTTACAAGAATTCGCGTGCTATAATGACAGACGGAGAAAGACATTGTAGACAAATTAAATGAGGTGACAGCTTGAAAGAAATCCAATCAAGTAAAAATGAATTAATCAAAGCAACCAAAAAGTTGCAACAAAAAAAATATCGCCAACAAACGCAGACCTACCTATTGGAAGGGTTTCACTTAATTCAAGAAGCAGTGAAGGCTAAGGTAGTCTTACGAGAAATTTTTATCAGTCAACGCGGATTAAAGGAATGGTCAGAGTGGATTGAAGCGCATTTGACAGATTATTATTTAGTTTCAGATGAGGTACTAAAGGCTTTAACGACGCAACCAACACCGCAAGGAATAATCGCCGTAGCAGAAATGCCGAAGGAACAGTCTGAAGCTTTTTCTGGCGCTTGGCTACTTTTGGATCATGTGCAGGACCCAGGAAATGTTGGGACGATGATTCGGACAGCGGATGCGGCTGGTTTTGCTGGTGTCGTTTTAGGTCAAGGAAGTGCGGATTTATATAATGAAAAAACACTGCGCAGCACCCAAGGAAGCTTGTATCACTTATCGGTTAAAACCGGTGATCTATTAGAAATCGTTCCCAAGATGCAGCAAGCTGGGAAAAAAGTTTTTGGAACGGCGCTAGATAGAGCAGCAAAAGAATATTTAGCTGTTCAAAAACTGTCAGATTTCGCCTTGGTAATGGGCAACGAAGGGCAAGGGATGACCCCGGAATTACTAACGCTGACTGATCAAAATCTGTATATTCCCATCAAAGGGCAAGCGGAATCTTTGAATGTGGGAATCGCTGCGGGTATCTTGATGTTTCATTTGCTTGAATAAGTCTTTACTTTTTGGTAACTGTTATTAAGGAACTGTTAAACTTCAATCTGCTCTTCTTGGAAGCCTATCCAACTTTTCTGAGACGTGCTATAATATTCACCAGAGACAAAGAAAAGGGGCTTTATATCCATGACCGAAAACTGGCGTGATGACGAGGAATACGTTTCTTATATTGAGGATTTACTAGCTACCGAAGAAGTCCAAAAATTAGCAAATTACACCCAACATATGAATTCAACTCGTTTGGAACACTCAATCAGTGTTTCCTATAATAGTTATAAATTAGCAAAACAATTTAATGGCGATGCAAGAGCAACTGCTCGTGCTGGCTTACTTCATGATTTGTTCTACTATGATTGGCGGACAACGAAATTTGATGAAGGGTCACATGCTTATATGCATCCTCGTATCGCGGTTAAGAACGCAGAAAAAATCACGGACTTATCCGACCTTGAACGAGACATTATTATTAAGCATATGTGGGGCGCAACGATTACTCCTCCAAAATATAAAGAAGGCTATATCGTAACGATGGTTGATAAATATTGTGCCATCAAAGAAGCGGCAGTTCCATTAGTTGACCGTTTCAACGCCTACAAAGCACGTTTTAAGAAAGAATGGAACTAGTATAAAATTTTAGGCATCAAACATCCTTGTTTGATGCCTTTCTTTTGCCGTTTTTTGGTTTTAGAAAGGTTAGACATAAAAATGGAAGTGAGGCGTCACCGATTAAAGCAAAAGTAGGGAAACAATTATTATTCGCACTGATAGGAACATTTGTCGCGGCAATTGGCGTGCGCTTGATCGTGGTTAGTGGATTAGGTGCTGACGCTATCAGTACCTTAGTATTAGGAATTCTTCAGCATGTATCCTTGAAATTTGGAACGATTAGTATGCTGTTTAATGGAATCGTTTTAGTGATTATTTTTTTCTATGATCGCAAGATGATCGGGTTTGGCAGTCTGATCAATAGTTTTGGTTTGGGCTTTTGTTTAAACTTGTTGGATTGGCTAGGACTGCTGCATCAGATTCCAAAGGGAATGGAATACCCTTCGATTATTTTAGGTTCGATTGTTTTTGGGATTGGGACAGGAATCTATTTATTAGCCGATGCGGGCTCAGCGGCCTATGAATCTTTAATGATACTGATCAAACGAGGATTGCACAGTACGGTTAAGACAGCGAGAATTTTATTGGATGCAACTTTTTTCTTAACGGGCTTTTTATTAGGTGGTCACATCGGGTTTGGAACGGTGATTGTTTTATTAGTAATGGGCCCCTCGTTAGAAGTAACCTTGAATCAACTGCCTAAACGAAAGTTTTTCCGAGTACGAGCAGTAAAATGAGTGACTAACAGTTTAGACAAGCAATTTTTTCCTAGTAACTGAAAGGGTTATTTGCTACAATGAATGAGGTTCATTTTATGTAGTAGAAGACGATTTTTTGACTGAAAATAAATGTTTTAGTCAGCAGAAGAATCAAAAGGCTTCTAAAAAATAAAAAGTAATTAATTAAGAATAAGGAGTGTTTATTCATGATTGCAGCAAGCGATTTACGTGCAGGTATGACGTTTATTCAAGACGGAAAATTGATCAAAGTGTTGGATGCCAGCCACCACAAACCAGGTAAGGGAAATACAGTTATGCGAATGAAACTGCGTGATGTTCGTTCAGGATCAACTTACGACACGACTTTCCGTCCGGATGAAAAATTTGAAAAAGCGATGATGGAAACAAAAGCAGTTCAATATTTATACAGCCAAGATGACGTGGCAATCTTCATGGATCTTGAAACCTATGAACAATATGAATTACCAATTTCAACGATTGAAGCAGAAATGAAATATCTACTTGAAAACATGGAAGTAAAAATTCAATTCTACGGCGATGAAGTGATTGGGTTAACGCCGCCAACAACGGTGGTCTTGAAAGTGGTTGAAACGCAACCATCAATCAAAGGAGCAACAGTTACAGGATCGGGTAAACCAGCAACAATGGAAACTGGCCTAGTTGTGAACGTTCCTGACTTTATTGAAGAAGGCGAAATGCTAGAAATCAATACAACAGAAGGTACGTATCAAAAACGCGCGAATAAATAATTAAAAAATAGCTCGGACCTTTCTATAAGAAAAGGCTGAGCTATTTTTTTCACGTTTATAACGCGCTCTCATGCGCCATCAATTCGGGATAGTATTCATATTCAGCAAAAACTTTCGGGTCATAGTCTACGAAGCGGCGGGCCCAAGTCTCGGCTTCAAAAAAATCCAAGAGCGTTTTGTCGGCGGGGTGATAAGGAATATTTAGAAATGCCGTCAGTTTGCTTAAATCGGGAGTGATTAGAAACATATTACGGGAATCATACAGACGATAAAAGGGCAGCATTTTATTAGCGGTGACTAATTTTTTTTGCAAGAAGAGCGATTCAAAGGTTCTCAGTGTTACACCATATTGACCTGCACGCAGTATTTCTAAAATACTGGTGCTATTTTTAACGAGTTTCAGATAATCTTCGTAAGGTAAATACCCAGCTTGTTCATTTCCTCGCTTTGGAAGGATATGATAATACGTCGAAAGCCCTAGCGCTTCAAAGCGTTCCTTTAATTCTAAGGCTTGTTCCTTGCGGCCATTGTCATTGGCGCCAAAGAAAATATCGTAATCACAATGGTTTAAAGGACTACCCACTGAACAAGTGTAAAAGGAGCTATTGTGAAGCAGCCCGAGATCCCGAGCTTCTAACGGATCAAAGTGATAGATTTCATCAATCGCCGGTTCCTTTTGGGCAGCGTTCAATAAACGGTAATGTTCCAGCTTAAAGTGGTTCCAGAAAAATAGAACAATTTTGGCATTAGTAAAAGGACGAATGCGTGCAGCCATTTCTGGATCAAACGCATAGTCTAAAAATATAATCAATTGAAAATCTTTCAAGAACGTACGGAGATAATCATTACTGGCTGCAAGGAGCTCTTTCCCTGAGCAAACAGCAATATCAGATAAGGCAGGGAAAAAATAAAGGGAACGATCTTTAGGGACGAGTAAAATTTCAGAGTTTTTCATGTTCCTCCCAGCTTTCTTGTTAAAATTTTTCCAATCATAGCGCTTTCTATAACCAATAGCGATTTTTATGCTTGTAAAAATAAATACAAAAAAAGACTTGTACTCAAATTGAGCCAAGTCTTTAAAGGAATTTTTTGTGTGAAAGAAATAACTACAAAAGAATAACGTAACTAATTCTCAAAGATTAATGGGCGCGATTGAAGTTTGCCACCCAGCGTTTATAAGGTAATACACCACCTAAGAAATAGGTAATGAGCGCTTGGATTGGAATCCAGATCACGGTCTTGATTAGGCGTGGTGCCCAAATCACCCAGCTAGTTAGTGGGACCTGATACATCATTGCCAGCCACAGGGGTGTTAAGATCAAGTTGATCACGATCGTAGTAACAAGAACCGATTGGATCGAATTTTTCCAAGTAATCTCTTTCTTATAAAAGAAGTAGCCATAGATCGCTCCTTCAAGAAAGGCATTAATGGTAAAGCCGATAAAAAACGGTGCTTTAGCAAAAAGTGACATTCCAATAAAATCAGCAATCACCGAACCAATCCCTGTCCAAAATGGGCCGAACAGCATGCCCATAATAATCTCTGGGATAAAGGTGAAACTGACTTTGAGAAATTGTGTCTCGATTCCTAATAGGCGAGACAAAGTGACCATCATGGCGATCAAAAGCGCCATCGTTGTGATGCTTCTAGCATCGAGGTGTTTCTTCATTCCGAGCATCTCCTTATAGAGCTGCTACATCTTCATGCAGCGAATGCGAAAATAAAACCGCAGACTAAGTCTTTCGTCCAGAAGGCAACATCCCATCCTTCCAGCACTTAACGCTTTATTTCCTACTCTGATTTATTTTTGGAGGAAGACCTCCGTGAAAAATACTAGCACAGAAATGAATAGGAAACAAACTTTTCATTTCGGGCTAGTTAAAAATGAGCTATTTTTTTAGGAAATCCTCTTTTTAACTTGTGAATAAAATAGTAAGATAAGGAAATGAATTGAGAAAATGATTGAAGAAAGTGGGAGTTATATGTATACGCCAAGTGAGACAGCGGAAATTTGTAGTAAAAAAGGCATTGAAAAAGTGGAAAAAAATCTGGTGGCAAAAATGTTGCTAGGTTTCATTGGAGGAGCGATGATCTCATTAGGCTATGTGTCCTATATGAAAATCGTGGCAACAACGCCAGAAGAACTTAGTTTTTTGGGAACTTTATTAGGAGCGTCGGTTTTCCCGATAGGACTGATTGTTATCTTACTTGCCGGTGGTGAACTAGTTACAGGAAATATGGTGGCTGTCTCGATGGCCTGGTTGAATAAAAAAATTAGCTGGCAGGCAGTAGTAAACAATTGGCTGATCATCACATTCGCAAACTTGCTTGGAGCAATCTTTGTGGCCTTTTTCTTTGGTCATGTGGTTGGGTTAACCGGAAACGGTGCGAATCTACATGAAATGTTGGTTGTGGCAGATGCAAAATTAGCGGCAACACCTCTGCAAGCCTTTGTCTCTGGGATTGGTTGTAACTGGTTCGTTGGCTTAGGGGTTTGGTTAAGCTACGGTTGTAAAGATTCTGCTGGAAAAATGATTGGTATTTGGTTCCCAATCATGATTTTTGTTTTGTTAGGGTTCCAGCATAGCGTTGCAAATATGTTTGTATTATCTGATGCGATGATTGAAGGTCATATTGGGCTTTCAGCTTTCTTGGCAAATATCATTCCCGTATATTTTGGTAACATCGTTGGCGGGGTAGCATTTGTATCATTCCCATATTTCATGTCGTATCAAAAGGGCCATTAACAAACGAACAAAAAGAGAGAACTTCATTTTTGAAGTTCTCTCTTTTATTGTAAAGAAATCAATTACCAAATGCTGACCCGTTTTTCTGGTGCTAAATACATGGCATCTGTTGGTTGAATGTCGAAAGTCTGATAAAAGTCCTTCAGATTCTTCGCTTGAATATTTGCCCGCAATTTATTTGGTGCATGGACATCGATTGCTAATAATAATTGAGTATATTCTGGACGAGCTTTCATCCGCCAAATCGTTGCCCAATTAATAAAGAAGGCTGCAAGATCTACCTGGTCTTCTTTTTTTGCGGCTTCTAGTGCACAGCTCAATCCACCGGCATCGGCAATATTTTCAGAGACGGTTAGTTTGCCGTTGACTTTTCCGTCAGCAATCTCTAAGCCGTCAAACTCAGCGATCATGTCATCGGCTAATGCTTGAAAATGTTTTTTGTCAGATTCGGTCCACCAATTATTTAGATTGCCGAATTCGTCGAATAACGCACCGTTATTATCGAAAGCGTGAGAAATTTCGTGAGCGATCACCGCTCCAATCCCGCCAAAGTTTTGGCTGCTGGATTGTTCTAAGCTGTAAAAAGGCGCTTGTAAAATCGCTGCTGGAAAAACGATGATATTTCTGAAGGGATGGTAATAAGCGTTTACTGTATCAGCACTCATTTCCCATTCCTCACGATCCACCAATTGATTCCACTTTGAAAATTGATCTTCGCGGCTTAAGCGGCTGAAGCGCAATGCATTGTGTAGTAAAGGTTGCTCTTTTTCGACATGAAATTGACTGTAGATTGCTGGAATCGTATCGGGATAGCCCACATGGATGCCTAAGGTTTTCAACTTGATGATGGCTTTTTCCCGAGTCTCAGGACTAAGCCATGTATTTTGACTCAAACGTTCCTGATAAATACCGACCATACTTTCCACCATCTGCTGAACATCTCTTTTCGCTTGTTCACCAAAATAATGCTTGCCGTAATAATCGCCTACGACTTGATCGAATCGACCGGAAGCAAGGTAATAAGCAGCTTTTTCTTGCGGACGAGCTTCTGGTGCACCAGAGAGCGCACGACCGTAAGTCCCACCAACTTGGCGAAATTCCTCACTGAGATAACCGGTCAAAGCATTTAAGGTCATGACGAGCATCCAGCTTTTCATTAGTGGGAAGGTTTCGGGATTGACTAATTCATTCAGCTTTTGGAAATAGGCCGGTTCAGTCACAATAATTTTTTCCGGCAGCACACCGATTAAATGCTCGATCAGCTCCTTTAGTTGCAGCTGGCTGCTGTGAGCGACAAAGGCTTCGCCGCTTTCGGGATTGTACATCTTACTGTAATCTGCATTTTCTTCGGCACTTTTTACATGAGGGGCCAGTAATTGATCGAAGTGCACGGCCTCTTCAGTCACTTTTTCAGCGTACGCAGCATCATAGCCGGCCAAGGCGAATAATTGCAGCGTCATTTCTTTAAAGATTGTCATGAGTTGCTGTGCTTGGGGATGGTCCGCTTCATAATAGGTTTTATCCGGTAAGATCAAGCTAGGGGCAGCGGCAAACAATGCGTTGACCTTGGCATTTTTCATATCCGCATCGACATCCAAGCCAAATGGTAAAGGCAGACCGTCTAACACCCAAGAGCTTAGCTGTTGATTCAAATCGGAAAAATCTTGTAGTGCTTCAACGCGTTTTAGTAAAGGTAACATTGGAGTAGCACCTTCAACATCTCGTGTTTTGTAATCGTTGGCTAATTTGAAATAGTCAATGTATTCTTGCATCAGCTTGGAAGGGATTTTTACTGAACCAGCTTGCATCTTTTTCGTATCGGTCATTAATAATTCATCGACCCCATCTACTAAATCTTGAAAGCCGCCAGTCGCTGGCTTATCAGCAGGGATCTCCGCTGCTTGGATCCATTCTCCATTGACGGCTTCGTACAAATCTTCTTTGATTTTTGTTTGCTCCATGAACAATCGACTCCTTTATTTTGTAGTATGCATGAATAAGTAAAAGCTTTACAGGTTCTGTACCTTTTCTGATAAACTGTAAAGCAGATAAGAGATCTCCTATATTATGATATAGTTTTGGAAAATACTCAAAATAAAATGATTTTGGGGTGATGAAATGACCTATCCGATCAATCAATGGATCGAATTAAACAGTTTTGGAAGCTATCGCACGTGGAAAACACCCAGCGGTTTTCTTTGTGGAACGTATGCCAGCAGCGTGTTATTGGCCTATTGGCAAGATAACCTCGATGCTGCTTGCCTGTCCGCTGAGATCAGAAAACCGCAGCAGTTTGAGCCCGACGTTTTAATAAACAGTTTGCGCCCGCTATTGCAGCCACTTGATCTGCCGACGGTCCCACTTCAAATCGCTGTAGGCCTTAATCATTATTTTCGCCGCTATCAAGTACCTTATCGCGCGCGGATAACGACTTTAGGTGCTTGGCAGCGAGTAACGAAACGGATTCTAGCCGGCGAACCGGTTATGATTGGTTTGTTAAAACTATTCGGCAGTACCTACAACAATCATTGGGTAGTTGCTCATGGTTTTTTAGAAACAGCTGAGGGACAACGGTTTTTCAAGGTTCATGACAATTGGGGCAACGCTGATAAAATCATTCCCGCCGCTTGGGCGAATGGAACGATTTCTTTGATTAAGCAAAGAGGCAGCTCTGGAGGAAATTTTAGCGCATAGCAGTTTCAACCAAAAGTAAAATCTACAGCAAACCAACAAAAATATGTTAAACTGAGGGTACCAAAATACTTGGAGGGACACCATGTCAGAAGAAAGTAACGATAAATTTAAGATTTTCAGCCTAAACGGAAATCGCCCTTTAGCTGAAAAAATTGCCGCTGTTTGTGGAGTGCCATTAGGAAAAAGCACAGTGAAGCAGTTTAGTGATGGAGAAATCGCCATTAATTTGGAAGAGACGGTTCGAGGATTTGATGTTTATTTGGTTCAATCGACGAACGAACCAGTGAATGATCATTATTTGGAGTTATTGATCATGATCGATGCGTTAAAACGGGCGAGTGCTAAGACAATCAACGTCGTTTTACCTTATTATGGGTACGCGCGTCAAGATCGCACGGCAAAACCTCATGAACCGATCACCGCAAAATTGGTTGCCAACTTACTTTCAAACGCAGGTGCAACGCGAGTATTGACGCTTGATTTACACACGGTGCAAGTGCAGGGATTCTTTGATATTCCAGTGGACAACTTGTTTACGATGCCGTTGTTTGCGCATTATTACCGTCGTCGCGGAATGGTTGGTGATGATTATGTGGTCGTTTCGCCAAAAAATAGTGGCGTTCAAAGAGCCCGCAGTTTAGCAGAGTATTTAGATACAACCATTGCTATCGTAGATACAGCCGAAGAAAATAATCCCGATTCTGGTTATGTGATTGGGGATGTTGAAGGCCGTTCTTGTATTATGGTAGATGATATTTTGAATACCGGGAAAATTTTCTCAAACGCGGCTAAGACATTGATGAAATCTGGTGCAAAAGAGGTCGTTGCTTGTGCTTCACACGGATTATTATCGCCGCCAGCCAAAGAAAATTTAGATGCAGCAGATATTAAGGATATTTGTATCACCGATTCTGTCTCAACAGATCCTGCAAGACATCCAGAAAAATTGTCTATTATCAGTTGTTCGGATTTGCTAGGTGAAGCAGTCAAACGCATTCATCAAGATCAATCTGTCAGTCCATTGTTTACGATGGAAAGAAAAGATTTTGAGTAAAAGGGCAGTAATGCCCTTTTTTTGTAGAGTCTTTTGAACTGTGCTAGAATAATCCTAAAAATCGGAGAAAGGTTCGAATAATAGTGGAAAATATTTATTTAGATCATGCGGCAACGAGCCCGATGCACCCAGAAGTCATTCAGGCAATGACTGAAATCATGTCAGAAACCTTTGGTAACCCATCGAGTATCCATCATTACGGACGTCAGGCTGCTGGAAAATTAGAATTGGCTCGGGAAGTTGTTGCTAAGAGTTTGGGCGTTAAATATCATGAAATTATTTTTAACAGCGGAGGCACTGAAGGCGATAATACGGCTATTTTGTCAACCGCTTTAGGACGTAAGAACGAAGGTCGCCATTTAATTACGACGCAAATCGAGCACCCGGCGGTTTTGAATACGATGAAATTCTTGGAAACGCAAGGGTTTGAGGTAACTTATTTGCCAGTTGATCGCCAAGGAAATCTTTCAATGGCAGATTTTGAGGCTAGCTTGCGGCCAGATACAATTTTAGTTTCAATTATGTATGGCAATAATGAGATTGGTAATTTAATGCCAATCAAAGAAATCGGTGAACGTTTGAAGGACCATCCCGCTTATTTTCACACGGATGCTGTCCAAGCGTATGGCAATCAAATGATCCGACCTCATGAGTTAGGAATTGATTTTTTAAGTATCTCTGCTCATAAAATTAATGGACCAAAAGGTGTTGGTTTCCTCTTTAAGAGTGATCAAGCGAAGTTGGCACCCCTGTTAAGAGGCGGCGAACAAGAAGAAAAGCGCCGAGCAGGGACGGAAAATCTTGCTGGTGTTTGTGGAATGGCAAAAGCCGTTGAACTCTTGACGGAAGAGGAACGGGAAAAACGTCGCGTTCTTTATGAACAATTTACGCAGACGATCCTAACCACGTTGGATCAGACCGGGATTACTTATCAAGTCAATGGCGATTTGGAAAATAAGCTCCCCCATGTTTTAAACCTGCGTTTTAATGGTGTCTTGAATGATTTATTGTTAATGAAGCTAGACTTACGAGGCATCGCTGTTTCAACTGGTTCGGCTTGTACGGCAGGAACGATTGATCCTTCCCATGTGTTAGAAGCCTTATATGGGAAAAATGCGCCAGAAATCAAAGAGTCGTTACGTGTAAGTTTCGGTTATGGAAATACGCTGCAACAAGTCGAGGAATTTGCGGAACAATTAGTTGCCAGCTTGCAAGAACTAACAAAGTAGATTGAAAAGCAGGCGACTTATCACTATAATTAGATATGAGGAAATAGGGACACTCCGTAAAAAAGAGTGCCCAAATAAAATCATAAACTATGATGAGGTGAGCAAATGGCATTTTCAAAAACTGCGACAGTCAAAGGGGCGAAGTTTCAATACGCGCTAGCGCCAACAGCCAAAAAATATACGTTACGCGACAATGGATTTACTGAAACAAGTTCAGGGAACTTCCAATTGATTCGTCCGTTACAAGCGACACCCCAAAGCAAAGAGGGCTTCAAATTAAAAATTACGGTAGCCAAAGACATACAAACGTTAAAAATGTCTGTAACGACCGGGAATGGCTTAAAAGCGGTGGATATTTTCAAAGACAACAAACAAGAAATGGTCCAGGAAAAATTTTACTTTTTACTAGATGGCATGATTGACCGTGGCCTATTTGTAAAAGAGGAAGTTTAGCCAGTCAAAATAAAACCGAGACAGGTTAATGTCTTGGTTTTTTTGTTAGAAATAACGATAAAATAATGTGTTTAATGGAAGATGATTTTTTATCTTCGTATAAATGATAGATTAATTCGCTAATTTCAGTTTTTTTTTCAATAATTTTGAGGCTGAAGAGATTCAACGGATTAAGATTATGGTACACTAACAATATAAAATTGTTGGAATGAAGGTGAGAAGTTGCTTCACAAGATGCATACAATCGAGCACCATAAAATTATTTCAGATTTTCGTCTCTTGTCGGGGTTGACTGTCACGATTGAGGACTGCGCCAATTTGACAAAAGAATTCCAAGTCTATGGTGTAGAGGATTATTATATTAGCGATTACAAGGGCAATAGTTATTTGACGCGTTATGTGGATTACTTTATCGATGCGATTCCTTGCCTTAAATATAAGAAAAATTATTTTATCCCATTGATCTTTCGCGATATGCCGGACACGCAAAAAATGTTTCGTGATCCTTATCGTTGGGAAGCGTTTTTTATTTTGTTAGATTGGTACTTAACGTACAATCCTAAAAAAGTGCTAGTACCTTGTAGTCAAAAAAAAACCGACATAGAAATCGTGGATACCGCCTTTTTAATTTTTCGTCTATGGGAAATTTATGAAGGATCAGCTTTTCCTATCGCCAATTTAAATAATTTATCAGAGTTCGAAAAATGGAACAACGTTTTCCATTTAATCGATACTGGGAAATCTGTTACTCGCGACAAGGCGTTCGATGCTACTAAGGTCGAGGATCTAACCCAACTGGAAACAGTCATTACGATCATTAAATTAAAATACCAAGCGTTACTACAAAAACAAGGCTACCAAGTTTAGGGGCCTTTTTTTTACTAGCAATAAAAGGGCATTTTTTTTGGAGTGGTGGTAAACTAAAGAAAAGAATTCGAAAACGTTTGTAGGTGATAAAAATGAAATACTTTATATCAGATACCCATTTCTTTCATGAAAACCTATTAGGAGATAATGATTTCGCCCCTCGCTTGTTTGACTCAGTGGAGGAGATGAATCAGCAAATGGTCGATGCTTGGAATGCAGTCGTCAATGAAAAGGATACTGTCTATCATTTAGGGGATGTGGCGATGCATCCTCAGTACGAACAAGGTTTTTCTGATATTTACAAGATATTGGTGCAGTTAAAAGGAAAAATTGTGTTTATTAAAGGAAATCACGATTCTCGGACTTTTTTTAAGTATCTTGAGAAGCATGATCCAGGAATGGAAAACGGGGCACCAAAGTTTGAATTTCAAGATGTTGGAGCAATCGTCAAATTTAATCATCATCAGTATTATTTAACGCATTACCCAATGCTCTTAGGAAAAACCGTGAACATCCGTAATCTTCACGGGCATATTCATAATTACAGTATGCCTATCGCCGAAGATATCAATGTTGGGGTGGATGCACCGGAACGCAATTTTTTGAAAAATAAACTGCCTTTTGGCACACCAATCTCAGAAAATTTAATCGATGAAATCGCTGCTGGCAAAGAAGTCGAAATAAAAAAATTGCAATAGTAAAAACACCCGATTTGATATTAAAGGGGATTAACGAAAAAGCACCAGGGCTATCCTTTCAAAGGACCAGTCCTGATGCTTTTTTTATTTTTCAGCTTTGATTTCTTGGTAAAGTTTTTTTGTTTCAGCAGGCTGCTTGTTTGTATAGAAGTAATCACGCTTTTTGGTTCCGAGTTTTAAAATTGGTTTTGAACTGTGATCGATAAGTAAAACGGACGATTTGCCATCCATCCGAAAATAGCCGGTGGCGTAGTCATTGGTGGCTAAGCCACTTGTCCGAACACTACGAGTGGGTAGCTGATTGATTAAAGCAACGTCTTCGATTTGATTCAAGGGAATCGTTTGTTTCTTGATAAAGGGACCATCTAACAGCAGGGTTTCGTTTTTTAGTTCATAGGTCAACGGGTCTGGATGATAGTCCAAGACGTATAAGGGAACAACAGCAACTAATGTGGCTATAACTAGAATAACTGGAAGGAGACCCATAAAAATTTTGCCGCCGATTCTGCCGAGGTTAAAAGAAATATTCATACCGATTCGATCGGGAATCATCAATCGTCGATCATCGGGATTGTAGTAGATTCCATAGCGCCAGTAATAATCGTCACCAGAATAACGCACGGTAGTTGATTGGGTCAGTAACTGGTCTTGCTTTTGACGAAGTCGGAGCAGCCACCAGATCGTTGATCCGCAAAAGAAAAAAATCAAGATAAATTCAACAACCATCAACAAAGTAAAATAGTTTGGATTGATCGTTGTCGTTAATAAAGGAACATAGATCAGCACGCTGAGAATAACACTCAAAAAGACGGAGAGACTTGACCAGTAAAATTTCGTCAAATCATTGTATTGCTGATTGAGGTTCTGATCATCGGTCATGGATCGAACCGGCAGCCGTCGGATCACCCACCAAGTCACTAGTAGAGTTAGCCAAACGCTTAAATTCGTTACAAGAAGAATCCAGGTCAATGAACCTAGTTCTTGTCGATACAATAGAAAACTAAATAAAAGATTCAAGCCTAGTGTCAAAAGAAACCACCAAGGGGATACTAGCTTACGGTTCTTATTCAGGACGAGTTTCGTATCGATTTGAATGGGCTGGGTAGGTAGCCGCCATTCATTATCGATGATTAATTGATGTCCTTTACGTATATAACGAAGCATCATAAAATAATTCGCTCCGATCGTTAAATACAAGAGCAGGAAGAACAGTAGCATGAAGCTGGAGTCTTTCATAGGAAGCAATAAGATTAGATCAAGAAGTGATAACATAAACGCTAGTTGGAATTGACGCTTACGGTAGCTTTTTGAAAAATGTAGAACTTGTGGATCATTGATTTTATCCGCTGGAAAAGTATTTTCAATAATTACATAGTTATGGGGTTTTGCGGCTAGTGTGCTAATGAACGCCATGGTCACGTTACACAGAATCAATATGCCTAAAATCATAGGAGCCATCATTGTTTTTCATCCCTTCTAAAGGAGTTCAAGATTGTTTCGATTTTGTCTTGTAATTTTTGGTCATCGGGTTCAGCCAAGTAAAGTTCTGCTAAAACAAGGGTCAAATTTTCCTCACTGTTTTTCTTTGAGTGTACAGGTAATGGTGCGACGACAGTTCCTTTGCGACGGTCGGTTAATAAATAGCCTTCTTCTCGTAGTTGTTGGTAGCCCTTCGAGACAGTCATGGTGTTAACACCCAGTTCATCGGCGAATTGACGAACCGTTGGTAATTGTTCGTTGGGCGCTAATTCACCACGAGCAATGCCAAGAATGATTTGTTTACGCAACTGTAAATAAATCGGTTCCTCCGAGTGAGGATCAATTTCTAAAATCATCTCGTTCGCCTCCTTTGTATTATCTATATTGATACAAACAATACAAAAAAACAATTAGGAAACGCTTTAGAAGAAAAATCTATCGAAAATTTAAGATTTATGTTGTATAATTCGTTTTACTGAAAAGTTGCGACCTTCAAATCGTAGAGTTTTCGGAATCTAGATTGAAATGATGGTGATACTGTGTCTAACAGCAACACACGAGTCGTCGTAGGAATGAGCGGCGGCGTCGATTCATCTGTAACAGCTTTGTTGTTAAAGGAACAAGGCTATGATGTAGTCGGCATTTTTATGAAAAATTGGGACGACACTGATGAAAATGGTGTTTGTACCGCGACAGAAGATTATAAGGATGTGGCGAAAGTCGCTGCCCAAATCGGCATTCCTTATTATTCTGTCAACTTTGAAAAGGAATATTGGGATCGAGTCTTTGAATATTTCTTAGCAGAATATCGTGCAGGCCGCACGCCAAATCCTGACGTGATGTGTAACAAAGAGATCAAGTTCAAAGCTTTCTTAGATTACGCGATGGAATTAGGAGCAGATTATGTAGCGACTGGCCATTACGCACAAGTCGAAAAAGATGAAAATGGTGTCGTTCACATGTTACGAGGGGTCGATAATAATAAAGACCAAACGTATTTTTTGAGTCAATTATCGCAAGAACAATTAGCTAAGACGATGTTTCCTTTAGGCGGCATGCAAAAACCTGAAGTTCGGGCAATCGCTGAACGTGCTGGTTTAGCAACTGCAAAGAAAAAGGATTCAACCGGAGTCTGCTTCATCGGTGAAAAGAATTTCAAACAATTTTTAAGCAACTATCTACCTGCTAAAAAAGGCAAGATGGTCACACTTGATGGTGAAGAAAAAGGGACTCATGATGGGTTGATGTATTATACGATCGGCCAACGTCAAGGCCTAGGTATCGGCGGCGGCGGAAAAACGCAAGAGCCATGGTTCGTAGTCGGTAAAGACTTAACGACGAATACATTATATGTGGGACAAGGCTTCCATCATGAAGCATTGTACGCAACAAGCTTAGATGCTAGCGAAATTCACTTTACTACTAGCGAAGACCGACCTAAAGAATTTAAATGTACAGCGAAGTTCCGTTATCGCCAACAAGATTTGCCAGTGACCGTTCGTCTATTAGACGGCGATCGAGCAGAAGTTATTTTTGATGAACCTGTTCGGGCTATCACACCTGGCCAAGCAGTCGTTTTTTACGATGGTATGGAATGTCTTGGCGGCGGATTAATCGATCACGCTTATCAAGCAGCTAAAGAGTTACAGTATATTTAAGCATAAAAAAGTGGGGACATCCAATGGATGTTCCCACTTTTTTATGCTAGGCTTTGGGCAAAATGAGCCATCGCAACTTTTACTTCATTTAGTTTTTCAGGTTTGATTAAGGGAAATAATTTTTCTTGCAGCTTTTTAAATTCTTCTAAGCTTAAATTATTAGTCTCTTGATCAGCAAAGCTCTTAACTAAAATTGCTTTTGCTTCTTCTTGTTTTCCTTCAATTGTGCTGTTTAGGAAAAAGTCTAAAAACTTTAATTGTCCTTCAAGCATGATGTTCACTTCTTTCATTAGTATCTTATCATTGATAGTATAAAAAACTAACGAAAAAGTTGCCATTAATAAGTCTTAAAAATTAATGGATTTCTTGCGCTTGCTGATTTTTCTCGGCAATTTCCTTTGTGTTGCGATGAACCAGCAGATAATTAGTCAAAACTAAAGCGGAGGTTGAGATAAAGACACCACGATAACCAAAGATGGACGAAACACTCGAACCAATCATTGGCCCCACGACATTTCCCGCGGCTTGGAAGGATTGGTTGTAGCTAAAAATTCTTCCGGCGGCATCATGCGGAGAATATTTTGTAATCAACGCTTGTACCGCAGGCAACAGACAAGCATCAGAAATTCCGACTAAGAAACGGAGAAAGGCTAATTGCCAAACATTGGTTACGATTGACATCGGTAAAAAGACCAACATAGCAAAAATCAAACCGATGCCTAAAATTTTCTCACTGCCGATGCGGTCGCCCAGCCGTCCAAAGCGAGGTGCTGCGATCAAAGTGGCGACCCCAGGAATCGATGCGATAATACCACTGACCAGAGTGACGTTGCCATGCCCATGCATCAGTTGCCGTATATACAGACTAATGATCGGGCTAATGGAATTATTTGAAGCTTGAATCATCAAGGTAGTCACAAACATTCCAATCACGACATGAGGATATTTTAAATTTTGGAAGATTTGTTTTGCTGGCACCATGTCCTTTTTCTCAACGGGTGTGAATTCTTCATGGACAAATATAAGACTAAGTAGAAAGACTAAGAATAAAATTCCACCAGTAATAAAGAAGGTTAACCGATAGCCAAAGATTGAAGCAGTGACGCCGCCAACTAATGGGCCCAGTAAATTTCCGGTGACCGCACCGGTAGCTAAGGTGCCAAGTACCTGTCCACTTTTTTCTCGCGGCGTTCCAGTGGCAATTAGCGCAGTGGCGTTGCTAATGTAGCCGGAAAAAACACCTTGCAGCAAACGCAAACCAATTAATTGATACACATTCCCGACCGTGCCCATCAGGCTAATGACGATAGCCATACCCAACGAAGCCCGTAGCAACATTAATTTTCGTCCTTTTTGATCGGCAAGTCTTCCCCAAAGTGGCGACACGATTGCGGTAATCAAAAAGGTTGAAGAAAAGGTGATGCCACTCCAAAAGTTTAGCTGCTGATTCGTATAGTTGCCTAATGAATCGATATATAAAGACATGAAGGGCATCACTAAACTGAAACCGATGCCGGCCATAAAGGTACCAAACCATAAAACAATTAGATTTTTTTGCCAAGTAGCACGAGGTTGAAACAATTTATTTTTGATCTTACTCAAATGGATAATAGCCTTCTTTCAAAAAATTTCCATAATCGTTTTCATTATAACCCCATCAGATGGGATATTAAATTTTAGCGCGTTGTGTTAGGATAGAATTAAGAAAAAAGCAATATTTTTTCGAGAATAATTTTTTGGTTATCGTCCTTTTTATTGATTTTGTTTCAACTGAGAACATATTTCTTGAATTTTTATTTCAAGGTACTTATGATTGAGGTGGAAAGAAGGGTCGAGGATGTATCAAGTAATCACGATGTATGGCGATAATGAACCTTGGTGGTTCTTTGAAGAGTGGCAAGCAGATATCCAAGAGACGACAAGCTTTGATTCTTTAGATAAGGCGGTTGACTATTACGAAAATCGCTGGAATGAGCTCCGAAATACCAATACATATAGTAACGCAAAACAAAATTTTTTAAGTGCATTTTGGAAAGAGCAAGACGAACGCTGGTGTGAAGAGTGTGATGACTATTTACAACAGTACTGGGGTCTAGCACTATTAAAAGACGAACAGCCGTTGACGGTTGACAGCAGAAAGGAATTTTATGAAACAGCTAATTATAGCGGAAAAGCCAAGTGTTGCAAGAGACTTGAGCAAGGTGCTTAACGCTACACAAAAGAATAAAAACTATTTCGAAGGACCCAATGTTGTCGTGACTTGGGCCCTTGGTCATTTATTGAGCCTAAAAATGCCAGAGGATCTAAATAAGGAATGGCAAAGTTGGCAAATGGAAACATTACCGATGATTCCAAAACAGATCGGGATTACCCCGTTACCAAAAACTCGTGGACAATTAAAAGCGATTCAACAACTAGCGAAGCGTAAAGATATTTCTGAGGCGGTAATCGCTACCGATGCTGGCCGTGAAGGAGAACTAGTTGCTCGCTGGATCTTAGAGTATGTTCGATTTGAAAAGCCTGTTAAGCGGTTATGGATTTCTTCTCAGACCACTAAAGCGATTAAAGAAGGCTTCAAGCAGCTGAAACCAGCCAAAGAGTATGATAATTTATACTACTCCGCTTTAGCACGGGCAAAAGCGGATTGGTTAGTGGGCTTGAATGTGACGCGGGCTTTGACGGTAAAATATGAAGACAGCCTTTCTGCTGGCCGAGTACAGACACCGACTTTGGCGATGGTCCGTCAACAAGAAAAGAAAATTGAAAAATTCCGTCCACAAAGCTATTATGTGATTTCTTTAGAAGTCGAGGGACAAAAAACAAAATTAAATCAAAAAAATCCTTATGCCATTGCTGAACGAGAAGAAGCTGAGCAATTAGTCAAAGAGCTAGGAAAACAAAAAGGGACGGTCACTGAGATTAGTCAGAAGGAAAAAATAGAGCCCGCACCACTTCCTTATGATTTAACTGAAATTCAAAGAGACGCTAATGCCCGCTACCAGTTTTCTGCTAAAAAAACCTTGTCCTTGGTTCAAAGTTTATATGAAACCCATAAAATTGTGACCTATCCCCGAACGGACAGTAAATATCTGACGAATGATATGAAGTCGACGATGAAAGAACGGCTACAAGCAGTCGCAGACTTTGCGCCAGAGGTCAAAAGCTATATCAAAAATGGGGCATCAGTCAAACAACAAAAAGTCTTTAATGACAGCAAAGTCACTGATCATCACGCGTTATTGCCAACGGAACAGCGGCCTCGCTATGAAAAATTATCTACCGATGAACAACGTATTTACAATATGATCGTTACGCGCTTCTTAGGCTTATTTGCGGAGCCCCACAAAGAAAGCCAACAAAAAGTGATAGTGACTTTTGGCAAAGAGCATTTCACCTTCCGTCAAAATAAAGTACTAGTCGCTGGCTGGAAACCAAGTGAAGCTGATAAAAAGGCGATTCAATTTTCAGAAGGCATGAAGGTCGTACCGAATTTTACGATCGAAAAAGCGTTGACTACGCCACCGAAGCCTTTGAACGAAGGCACACTGCTAGCACAGATGGAAAAGCATAGTTTAGGAACCCCAGCAACTCGCGCGGAAATCATTGAAAAGCTGATTAAATCTGAATTGATGGAGCGTACCACTAGCGGTCTGCAAGTCTCACCGAAAGGCAAGCAATTACTAGAGCTAGTCAATCCTTCATTAGTAACGCCAGAATTAACCGAAAAATGGGAAAAACAATTAGAAGCGATTGCTAATGGCAAGTACAGCAGCAAACAATTCTTACAAGAAATCGAAGCGGACACAAAAAAATTAGTCAGTGAAGTCAAGCACAGTGATAAAAAATACCAAGACTTCTCTATTACCGCAAAAAAGTGTCCAGAGTGTGGTTCACCTTTACGAGAAAAAAATACTCGCGATGGGAAAATATACATCTGTACGAATCCAGAATGTACGTATCGCCGCCGCAAAGATCCGAAGGTTTCCAATCACCGTTGCCCACAATGTCATCGTAAAATGGAAATTATTGATGGGAAAAATGGGTCTTACTTCCGCTGCAAATACGACGGAACAACGGAAAAAATGTTAGATAAGAAAGAACGTTCGAAAAAAATGACGAAGCACGAAGAACGGCGCCTATTGAAGAAGATCAATGATCAAGAGGAGCCGCAAGAAAGTCCGTTAGCCGCAGCACTAAAAGCGGCAATGAAAGAGCAAGACTAACTTAACTGTTAGACTGATTGATTCAGTCTAACAGTTTTTTATAGTTGAATGAAATGAATGTGTCACTTCAAACTATATTGGCATATTGATGAAGGGATTTATCTACATTATAATGAAAATAGCGATCAAACAATTTCATCGATTAACTTGGATAGGCCTAATGCCAATCGAAGATCGTGCAGTGGAACTTTTATAAGAAAAGGGTTACAATACAATTGGTTTATACCATTCTCGGGAGGGATTTTTTTGAAATCAAGAAAAGATGAAGTGTTAGAACTGTTACGGTCCAATCCAGCAGAGCAAACTGCACAAGAATTGGCTGATCAAATGGGGATCGATCGGACGAACATTAGTCGCTATTTGAATGAGTTGACAAAAGAAGGCTCGGTTAAAAAAATTGATGGTCGTCCAGTAAAATTTCAATCTGCTGCAGTTTCTGCGGAAAAACATATTAACTTCGATAATTTAATTGGTCGCGAAGAATCACTGAAAAGTCAGATTCAAAAGTCAAAAGCGGCTATTTTATACCCGCCACGGGGCTTACATACGATTATTTTTGGCGAAACGGGAACTGGGAAGACGATGTTTGCAGAATGCATGTATCGTTTCGCGGTCTCTGCGGATGTATTAGATGAGAGTGCGCCTTTTATTACTTTTAACTGTGCCGACTATGCTCAAAATCCGCAGCTGCTTTACGGACATATTTTTGGGGTAAAACGTGGCGCTTTTACTGGTGCGGAAGAAACACGAGAAGGGTTGATGGAAAAAGCCGATGGCGGCATTTTATTCTTAGATGAAATCCATCGTTTGCCACCAGAAGGTCAAGAAATGCTATTTACTTTTATCGATAAAGGAACCTTTCGTTCACTAGGAGACGGCCAAGAAAAGCATGCGTCCGTGCAAATTATTGGGGCGACAACGGAAACTAGCTCGATGTTTTTATCGACCTTCAATCGTCGAATTCCTATGCAAATTGAGTTGCCCTCTTTAGCTGAACGTTCTTTAGATGAACGATTAGGGATTATTAAGGAATTCTTGCAACAAGAAGCCAATCGCTTAGTTCAAGAGATTGCTATCGATAAGCGCAGCTTGTTGGCCTTTTTGTTGTACAAAGCCGAAGGGAACATTGGACAATTAAAACGGGACTTGAAACTGGTTTGTGCGAAAGCCTTCCTACATTATCAAACTAGCAATGAGTCAGAAAAATTAATGATCGTGGAAGAAGACTTGCCTTTAGTGGTCCAAAAAGGATTGTTGCGGATCAATGAAGTCCAAGATATGTTGACGCCTTTCTTAGACAAGAGGAATCTTTATTTGACTTTGAAGCCAGGGGCGGAGGATGTTGTTTGGGGACAAGATCCGACTAAAGATATGGAAGTCTATAATTCAATCACCTATAAATTAGAAAAATTAGGTCGTGAAAATCTATCTGAGATCGACTTAGAAGAATTGATCAGTGACGATGTGGATCAATATTTTGAGACGTATGTAGAAGAGCTTTCCCATTCCAATGCTTATCGCGAAATTATTTCAGATGATCTTTGGAAAGTGGTAAATGATCTCTATGACTTTGCGAGCGCGAAAATGAATCGCGAATATGACGAAAAAGTGCGTTTCGCCTTTGCGCTGCATATTAACTCAACGATCGAACGGATTCGCGGCAATCAATTCATTTCTCATCCTAACTTAAATGATATTCGCCGCAACTATTCAAAGGAATTTTTATTGGCGATCGAGTTTTCTAATCGGATTGAAGAAGCTTATAATATTATGATCCCTCTAGATGAGATCGGATTTATTACCATGTTCTTGATCATGGACAGTCACGAGGAACATAAAATCGATGAGAAGCAAGTAGCGATCCTCGTGATCATGCACGGAAAATCAACGGCTTCTAGTATGCTAGAAACTGTCCAAGAGTTGTTAGGAACCACCAAAGGTATTGCCTTTAATATGCCTTTGACACTAGATACGGAAGAAATGTATGCTCAAATCAAAAATTATTTGCAAGGTCAGCGAGAAAACTTTACGGAAGGGATCATCTTGTTGACAGACATGGGCTCACCGAATAATTTTGGGAATTTAATTTACCACGAGATGGGCATTCGCACACGGGTCATTTCAATGGCTAGCACGATGCTTGTTCTGGAAAGTTTACGTCTGGCAACGTTAGGCCGTTCCCTTGAAGAAATTTATACCAGCGTGATATCGATGTTCCAAACAATGGTCCGCTTGGAAGAACCAACGCCGAAGGATGAAAAGAAAGTGATCATCGTCGCCTGCTTCACCGGCGAAGGCGTGTCAAAACGGTTGAACGAAGTTGTTTCTCAAATCGTCAACCTCGAGGAATTCGAAGTCATTCAAATGCAGTCCCTCGAGCGAGAAAGTTTCAAACATCGAATCGATCAATTAATTACCCACAAAGATATCGCAGCAATCGTGGGGACGATGGAGATTCACTATCAAAAGATTCCTTTTATACCAGCGATGAATTTATTTAAACGAGAAAAGATTTTGGAATTCCAAGATTTATTAGGAAGCAGGATCACATTACCAGAGATGGTGGATTCCTTGACGAAAAACTTTTCACCAGAACTGGATGTGAAAACGTTATTTCTAGTAATTGATGATGTGTTACAGGGGATTCGCAAAGATCGAGAATTGATTATTGAGAATACGTCATTGCAGGCATTGAGTGTTCATATCGCCTTCTTGATTGACAAAATCAAAAAAGCCGAAGAACGACCTCCTTTTGAGAACGTTAAGTATTTTCACCAGCAAAATCGCTTATGCTTTAATCAAACAGCGGCGAGCTTATCGTTACTGGAAAAACAATTTTCAGTTCGTTTTACCGAGGATGACATCGCCTACATTGTTAAAACCCTCGAAGATAATCGCGTAGAACTAGAATTGCACAGTGTGTAATTCTAGTTTTTTTGTGTGTATCTTGAAAACCTTGTCATCACAGCTTCTGTGCACTGAAAAAGTTGGCACGCCAATTGCTTTATATAAAGTGAACAATAAAAAATTAAGGAGTGTTCGGTTATGAAAAGAATTATGCTAGTTTGTGCAGCAGGGATGAGCACCAGTTTATTAGTAACAAAAATGGAAAAAGCAGCGGAAGCTCAAGGATTAGAATCTGATATCTTCGCAGTCTCTGCATCGGAAGCGGATTCAAAATTAGAAGATGCAAGCAAACCCGTTGATGTTTTATTATTAGGCCCACAAGTTCGTTTTATGAAAAACCAATTTGAAACAAAATTAGCAAGTACAGGAATTCCTGTTGATGTAATTGATATGAAAGATTATGGCATGATGAACGGTGAAGCTGTTTTAACTACTGCCCTTAATCTAATGAAGTAAGGAGCTAAAAAAGATGAGTGAAACAATGAGTCAAGAACAATTAGAAGCTGTTATGGGATTGATCATCAATGCCGGCAATGCCAAAAGCGATGCAATGGAAGCGATTCAAGCTGCTAAAACAGGAGACTTTGCTTTAGCGCAAGAAAAATTAACTGCAGCAGATCAAGCATTAGTGGAAGCCCATCATTCTCAAACGGGTCTATTGACAGAAGAAGCTAGCGGCAATCCGATGACGATAACTTTGTTAGCAGTCCACAGTCAAGACCATTTGATGACGAGTTTGACTTTCAATGATATGGCAAAAGAAGTCGTTGAATTGTATCAACGTTTAAGCAACGAATAAATTTTAAATAGATTGAGGAGTGATTCAATGAAATTAACACGTGATCAGAAAAGTTTGAAAGCGATCACAGGTTTGATTGAATACGCTTTTAAGAAGCAACAACCGATCATTGATGATTCGCTTTTTCTATCCCGTTATGAGCATGCTGATTGTTACGGTGTGTATCAAGACGATGAATTGACCAACTTGGTGATGGCGAATCACTTTGAAATTCAACTTTTTAACCAAAGAGTCAAAATGGCCGGCGTTGGTTATGTCGCCAGTTATCCTGAATACCGAGGAAAAGGCGGCATCAGTACGATCATGCTGGAGCTTTTGTCAGATCTTCATCAAAAAGGAGTAGCTGTCTCGCAGCTTGCGCCTTTCTCAGAAGATTTTTATCGGCAATTCGGTTATGAACCGACCAGTCGTCGAAAAATCTATCGGATACCGGCGCTAGCTTTTAATTATTTGACGAGTGAAAAAAGGGGGAGTGTGAAACGCGGGTCTTGGCAACAGATGGAGTCAGAGATCAAAACACTTTATCAACATTTGTTAATGCAGCAGCAAGTTGGAACGGTCGTCCGGGAAGACTGGTGGTGGGAACGTCTGAATCATTATTATGCCCATCGTTTTTATGCCGTTGCTTTTGACGAGGCGGGTGAAGCTAAAGGTTATCTGATTTATCGAATGCAAGGAGCCACATTATTAGTTGACGAGCTCGTCTACGAAGACGTATTCGCTTTGCGTAAATTATTAACATACTTGAAGGCCCATGTCTCATCATTTGAAGATTTTCTTTATCACGCACCTGTTCATGAACGAATTGAAACATGTTTTCGTGAACAAGAAGCCCTTTCGATTACTTTAGAACCTTATATGATGAGTCGTATTATTGACATAGAGCAATTATTACCACATTTTCCAATTTGTCAAAAAGAAATTATTATTGAAGTAACGGAAGACCAAGAATGTCCTTGGAATGTGGGAAGCTGGCTAGTCAGTCAGGGAACATGCCGAAAAGTCCAACAAGCAGGCGATATTAAAGCGTCCATTCATGGATGGAGCGAATTATTACTAGGAGAGCTGACTTTAGCTGAGGGAATTTTTCTCGGAAAAGTTACCACGTCAAAGGACTTTGACACGGATGTCTTTCCAAAAGGAAAACAAAGTTTTTACGACTATTTTTAAACAGGGGGAAATATAATGGATAAATTTATCAATTTTATGGAAAAACACTTTATCCCATATGCTTCTAAAATTGGGAATCAGCGCCATTTAGTAGCGATTCGGGATGCCTTTACAGTAACCATGCCGTTAATGATTTTAGGGGCATTAGCGGTAATGATCAACAACTTGCCAATTCCAGCTTTCCAAAATTTAATGAACGGTATTTTTGGCGGTGAAGCATGGAAAGGCTTCGGCGGCGCGGTCTGGAATGGAACTTTTGGTGTTCTTTCAGTCTTTATCGCGTTTTTAGTTGCGTACAACCTAGCTAAAGGTGTTGGGAAAGATCCAATCGGAACAGGGGTTGTCTCTGTCGCGTCATTCTTCACTTTAGGAGCTGCTACAAGCGGAATGAACTCTTCTGGTTTATTCGTTGCCTTAATCGTAGGTATGTTAGTAGCTGAAATCTTTACTCGTTTAGTTGGCAATGACAAACTAGTTGTTAAAATGCCTGACGGCGTGCCACCAGCAGTTGCCCGTTCATTTGCTTCTTTATTCCCAGCAATGATCACAATTTCGATCTTTGGTGTAATTGCAGCAATTATCGCCGGCTTTGGCGTTGAAGATATGTTTGCAGCTTTCTATGCAATGGTTCAAGAACCGTTCATGGGCTTAGCGAATTCATATGGTTCAGCATTATTAATCGCATTCATCACACCATTCTTATGGTTCTTCGGATTACACGGGGCTAATATGATCGACCCATTCATGCAAGCAATCAATGCACCAGCGATTGAAGCAAATAATGCAGCAATCTCAGCTGGTAAAGCAGCACCTTATATCGTTAACAAACCATTTATCGACTCATTCGTAAACATGGGTGGTACTGGGGTAACGATTGGTTTGATTATCGCAATCTATTTAGTTGGACGTAAAAATAAACCATTCATGGTCGTAAACAACTTGGCCGCAGCTCCTGGTATTTTCAATATCAACGAGCCATTAATGTTTGGTCTGCCATTAGTATTGAATCCTGTTATGTTCATTCCATTTATCTTGACACCAATGGTTTGTGTAACTACTGCTTACTTCGCAACGAAATTTGGTTGGGTGCCAGCCGCAACTGTTATGCCACCGTGGGTTACACCACCAATCATTGGCGGTTTCTTAGCAACACAAAGTATTTCAGGAGCAATTCTTGCTGCAGTTAACTTAGTGATCGCTATTGTCATGTATGTACCATTTGTATCTCTATCAACAAGATTAGAATTGAAAAAAGGAACTGAGATTTAAGAAATACGATGGGGATTATGGATCACTCGATCCCTAATCCCTTTTCTGTTTAGTTGATAATACAGGTAGCGTAAACACCCGATAACAAAAATCTCAAAACAATAGACTTAGAAAAAAGTTAGGAGCTTTATAATGAAAAATTTTCCAAAAAATTTCTGGTGGGGTGCTGCCACATCAGGTCCGCAAAGCGAAGGACGTTTTAACAAAAAGCACGCGAATGTGTTTGATTATCATTATGAGATCGAACCAGAGAAATTCCATAATCAAGTAGGGCCAGATACCGCTTCAAACTTTTATAACAGCTATAAAGAGGACATCCATATGATGCGTTCCATTGGTATGAATAGCCTGCGGACGAGTATTCAATGGAGCCGCTTGATTGATGATTTAGAAACCAATACCGTGAATCAAGACGCAGTTGATTTTTACAACAATGTCATCGACACAATGATTGCTGAAGGTATGACACCGGTCATGAACTTGCATCATTTTGATTTACCAGTAGAACTGTATGATAAATATGGTGGCTGGGAATCGAAAAAAGTGGTGGATCTCTATGTAGGGTTTGCACAAAAATGTTTTGAATTGTTTGGTGATCGGGTGAAATTCTGGGCGACTCATAACGAACCAATGGTCGTTGTAGAAGGCGAGTATTTGTTCCAGTTCCATTATCCAAATATTGTTGACGGGAAGAAAGCAGTTCAAGTAGCTTACAACTTGAACTTAGCATCAGCAAAAGCAATCCAAGCTTTTCGTAAATTAAAAATCAAAGATGCACAAATCGGGACGATTTTAAATCTGACACCGACATATGCGGCTTCTGAGGCACCAGAGGATCAAGAAGCTGCCAGAATCGCGGAGCTTTGGAACAATAAAATGTTCTTAGAACCAGCTGTTTACGGACATTTTCCAGCTGAGTTGGAAGAATTGTTGACGCAGGACAAAGTCTTGTGGGAAACAACGGACGCAGAAAAAGAAATCTTAAAAAACAATACCGTTGATTTCTTAGGAGTGAATTTCTATCATCCAAATCGGGTGAAAGCTCCTGATGTGGCACCAAATTCTGTGGGTGAATGGATGCCAGACCGTTATTATGATGCTTATGATATGCCAGGCCGTCGTGTAAACTTGGACCGCGGCTGGGAAATTTATCCAAAAGCTTTATACGATATTGCGGTGAACATCAAGGAAAATTATAAAAATATTCCGTGGTATGTTTCTGAAAATGGAATGGGTGTTTCTAACGAAGACCGCTTCAAAAATGCTGAAGGCATGATCGAGGACGATTACCGAATTGATTTTGTTCAAGAGCACTTAGAATGGCTGCATAAAGGAATTGAAGAAGGTTCTAATTGTTTTGGATACCACATGTGGACACCAATTGATTGCTGGTCTTGGTTGAATTCTTATAAGAATCGCTACGGCTTCATTTCAAATAATATCCATACACAAATTAAAACAGTGAAAAAATCCGGCTACTGGTTCAAAGAAGTAGCTAAACAAAATGGTTTAGACGACTAAGAAGCAGGAGGAAAACGAATGAAACGTGAATTAGGTATTTCGGTTTATCCCGATCATAGTGATCCGCAAGCGGATCGTGAGTATATCAAAAAAGCAGCAGAACTTGGCTATACTCGTATCTTCATGAGTATGTTGGAGGTAACGGAAGGCAAAGAGAAGGTCAGTGAGAAATTCGGCAGCATTATCCATTTTGCGAAAGAGTTAGGAATGGAAACAGTATTGGATATTGCTCCTTCGATTTTTAACGACTTGGGGATCTCCTATGATGACTTGAGCTTTTTTGCTGAGTTAGGCGCTGAAGGGATTCGTTTGGACGAAGGCTTCGACGGCAATAAAGAAGCAATGTTAAGCTACAATCCAGAAGGTCTAGCGATTGAGTTGAATATGAGTAACAATGTGGCTTATCTTGATAATATTTTATCTTATGAAGCGAATGAACCGTTTATCTACGGCTGTCATAATTTCTATCCGCAAGAAGGTTCCGCGCTCCCATATGATTTTTTTGTTGATTGCAGCAAACGATTCAAAAATCATGGGATCAAGACTGCCGCGTTTATTACGAGTCAATCTGCTGAATACGGTCCTTGGGATGTCAATGATGGGCTGCCTACTTTAGAGATGCATCGTCATTTGCCGATTGATCTACAAGCTCGGCATATGTTTGCTACAGGCTTGATTGATACCGTGATTATCGGAAATGCCTATGCATCAGCTGAAGAGTTGGAAAAAGTAGCGGCAGTCGATCGTTACAAAGTCAGCTTAGGAATCGAATTTGTACCAGATGTGACATCTGTTGAGAAAAAAATCGTGGCTGATTCAAAACATTTCCGCAGAGGAGATATTACTTCTACCGCGGTTCGCTCAACAATGGTGCGGGTAAAATACGCAGACGTTGCCAACCCGGTTCATGACAATACGCAAGAATTCCAAGTGGGCGATGTTGTTGTGGGCAATGATGAATTCGGTAAATACAAAAATGAATTACAAATCGTTCTGGAGCCTCATAGTGATACTCGTAAAAACTTAGTTGGAAAAATTCCGCAAGCCGAATTAATTATGCTGGACTTTTTAAAACCGTGGACGAAATTTCAATTTGTTGCTAAAAACTAAATTTGAAGTTCATGATAAAAAGATGAGGTTCTTTATTGACAAACCCTCTAAAGGCGTGTAAAGTATGACTCAACTTAATCAAACGACAATGAAAAGAAGAGTAGCAGTTCATTTGTTCCCAGAGAGTCTCTGATTGGTGAAAAGAGACAACGATGATTTGTGAACCACATCTTTGAGTCGATTAGTTGAATCAAGTAGGCTGATCCGGGAGTGCCCGTTATAGCAGAGGTCAATTGACCAGTTGAGATCGTTCGTTGTGAGACGGCGATAAAAAAAGGTGGAACCACGTTATTCACGTCCTTTAGCCCTAGCGGCTAAAGGACTTTTTTATTTCTCAAACTAGTGATTGACCTATCGAGGTTCTTTTTGCGAGAAGAGAACAAAGATGAGGTGGAACCACGTAGCAAGCGTCCTCTGGTAGAAATACCAGAGGACTTTTTTTGTTTTTCTTTACGCATTAGCATAATTATAGAGATGGTAGGCGTAGCGAAGGTAAACTTATTTTTCGCAAAGTTAGAAAATTACTATCATTGGTAAGAGCTTGCTGTCAGTTTCACCTTGATCAAAGCGGACTTGTGTTAAGAGTAAACACTTTTGAAAGTCACACAGCTTTCGAAAAAATTGGAGGGATATTGGGATGATAAATTATTTGATCGAAGTCATGCCGCAATTATTACAAGGGGCAGAAATAACACTGAAATTATTTAGCTATACGATATTAGGCTCGTTGCCTTTGGGGATCATTTTATCCTTTGGCTTAGCCAGCCATTTCAAACCACTGCAATGGCTTATTCGTTTTTATGTCTGGATCATGCGGGGAACACCATTGCTGCTGCAGTTGATCTTTGTCTTTTATGGATTGCCATTGGTGGGCGTCGTATTTGATCGTTTCGAAGCCGCGCTGTTTGCTTTCGTATTGAACTATGCAGCTTATTACGCGGAGATTTTCCGTGGGGGAATTCAATCAATCCCGGTGGGACAATACGAAGCGTCAAAGGTGATCGGCTTGAATCCATTTCAAACAGTCACACGAATTATCATTCCTCAAGTAGTGAAGATCGTCTTACCTTCTGTTGGAAATGAGGTCATCAATTTAGTTAAGGACACTTCATTGGTTTATATCCTAGGCTTGTCTGATGTGATGCGGGCAGGAAAAATCGCGATGGAACGTGACACGACGTTGCTACCATTGTTTGGAGTAGCAATTATTTATTTAATCATGACGGCTGTTGTCTCGGTCATCTTGAAGCAATTAGAAAATCGTTTGAATTATTATCGTTAGGCGGGTGAAAAAAATGATTGAATTGAAAAAAGTAAACAAATCTTTCGGAACAAAAAAAGTCATCAATAATTTGGACCTAGTTATTCCAGATGGACAAATTTTAGCAATCGTTGGGCCTTCCGGTGGCGGAAAAACTACCCTGTTGCGGACGTTAGCAGGTTTGGAAACAGCTGATAGTGGGACTTTTTTATTAGACGGTCAGCCTTTTGATCCTAGTGGGGAAAAAAATAAAGAACAAGTGGTAGGGGTCGTTTTTCAAGATTTTCAACTGTTTCCACATTTAAGTGTGTTGGACAATATTACGATTGGTCCGCGACTAGTTCTAAAGCAAGATAAAGAAACATATCTAGCCAAGGCTAAAGAGTTGGCTGGCTTGTTGGGAATCGGAGAGTTGCTAAATAATTATCCGTACCAATTATCTGGCGGACAAAAGCAGCGGTTGGCGATTGCGCGGGCAATGGCGATGAATCCGAAGGTCTTGGCGTATGATGAACCAACCAGTGCATTAGATCCTGCCTTGCGGCAACAAGTGGAGAATTTAATCTTAGGTTTGAAGGCCGATGGCGTGACCCAGATCGTCGTAACCCATGACTTAGTATTTGCTGAAGCGATCGGGGATAAAGTTTTAAAGGTGGAACCAATTAAATAAAACATAAATGAAGTAGGAGGAGTTCGTATGAAAATGAAAAAAATTATTTTAGGAATGATCACGGTTTTGACTTTAGTAACCTTAGGTGCCTGTGGCAAGAAAGAAGCTAGCAGCAGTGACGACAGCTGGAAAACGATCGAAAAAGATAAAAAAGTAACGATCGGTTTAGACGATACTTTTGTGCCAATGGGGTTTAAAGATGAAGATGGAAAAATCGTCGGATTTGACGTTGATCTTGCTAAAGCAGTCTTCGATGAATATGGGATCAAAGCCAAGTTTCAACCGATTGATTGGTCAATGAAAGAAAATGAATTAGACAATGGTACGATTGATTTGATTTGGAATGGCTATACTGTGACGAAATCGCGGGAAAAGAAAGTGTTGTTCAGTGATCCATACGCACAAAATGAACAAGTCTTAGTCACGAAAAAAGATAGCGGCATTACCAAAGCTTCCGAAATGAAAGATAAAATTTTAGGTGCGCAAGAAGGGTCTTCTGGTTATGAAGCCTTTGGCAATGAGCCTAAGCTGTTAAAAGACATTGTTAAGGACAACGATGCTACGTTATATGCCAGCTTCAATGAGGCGATGATCGATTTGGAAAATGGTCGGATTAACGGTTTATTGATTGATAAAGTGTATGCGGACTACTACTTGAAGAAAGCCAATAAATTGGATAAATACACTATTTCAAGTGTTGGCTTCAAAAATGAGGATTTCGCAGTTGGTGCACGAAAAGGTGACAAAGAATTAGTCGGAAAAATCAATGCTGCCTTTAAGAAATTACAAGAAGATGGCAAATACGCTGAAATCTCTAAGAAATGGTTTGGCGAAGAATTGTCATTACCAAAAGAATAAACAGGAAAAGGCGAACAAAACTTTTGTTCGCCTTCTTTTTTTTGTATAATAGAACAGAATGAAAAGAGGGATAGCATGGCGCAGAAAAAGCGTACCAAGAAAAAAAGAAAAACAAAAAAACAAAAACAACTGCAAGAACAGCGCCTGATTATCGGAATCGGTATCTTATTCATCCTGTTCGCAGTCTTTTCCTTATTTAGTCTCGGCTTTCTCGGAAATCTGATCGCCAACGTTCTGCGTTTGATCGGCGGCAATACGTATCAGTTCCTAGCCTTGCTTTTAGGGTTATATGGCGCGCTCTTAGTCGCAAAAAATACGAAGCTGCGATTAACAAAGCCGCGGCGCTGGTTAGGCATTGGTATTTTTTATTTAGGTATTTTGTTGATTTTACATGCCCGATTATTTGCGAATGTTGAAAGTCAAAATCCGAATGTATTGAAAACGACCTGGGATCTTTTGATGGTTGATCTTTTAGGTAATCAAATCACCCAAAATGTTGGTGGCGGAATGGTGGGGGGCGCACTGTATAGCCTCAGTCATTTTCTAGTTTCTCAGATTGGCAGTTATATCATCGCGGTCTTACTGTTAGTGTTAGGTGTTTTCTTGTTCAGCTTATTAGACTTTAATCAAGTCACCGATTATTTAGCCAATTTTACGGAAGCACTGAAAGAAAAATTATCTGAATCTGATGAAAAAAAAGCTTTGCGAGATGAAAAACGACAAGAACGCCAAGCGCAAAAAGCGCAAGCTAAGGCAGAAAAACAAGCTGCCGAAAAAGCAGCGTTGAAAGCAGAACAAGTCGAACGGGAAAAAAATCGAGTGCGGTCATTGAGCCCCGGTGAACAGTTGGCAAAAGAAAATCAAGAAAAGGTTGAGCGGGAACCGGAGCAAATGACGCTTGTTCCGATTGAAGGATTCCAGGAAAACTTGGAATCAGTGGCACCCGCACCCCAGAAAAAAAGGGAGCAACCGGAAGAAGAACTGGAAGATCCAGGCGATCTTGAATTTGAGATTAACGCAGAACCGGAGGATCATGATTATCAATTGCCACCATCGACCTTATTAGATTCGATTCCAGCGACGGATCAAAGTGACGAATATAAAAAGATCGAGCAAAATATTAAGGTCTTAGAAAAAACCTTTAACAGCTTCGGCGTCGATGCCAAAGTAGTCAAAGCCAGCTTAGGACCCTCGGTCACTAAATTTGAAGTCCAGCCGGCTGTCGGTGTAAAGGTCAGCAAGATCGTTAATTTAACCGATGATATCGCCTTGGCTTTAGCCGCAAAGGATGTCCGGATGGAGGCACCGATTCCTGGAAAATCATTGATTGGGATTGAAGTACCAAATGGCACCATCAGTACCGTTTCTTTCCGTGATATTATTGAAGCTCAGCCAAATCATCCAGATAAAATTTTGGAAGTTCCTTTGGGTCGAGATATTTCTGGTATGGTCCAAACCGCAGATCTAACAAAAATGCCTCACTTGTTAGTTGCCGGTTCAACAGGGAGCGGGAAATCTGTGTCGATTAATGGGATCATTACTAGCATCTTGATGCGGGCCAAGCCCAATGAAGTGAAGCTTATGATGATTGACCCGAAAATGGTTGAGTTGAATGTGTATAATGGGATTCCCCATTTGTTGACGCCAGTCGTGACGAATCCAAGAAAAGCGGCGCAAGCCTTGCAAAAAGTTGTACAGGAAATGGAAGAGCGCTACGAAAAATTCGCGGCTACTGGTGTGCGAAATATTTCTGGCTTCAATGAGTTAGTGATCCAAAAAAATTTAGAAGACGGTCAGAACCGCCCAATTCTGCCCTTTATTGTGGTCATCGTGGATGAGTTGGCTGATTTGATGATGGTAGCCAGCAACGAAGTCGAAGATGCCATTACTCGCTTAGCACAAATGGCTCGGGCAGCGGGAATTCATATGATATTGGCGACGCAAAGACCCAGTGTCGATGTCATCACCGGGATTATTAAAGCCAATGTTCCGTCCCGGATCGCCTTCGCTGTTTCCAGCGGGACAGATTCACGGACGATCATTGACAGTAACGGTGCGGAAAAGCTTTTAGGTCGCGGGGATATGTTGTTCTTGCCAATGGGAGAGAACAAACCGATCCGGGTCCAAGGCGCCTTTATTTCTGATCATGAAGTCGAGCAGATCGTAGAATTTGTTTCCGATCAACAAGAAGCGCATTACGAAGAAAAAATGATGCCGACAGAAGAAACGACTTCTTCGCCATCAGAAACGCCGCAGGATGAGTTGTATGAAGAAGCCAAAGCACTAGTAGTGGAAATGCAAACAGCTAGTATTTCTTTACTGCAACGCCGCTTCCGCATCGGCTACAATCGTGCCGCACGAATCGTAGATGAGTTGGAAGATCATGGGGTTATCGGGCCTTCTACCGGTAGTAAGCCACGGGAAGTCTTGGTGGAAAAAACCGAAGAAGAGTTAGAAAATCCATTGGATGAATAATGAAAGATAGTCTAGAGAAATCTAGACTATCTTTTTCTTTTTCTAAAGTGGATTGTTTTCTCTTTGTGAATCAGTTATAGTATGTAGCGAATGTTTCAAAATGATTTTTAGTACATAGAGAGTCATTGAACAGAAGTAGGAGGAATCACCTTGGAAAAACCCTCGATTTACGGTTTAAGCAGAGAAGAATTAGTTGAATGGTTTCTGGAGCATGGCGAGAAGAAATTTCGGGCGACACAAGTCTGGGAATGGCTATACCGCAGTCGTGTGGCCGAGTTTGCCGACATGAGCAACCTTTCAAAACAAACCATCGCGTTGCTAGAAGAAAACTTTATCATCAATCCACTGAAACAATTAGTCGTACAAGAAGCGAGCGATGGTACAGTTAAATATTTATTTGAATTGCCGGATCATTTAATGATCGAAACGGTCTTAATGCGTCAGGAATACGGTTTGTCTGTTTGTGTGACGACCCAAGTTGGTTGTAATATCGGCTGTACATTTTGTGCCTCAGGTTTATTAAAAAAACAACGGGACTTAACGGCAGGAGAAATCGTTGCGCAAATCATGTTAGTCCAACATTATTTTGACGAACGTGGCGAAGAGGAACGAGTTTCTCATGTGGTTGTGATGGGAATCGGCGAACCTTTCGACAACTATAAGAACGTCATGAACTTTTTACATGTAATCAATGACGACAAAGGCATGGCGATCGGTGCTCGACACATTACTGTCTCAACAAGCGGTTTAGTGCCAAAAATCAAAAAATTCGCGGAAAACGGTTTGCAAGTGAACTTAGCAATTTCGTTACATGCACCAAATAACGAAGTGCGCTCATCCATCATGCGAATCAATCGCAGCTTCCCAATCGAAAAATTGATGGAAGCAGTAGATTATTATATTGAAGAGACCAATCGACGGGTGACCTTTGAATACATTATGTTGTCCGGTGTCAATGATCGTCCCGATCATGCGCAAGAATTAGCCGACTTAATGAAAAATAAGAAAAAATTAGTCTACGTAAACTTGATTCCATACAATCCAGTAAGCGAACATGACCAATACTCTCGCAGTAGTAAAGCGGATGTCTTACGTTTTTATGATGTCTTGAAGAAAAACGGCATCAACTGCGTAATCCGTAAAGAACACGGAACCGATATCGACGCAGCTTGTGGTCAATTACGCAGTAAACAAATGAAAAAAGCAGAAGTGAACTAAGTTTAACTCCCTCATTTTTAAAATGGGGGAGTTATTTTGTCAGTTGTACTTTTCACAGTAGTATAAAATACAGTTGCTATAAATTTGCGAACAGGCAGTTTAGCTATTGATAGACGAAATGAAAACCAAGGAATTTTTGGGGCTTTTGGAAAAGTTGCTTTCGCTAAATCGACATAGCAGTGAGTGGCTCTTAAATTGAGAAAGTTCCGCCGTTGTCAAAAAGGTCAGCTAAGTGAGTTAACGACCAAACGTCCTCAAAAAATCTTGTACAATATAGAAAAAAGAAGTTTATTTACTAATCTAAGATAGTTCCTTCTGGGAATAGTCGGCGGAAAACTTTTCGTACCAAAGGACCCGCAATGAGTAATTGAAAAGGTAGAGCCATAGCAACATTTTTTAAACTATTCGTTCCCCAAAAAAGCAAGAGTTGGTTCCATGCTTGTGTGTGGCTCAAACCTTCAACAGCGCCATATAATGACATGAAAAAAACCATCGGCAAGACCATACAGGTAGAAACGGTCATGACCGTTTTTAACGGACTGGCAAAAGTTGGAAGCAGACGAAAGGCAACTTTTTTCGCAGGTCCGGAGACGACGAACCAGTCTAAGACTAGCGCGCAGCAATAGGCTGGTGGCATACCGAGCCAGCTGGCTTTCAAGACGGTCCAATTCACTTCGCCGCTATGTAAACCGACGTTGTAAATGCTCATCCATAGAACCATCACAAAACACATCATCAACGTATAAATAAGACTTTCTCTTTTATTTTTGGGCATTAAAAATCCTCCTTTGTTCAGGCAGTCAGTTTTTTTCTCACGGCCTGTCTGATTCCGTTTCCTATTTTAATAAGAAGTGGAACGCACAAAAAAGTGGCTGTCGAATAACTCGTTACGACGGCCACTTAGGGATCTTCACTGCGTTATGGAAAGACAAATTTTTGCTGCTTCCATTATAAACATATTTTTTCTTTTGATGTAAGTAACATTTTATTTTTTTTCACCAATCTCGTCTTTTAAGCGATATATTTTGGAGGGACGCCCAATTCCCACAGGACGTTCACCGATTTCATCAAAGTATTGGAGCATTGCTTTTTTATAATTGGAGTGATCAACTGTCTTGAAATCCACCCCTAAAAATTTAGCAAAGACTTTTCTGGCTTCGGTGATCGTGAATTCTTTGCCTAACACTTGCAAGATCAAAGGTTCGTGATCCATTTTGTTAAGCACACGATTGAAGGCTTTACGGATGATCTCGTTATGGTCAAAGGCGAGCGTGTCTTTACCAACGGATTTTCCAGCTTCTAACTCAATCTCAATGGAAATGTCATCACTAGTCAAGCTGATGGTTTCACCATGACGCTCAAGGTTGAACCAGCGAGCATCTTGCGTGTCGTCGCCAGCAGTTGGGGGAACTTGTCCGATAAAGGCTAAATAACTAACGGTGATTACCCAGCCGCGGGGATCGCGATTCGGTGTACTGAAAGTGTGAAGTTGTTCGACACTTTTCCGGCCAATCGTCAAGCCGGTTTCTTCTTCTGTTTCTCTTCGAACACTGTCGTTGGTAGATTCGTTTCGTTCAACGAACCCACCAGGTAGCGCCCAAGAGTTGCGGTAAGGATTTCCTCGACGTTGAATCAATAAAATTTTTAATTGGTCTTCTTCTTTGTTATACCCCATGATCACGATGTCAACAGTGACTGAAGGCTTGTCATATTCGGGTTGGTCTTGTTCTTTATACCAAGCGATGAATTCCGCTTCATCAGCAACGTGTTCATAATAATCTTTTTCTGCTTCCTTAGAGGCAAATTGTTTCATGCGATCTTCACCCATTTTCTTATAAGTATTCGTGACTTTATTGTAGCATGAATAACAAAAAAAGGGGAATTCCTGTTGGAATTCCCCTTTTGTGACTCTTATTTCGTTGATTCAGTGGTTGCTTTTTTATTTGAGCTGTTGGTTGTTAAGAAGTCAGATAAGATATTTTCGAAAGTATCGTCTTTAATCTTCACGTTGGCTTTCTTTAATTCTTCCGCGATTACTTTAGAAGAGAAGGTTTGGTCAGCCATTTTAGTATCTTCAGCTATTTGTTTCAATTCTTTTTTGTATTTGTCCATGTCATTGCCTTTGGAAGAATTTTTTTCCATTTTAACAATGTAGTAGCTTGATTGGTAAGTAGAAGAGTCCATTGAAGTGATGACATCTGAAACTTCGCCATCTTTCAATTTGAAAGCTGCTTCTTTTACTTCTGCTGGGACAGTTGATGATTGTGAGTCAAATTTGATTTCGCCGCCATCTTTCTTAGTTGTTGGATCTTGTGATTTTTCTTTTGCGATTTTTGCGAAATCACCTTTGTCATCTAATTGTTTCTTGATCTCTTTGGCTTCATCTTCGCTGCTTGCAAGAATAATGCGGGCAGTTACTTCTGGGTGGAATGAATCCCAAGCCGCTTTTATATCTTTATCAGTAATCTTCACATGAGCTTTCAGCCCCGCTTGGAAGGCTAAAGATTGTTTCAAGTATTCCTTGTAAGTTTTTTTCGTGTAGCCAGCAGATTTTAACTGACTTTCGAAGCTATCGCCCATTTGTTTTTCTGATTTTTCATATTCTTTGTCGATTTGCTTATCGGTTACTTTGTCACCATAAGCATTTTCAAAAACTTTGTAGATGATCATGTTACGGACCAAGCTTTGGTTTGATTGTTCTTTTTTAGCTTCGTTGTAGAAGTCTTCTACGGTTATTTTTCCGCCCTTCATTGTGGCGATATCTTGATTTGAACTTCCTGAACAGGCACCCAGTACGATAACACTAAGTAAGCCGGCAGTGGCTAAAAGAATCTTTTTTTTCATTTCAGTATTACAACTCCTAAATTAAAATTTACTTACACTTGTTATTCCGTTTCCACTATAACACACCTAAAAATACAAAAGGAAGAGCTTAAAAATAGTTTCCGAGAAAATTCATACTAAATACACAATTCGCCGCAAAAATGAAGAATTATTTCCCTTCAGCAGCTGGGTTAGGCCGCTCTAAAGCAAAACGGCCTTTTTTTATCACTTTTTGGCTTTCCTCTTGTTGAGGGAGTGCTTGGTTGATTTTTTCTATTTGTGCTTGGATCTGCTGGATGCGGGGTTCCGCTTGAAAGCGAAATTCTTCAACATCTTTTTCTACCCCCGATTTAAAGGCGGGAACCAAAGTATCGAAGGTTCCTTTTAAGGTAGCAAGGGAATCGCGGAAGTCGGTGAGATTATCATTCAGCTCATCGGTCAATTCGACTAACTCCCGGGTATTGATAATGATTTTTTCACGCGTCTCGATCCCTTTTCGCGGTGCTAAAAGTAAACCGCCTAGGGTTCCAAGGCCAGCACCAAATAAAAGTCCTTTAAACAATCCCATGTTAATTCACCTGTTCCTTGATTTTTTCTGCGATTGCTTGCATCTCCTCCGGTTTTTGTTGTTCCGCATGGTTGCCGAAGTGAATTGAGAAATCATCTTTTTTACTGTAACGAGGTACTAAATGGATATGAGAATGGAAAACAGATTGATAGGCTAATTCTTTATTATTATTTAAAATATTTAATCCTTCCATTTCAGGAAAAGCTTTTTCTAATGCGCGAGCAATTTTAGGAATGCGGGCAAAAACATCCGCTGCCAATGTTTCATCATATTCAAAAATATCGGTCACATGCTGTTTGGGCACAACTAAGGTATGACCTTTGGTTGTTTGAGAGATGTCTAAGAAAGCATAAACTTTTTCATCCTCATAAATTTTGTAGCTAGGAATTTCTTGGTTGATGATTTTACAAAAGATACAGTTTTCCATTAGAAACATCCTTTCTGAGTGTTTATTCGTGCTCTATTTTTTGTCGTTTGGCTATTTGTAAAAAGAGTCAACGACCGTAAATGCTTCCTTAACTTTACCATAACTTGTTCTACTTGTGCGGGAAAAGCTCAGTCGATCCTTAAATAATTATCGGATTCTGGTATAATATGAGCTAAGAAATTGGAGGGAACAAAATGAGCTTAGCAATTCAACATGTTACAGGAGGCTACGGCCATTTGCCTGTTTTAAAAGATATTAATTTTGAAGTTAAAAATGGCGAGATGATCGGCTTGATTGGTTTGAATGGAGCGGGAAAGTCCACCACGATTAAAAATATCATCGGACTCTTAACGCCGCAAAAGGGCACTATCACGGTTGATGATTTGACCTTGCAGCAAGAACCAGAAGAGTATCGCAAAAAAATTGGTTATATTCCTGAGACGCCTTCTTTATATGAAGAGTTGACGTTAAAGGAACATATTGAAGTAACCGCGATGGCTTATGGTATCCCAAAAGACGAGGCGATGCAGCGGGCGGAAGTCTTATTGAAAACCTTTCGTTTGGAAAACCGTTTGGAATGGTTCCCAACGAATTTTTCTAAAGGAATGAAACAAAAAGTGATGGTTTTATGTGCCTTTTTGATTCAACCAAGCCTCTATATTATCGATGAGCCGTTTTTAGGACTTGACCCATTGGCAATCAATGCTTTGCTTGAATTAATGGTTGCGATGAAGGAACAAGGTGCGGCGATTTTAATGTCCACGCATATTTTAGCAACGGCGGAAAAGTATTGTGATCGTTTTGTCGTTTTACATGAAGGTGAGGTTCGAGCACAAGGGACGTTAGACGAGTTGCAAATGGAATTTAATTTGCCAGGTTCTTCATTAGATGAAATATACTTGGCCTTGACGAAGGGGAAGGAACATGCGTGATTTTTTTCAGTTGCGGAGCCAGCGACATCAGAAAAAAATGATGAAATATATGCGCTATGTCTTAAATGATCACTTTGTTCTGGTGTGTTTATTTTTAGTCGGCGGCTTAGCCTTTTATTATTCGAATCTATTGAAGCAATTACCATCTGATTTTATTTGGAGTTTGCCAATTGTCGGTCTCGTCTGGTGGGTGATTTTGCCCTTTGGGAAATTAGCGACCTTGGCTGAACCTGCCGATATGACTTTTTTATTACCAAAGGAAAAAGAAATGGGCTCCTATTTGACTCGTAGCTTAGTCCATTCAATCAGTTTTCCTTTTGCAGTAGAGCTGCTAATCTGCGGTGCATTGATGCCCTTAGTGGTATTAGCGAATCACAGTCGTTTCGTCAATTTTTTCTTTTATGTAGCAATGCTTTGGTTGTTGAAGTTTGCTCATTTACGCTTACAGCGTCTCGCTTGTTATCAAGAAAGCCATACGTTGGTTCAACGGCTGATGTTTGTATGGTTTGCAGCTAGTTTGATAACCATTTTCGTGAGCTTATATGTTGCAGCTTGGCTGGGTTTGATTTTAGCGTTGTGTGTCGTCGTGCTTTTTTATTGGCAGACCAATGAACAAAGCCGACTGCTTGATTGGAGCAAAATGATTGATCGTGAAAATGCGCGGCTGCATCGGATTTATCAGTTTATTAATTTATTTACCGATGTTCCTGAGGTAGAAGCGAAAGTGCGCCGGCGTAAATATTTAGACGGCTTTTTAGCCAATATCTCATTTAAACAGGAAAATACGTATTTGTATTTATTTGCCCGCGGCGCCTTACGTGGTGCTGAATATGGTAGCTTATTTTTCCGGCTATTAGTGGTTGGCGGGGTGCTCTTACTCTCGTTGACTGATTTTCGTTTTATTGTCGGAATTAGCTTGTTATTTATATATCTAATCGGTTTTCAAATGATTCCCTTGTACAGTCAATTTGATTACATCAGCGCGGTCCAGCTTTATCCTGTGCCACGTAAATTTAAAAAAGCCGCATTGCAACGGGTGCTGACGTTATTGTTGGTAGCGACGGCGATCATTTTTAGCTTATGTAGTTTGATTCATTTGGCAATCGGTGAAAGTTTGGTGCTACTTGTTGTGTTGTTAATTGAAATTGGTTTGTTTAGCTGGTTTTATCTTCCAGCGAGAATAAAGAAAATGGAGGACTGAGTGAATGAAAGTATTATGGAATGATCAGATCGTCGATGAATCAGAAGTAAAAATTGATTTAGAAGACCGGGGTTATCAGTTTGGTGATGGTATTTATGAAGTGATTCGAATTTATGACGGCTACTTCTATATGGAAAAGGAACATTTGGATCGACTTTGGACCAGTGCGGAAAAGATTCGTTTGACCTTGCCTTTCACGCGAATAGAGCTAAGTCAGCGACTACATCGTCTAGCGGCAGAAGTTGGGTTAGCAAATGCTCGCATTTATTTCCAAGTGACGCGAGGAACAGCGAAACCACGGTTACATGATTTTCCTGATCCAGCAGAAGTGCCCCCCGTTTTGTTAGCAGATATCCAACCAGCAACACGACCGGCTTCCAAGCAAAATATCGGTATTCAAGCCGGCTTTGTAGAAGACAAACGTTGGCTTCATTGCGATATTAAATCGATTAGCTTATTGGGAAACTTATTGGCCTTGGATGAGGCGAAGCAAAAAGGGTATGATGAAGCCGTCTTAGTTCGTGATGGAAATGTTACCGAGGCTTCTGCTTCGAATTTATGGATGGTTAGCGGCGGTGTGCTTTATACCCATCCGGATGGAAATTTAATTTTACCTGGGATCGCTAAATTAAAAATTCGTCAGCTGGCTAAGGTTTTAGGGATCGAACTGCGAGAAGAAACATTTACGAAAAAAGAATTATTAGCGGCGGAAGAATGCTTTAAAACGAGTTCCGTTGCGGAAATTATGCCAATTGTAGAAATTGATGATCAAACAATTGGTGATGGCATGCCGGGACCAGTCACAAAAAAATTGCTGGCTGCTTATATTGAAGCCATTGAACTCGCTGTTCAAGCCCATCAAAATGAAAAATAAACAAAGAAGAACATACATGCTCTTGACGAAGTGGGCTTCCCAGACTACAATAGTAAATACGTTTAAAATGCTAGGGGAGGGCCTTTTTCATGGAGTTTCAGTTGGATAGTGACTGGCGTGTACAGCCGATCAAAGGCGATACAGGAAAAACGTATATCGGCTATCGCGATGAGGATCGTGTCTTTATTAAACGCAATACCACTCCAATGTTGGCGGCTCTATCTCGTGAAGGCATTGCACCGAAGCTTGTTTGGATCAAACGAACAGGGGATGGCGACACCTTGACCGCTCAGGAATGGCTAGATGGACGAATTCTTGAGCCGGAAGAAATCGTACAGCGTAATGATGTTGTGGATGTTTTGTATCATTTGCATCATTCGGCTTCTTTGAAAGTGATGCTAAAAAAAATGGGTGGCCGACAAGTCTCACCACAGCAATTATTAGCGGATTATGAAGCGAATTTGCCGACGATGATCAAACAAAATAGCTTCATTGAATTAGTCTATGATTATTTGAAAAAAAATATTCCTACTTACGCAAAAAAAAATTACACCGTCGTTCATGGCGATGTGAATCATCGAAATTGGTTGGTATGTTCGAACTATTTATATTTGGTTGATTGGGATTCAGTGATGTTCGCTGATCCGGCGTTAGATATTGGAACGATCTTAGGCAATTATGTGCCGCTGTCTAGTTGGAGCAAGTGGCTCGTTCGCTACGGCATTCGGCCAACGGATGAGAATATGGAACGCGTTTATTGGTATGGCTTAATGAGTTTATTACTAGAAATCGCTCGTCAATACAAGCGCCAAGAATTCCACCATATGAATCAATCCATCTTACAATTAAAACGAATTTTTGCCGGAAGTTGATGCGCGGTGAAAAAGAAACATTTTTCCATTTTTTTTGGAAAAATGTTTCTTTATTATGAATGGTACATAAATAGATTCTTTGGAGGAAAAAAATGCGAGTTAGAAATCGTCCGGGTGCGGCAGAAATGTTAGCTGCTCGACCTGAATATGTAGTAGCAGATCCTGAGGCTTGGAAGGGCCGTTGGACAGAACGTTTTGGCAATAATCATCCGATCCAGATTGAGATCGGCATGGGCAAAGGTCAATTTATTACCGGAATGGCAGCAGCCCATCCGGAAATCAATTATATCGGAGTAGAAATGCAAGTCAGTGTGATCTCTTTGGCGTTAGATAAATTAGTCGAAGCAGAATTGCCGAACTTACAATTATTACATGTGGATGGCTCGGAGCTGACAAATTATTTTGCGGATAGCGAGATCGATCAAATTTATTTGAATTTTTCTGATCCGTGGCCTAAGAAGAAACACGAAAAACGTCGCTTGACCTCACCAAATTTCCTAGCGGTAGATGAAGAAATCTTACGACCTGCCGGAGAAATTCATTTCAAAACAGACAATCAAGGACTGTTTGAGTATTCGCTAAGCAGTTTTTCAAAATACGGCATGACCTTGCAACAAGTGTGGTTGGATCTGCATGAAAGTAATTATGAAGGCAACATCATGACCGAATATGAAGAAAAATTTTCAAAAAAAGGCCAACCTATTTATCGCGTAGAAGCCCGTTTTCAAGACAAAACAAACTAACTGTTCAAGCGATTTGACAGCACACACGTCTAAATGATTGTTTATGCGCAAAAAAGCCGAGATGCATATCTCGGCTTTTTTGCGTTCTATTACACACTTCGGCATAGTACCAGTTCTTTTTTATCGATTTTATTTGACTCACCTGCTGGAAGAAGCTACCTAATAAAAATTCTAACTCATTAGAAACGAAACAGAATTTTTACGTATCTTATTTGTGAGGTGAAAGGAAATGGAGATCGAAGAGCTTTCGGATGAACTAATCCAATACGGTTTCAATCAGCAAATGCAGGATTTTTATTTATTGCCCAAAAAAGAAATGTACCATTGGTTTTTCCGCCGGGGTTCTTTCTTTGACTATAAAAATACTAACCTAGCCTATGAAAAAAATGAATTGACTATTGCGACTGCATTACAGCCTGCATTCCCGAATTGTGTAACGATAATCACTCGAAAAACCGCTGTAACGCTTGATATATAGCGGTTTTTTTGTAG